>NZ_JAWPOX010000007.1:0-172090 GCF_033344475.1 Vibrio sp. 1288
AACTGTGACTGAAGCATAGGAGTTCCCTCCAATCGTTGCCTACTTTAAGTATAACAACAGTTAAAGGGAACATAGCCTATCAAAAAGCCGATCACGCAATGTATGAGATAAAGAAAAATGGCAAAAATGGAGTACAATTTTTCAACTTAAAAAGTTGATATCTCTCCATAAATCATCATGTTATGAAATCAGTCATTTGCTACAACTTGAACTAACTAAAGATAAATTCTTTATATCTAAGCCAGTTACCGAAATTACCCCTAGGTACTCATAAATTTGGCACGATACAAATAAATCCCCTCCTCTCCTAGCATCAACCCAATAAGCAACTACACTCATTTAACTGATAGATTAATTACTACTATTATGAAGGGAGTTGTTTTTGATGGATACAAAACAGATTTCTACAGTTATCATAATTTTAGTTCTTTCTGCATTAGTAGTTGCTTATTTAAAGTTAACAACGGTATCAAATGCTATCCACAAACCTACAACAATCGGTATATCTAAGACGCCTCTGTCAGCCCCTTTTATCATTGCAGAGCACATAGGTGCGTTTGAAGAAAACGATTTAAACGTCGAACTTATCATGTGCTTTGGAGGGGTCGAATGTTCAAACCTACTTCTAGAAAACCATGTTAATTACGCCACTTTTTCTGAAAGCGTACTGATGTTTAAAAGCTTTGAATACAAAGATTTAGCATTAATCACTTCTTTTGCATCTTCTACGAATGATATTAAGCTGCTAACTAAAAAGCGGTCTGGCATAGAAAGTATAGATAAATTACCAGGAAAAAAGGTTGGTGTAATAAAAAAGAGCGCTAGCGAATATTACTTAGACTTGTTGCTACAGGTAAATGACATTGATTTAGAAAAAGTAGAAAAAATATCATCAACAACGCAGGTTATTATAAATCATTTAATGCAAGGAAACGTCGATGCAATATCTACTTGGGAGCCATACGGATTTATGGCCAAGAATAGAATAAATGAAGAAGTAAAGAACATAGGAATTATTGGCGTGTATAAACTTTACTTTTTGCTTGTATCAAAAGAAATACACATTGAAAAATCAGATCAAGAAGTAATGAAAATAATAAAGTCACTTCATCACTCAATTAACTGGATGGATAAAAACCCTCATTTAACAATGAAAATACTATCAAAAAAACTTAACACAACAGTTGAAGAAATATCTTGGAGTTGGGATGATTATAACTTTCGATTAAATTTAACGAATTCTTTATTATTTACATTACAATCAGAAGCTAATTGGGCATTAAAACAAAACTATGTAGAAGGACAGATTCCAAATTACAGAAAAATATTTAAAGAAAACTATATCAATTCATATTTTGATGGTCTAGATTAAAATGCATCGTTCGTTAAACCACTATTTAGCATCACTATTCAGTCTAAGCGTAATACTATGTATCAGCGTTATAGTATACATAAGCTTCATAAAAATAGAAGATTATAAAGCCAAGAAACAATTAAACCAAATAATGGACATACAAATATCATTAGAGTCATTAAGTAGTTATCTTTGGGCTTACACTCAAAATAGGGGAAAAAACAATTTCACACAATTCATGATTTCTCATAACAAATTAAACGAATTATTATCTCAAAATGAAGATGTTTTATACCTTACTAAAGACCTAAAAAAAATGAATCTCGAACTGTATTTTTTAGTTCAATACGAAAATAATCATTTACTAGACAAAGATCGCCATTATGATTCAGTCGTAAATTATAATAAATCAAATCCTGTCATACAATCCAGAATAAACATTGTATCCCAGGATATGAATAATGAAATAATATATATTTATAAAAAAATACTTAATAATAAGTCTACAAAACTACAAAATTTAAATTATTACACTCAAGCAGGTATTATTTTTATCTCTCTGGTTGTTATGCTATTATGCTTTTATATAAAAATAAAGTTCAAGAGAAGCTTTCAAAGGTTTATAAATGGAATAAAACAATTAAGCAGGTCAAATTTTGACTATAAAATCCCTTCAGAAAATCAATTCACGGAATTTGAAAATCTGTCTTGTTACTTCAATAAAATGGCGGCATTGTTAAACCACACAACAATATCAAAATCAAAACTTAAAGAAGAAGTAGAGAATCAAACTTCAGTTCTAAATCGTCAAAAAGAAAGTTTGGTATTTTTGTCTGAGCACGACTCCTTAACTAATATCTACAATCGTCGAGCAATAGAAAAACATTTGATCCAGCTTACGCGTTATTTCAGAGGCAGTGAGAATAGTTTTAGTTTGTTTTTTATAGATTTAAATTTATTTAAGGATATTAACGATAGCCATGGCCATGAGGCAGGCGATGCAGTGTTAAAATCTGTAGCTAGTAGATTATCAAGTATTATCGACGAATCAGACATGGTAGGCCGCTTTGGTGGAGATGAATTTATTATTATTCATCGTTCACACACAACAGGTACGTCTCTGTCTGCATGTGCACTACGCTATATCCAAGAAATAGAAAAAGTAATTCATTTTAAAGGTAAAGAGTTATGCGTCGGAGCTAGCATTGGTATTGCACTCTATCCTGAGCATGGGTCGAATGTACATGAATTATTAACAGCGGCAGACAAGTCTATGTATCAGTCAAAACGTTCTAAAGCTAGCTCGTTCACTATTGTCGACAACAGCAGTTCGCTGTTAAAGAGGCCTATGTTTTAATCTAAAGTAGCTGTGGAAACGTTCTACATGCGAATATTCAACGACATCGACCACTGTGGCCACTTACAGTAATAAAGCCGCTTTTATCACATAGCAAAAGCTAAACTCGTAAGCTAAACGCTCTCCAGGCATTGAAGAAAAATAATCCATTGTGAATGGTTAATCCTCCCCTTTTAAACGTCAACTTTCACCACCATATGATAGTTAAGATTCATTAACAGGCTATAACTATCCTATGTCTTTTCCTCGTTTATCTGTTCTGGATTTGGCACCCGTGTCCGACGGAACAAACTTCACCGAAACGTTCGAGCGCTCCGTTGAATTAGCTCAATCAATCGAGTCCTGGGGCTATCATCGGTTTTGGATGGCTGAACACCATAACATGCCCGACATCGCCAGTGCCGCAACCAGTGTATTACTCAGTCATATTGGAGCGCACACGAACTCGATCCGTTTAGGATCTGGTGGAATCATGTTACCTAACCATGCACCACTAGTTATTGCAGAGCAATTCGGAACGTTAGAGGCATTATACCCTGGTCGTATTGACCTCGGATTAGGACGCGCACCAGGCACCGACTACCAAACAATGCATGCATTAAGGCGGGAACCAGAGCATATGGATCCTGACTTTGAAGAGCTGTTGGAGGAACTTAATTTCTTTCTTGGTCCCGTATCTCGAAATCAACCAGTCGCGGCTTATCCAGGTAACAACACATCTCTGCCGATTTGGCTTCTGGGGTCGAGTACATACAGCGCACGTTTAGCAGCTAAGAGAGGCTTACCTTTCGCATTTGCTGCACACTTTGCTCCAGATGCAATGTCTCGTGCTCTAAACTTTTATCGAGATGAGTTTGTCCCATCCGAGCATTTAGCTCAACCCTATGTGATGATTTGTGCCAACGTTATCGTAGCGGATACTCAGTCACATGCATATTTTCTCGCGACAACAGAGAAGCAAAAATTCTTAAAAATGATTCGCGGCAATCGCGAAAAACTTCGCGCACCAGTGAAAAGTATGGCACCACTATGGTCAGCACAGGAAAAGCTTCACGTTGAAACTCAATTACGTGAATCTATCCATGGTGATCAAACATATGTAAGACAGAAAATTGAGAAACTTTTGGAACGCACTGGGGCAGATGAAATTATGGTAAACACGATGGTGTTTGAACAATCTGAGAAGTTGAGATCCTACAGGTTACTATCGGAACTCATGGACAAGTAAAAGAATGGAGGCGCCTCCCGGAGTCGAACCGAGGTCCACGGATTTGCAATCCGCTGCATAGCCACTCTGCCAAGGCGCCTTTCTGATTTTATATCTCTGTCACCAAAGATTTTGATGGTGCCCCGGGCCGGACTTGAACCGGCACAGCGCGAACGCCGAGGGATTTTAAATCCCTTGTGTCTACCAATTCCACCACCAGGGCAACGCAATCATGCGATGGGTTAGACACCATCTGTCTCTGCGGCCTTTGCCGTGAGAACGAGGCGTACTTTAACGGATTAATTTATCTGGTCAACAAAAAATTAGTCTCTTTTATTCAAATGGTTAAAAAGCCAACTCAAACGAACAAAGGGCGATCATTTTGCTCACAAGAACATCAGCATGCTTTGCTCTCGTTTACTTTGCTTCATCACTTCATGTCAATGAGGAATCGACAAGTCACACAAATTGGCAGTATGGGTATAAACTTAACTCGTACTGCAGGGGACAAATAAGCGCTCATCATGTTTCGAAAGTCATCATTTCAATTACCGCTACATACTGATTCCGAACTCGACTTCGTAGTGTCCCACTTCTTACTTACTGAATTTGATTATGCACGCTCTCTGGAACAGGGGATCGTCCATGACTTGGACCCTGAATATACACACCAGTATCGCGTCACACTAAGGCGCATACGCTCACTATGCTCACTACTTCGCGAACTGATCCCTCCTTTTGAACAGCGTATTTTGAAACCTCATTTAAGAATAATGATGAAGAAAACAAATAAGCTGCGTGATTTGGACGTATTTATCTTGGACAAAAACCAATACATTGAAATGCTCCCAAATCACAAATCGTCTCTTGAGCAGCTTTTTGGCTTTATCGAAGCCGAACGTGCTTACGAACAGGCAAGAGTTACGCGTTGGCTAGCTACAAAAGAATACACAACGCACTGCACTTTGGTCAGGAATAGTCTGCTGCGAAGTACGCAACACGAACGAGTGGATAGCAACGTACCTGCGTTACTCTTCGCAAGCCAAAAAATCTCCGATCAATTTAAAAAAGTTGATAAAGCACGACGCAAGATCTCGGACAAAAGTCGTGACAGCGTGATTCATTCGATGCGGATAAAGTGCAAAGCGCTGCGTTATCTGTTAGAAGGATTTTCCACGCTCTATCCTTCCCAACAGCACAAAAACAACGTGAAACAACTAAAACTATTGCAAGACAAGCTCGGTGACTTTAACGACACTTCAAGTCAAATTGAATTTTTCGCACAACTCAAAGAAACAGCAAATCTTGATAAACAAGATCGTAAGGCTTTGAAAAAGCTAATTAACGTGCTTAGCGAACATCATGCACTCTCTCGCCAAACCATCTTGACGCATTTAAGCCAGTTTGAGTCTTTCATTCGCGATACCAATACACAGAATCTCTACCGACCCTAAATCAAGGTTCACGTATTTTTAATATTCATTAATTACAGTCAAACGTTAGGCTCCACTAAGAAAGTTAACGTGAAACCATTAAAACGATACCAATACGAGCGCTATGCGGTGCTTTGTAATCTCGCCTACCCTCGCGTCTTCAGGCAAACTCAATACGGGTTCGATCCTAATGGGCAACGAGTCATTAGAAATGAACACGGTAAGATTATGATTCGCGTGCTCTGGAGTAAAAAACAGAGTGAAGTGGTCGTAGTGATTAAAGGCTCACACAGTATCAGTGATTGGTTGTTGAACTTCGCGATGTGGACGAGAAGCTGTCGAAGGTTGGGACTAAACTATCGCATTCACGCGGGTTTCTATCATCTGTTGTTCCAAGAAAGTTTACCGAGCCGAAATGAAGATCGGTTAGGGTTGACCGTGATCGAACGCCTCGAAGGTATCGTTGTACCACTTATTCTCAGGGGGAAAAGAATCACTATTACTGGCCACTCTTCAGGTGGCGCGATTGGCAGTGTTTTTGCTGACTATATTGAGAAAAAATACCCAAAAAGCATTAAACGCGTGGTCACTTTCGGACAGCCCGCTGTCGGGGATTGGACGTTTAAGAAACGCTACCGTTTGGGGCACAAAACATACAGGATTTGTTGCGACATCGACATCGTGACCTTTATGCCGCCCGTACCTTTTTTGTATTGGCATGTAGGCAAAATGCTATGGTTATATAACGGGAGAATATACGAGAACACCCCAACGCTCATACGGCTTGGGCGCTCCTTATTTAGTTGGCTAATGCGACCGTTCTCTTATCACTTTATGAGTAAATACATTCGCGACAAAGACTTTTTTGATGAACGCTGAGTTAAACATCCGAAAGGTATGACGTACAGACACGAAAAAGCCGGACTTCGCCGGCTTTACGATTAAGTGGTGATCTACAGAGAGGCAATTTCTTTTTCAAGTTGATATTTGTTATCTGTGACAATTCGCTCTAACACTTCAACACGTCGCTTCAAGTCACCAATTTGCTTGTTAAGGTTATCTTGTTCTTCTCGGCTCATCGTATTACGTTCAGATATCTCCAACGCTCTTACTTCTTTACGATGGTTCAAGATTAACTTTATTATCCCGCCCCCAAATATGGCACCGAACACAATAGCCACAACCAATACATCAGCAATAGATTCCATTCTTTATCTTCCTCTAGATTATGCTCAAATATAAGTTACTCATTTGTTGAATGAATATCAAATAACACATTGATTCATTGAAAAGTTTTATCAAGAATTGCCTACTCTGTATCAAAATCACAGGAATGGATTATTCAACGCCAACCCAAACCGAGACAGATCCGCCGTTTACTGGGAACTCAGCCCAACCATTCGCATCAGTCCAAACTTCTTCAGTTCGGATACCCAACTTGTCTACGTAGCGAGCACTTGGTTTACCCGTATACATCCACTTCGAGCCACCAGGTCCATCACTCATGATCACGGCCATTGAATGTGGATGATTTGCATCACCTTCTCGAGTCCAACCAATTACGTCCCAGTGGTCGAGATAAGAATGTTGTTTGCCATAGGCATAATCTTTACGCAGTGTTACTAGCTCTTTAATGTAAGGCACTTTGACCATATTGATGTCATGCCCTTTATCACTGTACTGCGCGCCGTAGTAATCTGCATAAAACACGGATGGATAACCTTCTTCACGCAATAAGATAAACGCGTAAGCGAGCGGCTTGAACCACCAATCAACGGTTGATTCCAACGCCTGCAAAGGCTGAGTGTCATGGTTTTCTACTAAGGTAACCGCTTTGACTGGATTGTCCTTCATCAGCGTACCATCCATGATTTGACGCATATCGTAGCTACCACCCGATTTAGACGCATTATAAAAGTTCATATGTAACGGTGCATCAAACAAAGACATGCTGCCAGAGGTTTTGGTGATAAAGTTATGCAGCTGATTCACATCGTAGTTCCAGTACTCTCCGACCGTGAATAGTTCTTTCCCTGTTTTCCAACGTAGGTGATCAATCCATTCTTGCAGGTATTGATATTTGATGTGCTTCACCGCGTCCATTCTAAACCCATCAACACCAGTCATGTTGATATACCACTCACCCCAGTCTTTAAGTTCTTTCTTAACTTCAGGGTGATCCATGTCTAGATCAGCGTACATAAGGTAATCGTAGTTGCCTTTTTCCGAGCTCACTTCCCAATCCCATGCCTTACCCTCACCTTTGAATTTGAAGATAGCTTTTTCTTCGCCAGCATCGTCCCAGTCCACGCCATCAAAGTGGTACCACGTCCAATGAAAGTTTGAGTACTTATCGTTGCGCCCAGGGAAATCAAACTCTACCCACGCTTCAATCCATTTATCACCAAGTTCAATATTTCGGTTGTTCCAATCGACTCGCTTGGTGTCGACCCAGGATTTACCATCCGCACCGCCGCGATGGTTGAACACCACATCGCCATAAATCTGGATATTGTTTTTATGGGCAGTATTGATGGCGCTTAGGTACTGATCTTTGGTGCCATACTTGGTGCGCACCGAACCTTTTTGATCAAACTCTCCCAAATCATACATATCATAAACGCCATAACCGACGTCGTTGCTACCACCAGCACCTTTATAGGCGGGCGGTAACCATAACGCAGTAAAGCCGTTGCCAGATAGTGCCGAAGCGTTGTTTTCAACTTGTGTCCAGAGCGCACCGTCATTTGGCACATACCAATGGAAATACTGCATCATGGTGCCATTTTGTGCCGCCATTACAGGCGAACTGAGCAGCAAAGTTAAGGGTAAAAGTGTAGGTTTAAGGTTGAATGTTTTCATTATTTTTCTCTCACGTTAAGGACTAGAATCCTCCTTTCTGCATATACGCACCAAGCGATACTAACTATGACGCTAGCTAGGTTGCTGCCTGTAATACAAAAAGTTCGGATTACAATCGAAGAGAAACTATCACCAATCACACTATACAATTATTGAGTTGTCTAACATTTATAAAGTCAATGATTAGCGCATTAAAAATATTGAATGGTGATCAAAACATGGGAGGCTTTAGGAAAGCGCGAGGGTTACGAAAAGGCGGACTAAAAACGAAAAAAGCCAGTCATTTAAGACTGGCTTTCGAAATAGTGGAGGCGCCTCCCGGAGTCGAACCGAGGTCCACGGATTTGCAATCCGCTGCATAGCCACTCTGCCAAGGCGCCTTTCTGATTTTATATCTCTGTCACCAAAGATTTTGATGGTGCCCCGGGCCGGACTTGAACCGGCACAGCGCGAACGCCGAGGGATTTTAAATCCCTTGTGTCTACCAATTCCACCACCAGGGCAACGCAATCATGCGATGGGTTAGACACCATCTGTCTCAGCGACCTTTGCCGTGAGAACGAGGCGTACTTTAACGGATTAATTTATCTGGTCAACAATAAATTTTATCTTTTTGATTTAAGTGCTTAAAAAGCGATCTGCCTAGTACATTTGGCATTCAATTAGACCAATAAGCACCCGTTCCCTTTCATTGGCTATTAAGTCATACGCATACTAGTGCCCGTAACTGCTTCGAGGTAAACACGCGACTATCACGTTATGAACGCTGATCTTTTCACCGCTGTAACATCTGTAACAATTTGATTCCCTGCTCTTGGCACGACTGCGTACAGAACATCATATTTTGTTACCGATAACTTTATATCGAATGTGGTCGTACCTTTATAAAATCATTGACTTTTTTTATTTTCAAACAAAGCTCAATTCATTATCGAAAATATCAATAAATAATGGTACGTTACACGAGTTGCAGTAATTTGATGGACATATATCACATATAAGGATGTGGTTTACTTTGGCGACACAACATAAGAAAAACAAGGTATATCACTAATGTCTATCAAGAATCTTTCTATAGCGAAAAAGATATCGCTATCGTTTTTACTCATTGCCATCGTCAACATTGCATTTGGCGTGTTTTTATCTACAGAGCTCAAAAGCATCAAATCTGAGCTTTTAAACTATACCGACGATACGCTTCCTGCAATGGAAAGGGTCGATTCGATTCGAGATCACTTGTCTCGCTGGCGCCGAGCTCAATTTGCTGCGTACACTTATGAAGACGCAGACCAAGTCAAAACTAAAATTTCTAACAATATTAGAGAACGCGAAAAGATCACTAGAGAGCTCAACGCTTACGGTGAAACTATCTGGCCTGGCGAAGAGCAGCAAACTTACCAGCGTCTTATGCGTCAGTGGAAAAAGTATTTGGATACTATGGACCAGTACAATGAAGCGATGCTAGCTAACGACAAAAGCAAGGCCCACCCTATTTTGGCGAACTCTTTGTCTGCTTTCGAAGCGGTTGACTCAGAGTTAGGCGAACTAATCCGTCTCCTTAAAGAAGCTATGGACAGCAACAAAACTCATATCCTGTCCTCTGTAAATGGATTGAGTAATTCTTCAATTGCAAGTAACGTGATTATTCTACTGATCATGGTAGGCATGACATACGTGCTGACTCGCCTAATTTGTGGCCCACTTAAACTTGTTGTTGAGCAAGCAAATGCCATCGCGACAGGTGATCTATCAAGTGACATTGACCGTAAAGCAATCGGCAATGACGAGCTTGGTGAACTGGCAGACGCGACCACTAAGATGCAAGATGACTTACGCCAAGTTATCGATAACGTGATTGCTGCAGTTACTCAGTTAAGCAGCGCTGTCGAAGAGATGAACCAAATCTCCGATATTTCTGCGTCTGGTATGAAAGATCAACAGCTGCAAATTACGCACATCGCAACAGCAATGACAGAAATGAAAGCGGCCGTAGCCGATGTTGCTCGTAACACTGAAGACTCAGCGAACCAAGCTAACGAAGCAAACCGCCGCACACAACACGGTGTTCGTGAAACCCAAGGTATGGTTGACGCGATTCAAGAAGTTTCAAACGTAATTGGCGCTGCAGGCGATACCGTAGCAGAGCTTGAACAGCAATCGAATAAAATTAACGTGATCGTGGATGTTATCCGCGACATCGCCGATCAAACCAACCTACTTGCACTTAATGCAGCCATTGAAGCGGCGCGTGCTGGTGAGTCTGGTCGTGGCTTTGCCGTCGTTGCAGACGAAGTTCGAACTCTTGCCGGCCGTACGCAAGATTCAACGAGTGAAATCACTTCGATCATTGAGCAGCTACAATCACTTGCAAAAGACGCAAAATCAGCCACTGAACTTTCTAGAACCAGTATCTCAGAATGTGCAGAACAAGGCATTCAATCAAAACAGCTGATGAGCGACATTGAGCATTCGATTTCGGACATCTCAGACATGGGTACCCAAATCGCCACGGCTTGTAACCAGCAAGACTCTGTTGCGGAAGAGCTTAACCGCAGCATTGAAAACATACATTTGGCATCTCAAGAGGTCTCGCAAGGTTCGGAGCAAACCGCACAGGCGTGCCGCGAACTAAGCCAGCTATCCATTTCTCTTAAAGATGTAATGAGCCGCTTTAAACTGAGTTAAACTCAGTGGATACCTTAGTAGATATCAAATCAATCCCGATTTGCTTAAATTGAATGTCATCACTGAGGTATATTTAGGTATATATTAAATCACTATCTTAATAAACGCTCCAAAGCACCACTTGGAGCGTTTTACTTCGTCAGGTACTTTCCCCAAGTACTCAATAACATAACCAATACAAAAAACGCGTACGGAGACTTTATGCGCTTAAATAAAACCTTACTATCACTGACTATCGCTGCTGCAATCGCGGTTCCTGTAATTCAAGCCACTGCTGCTCCTCTTCAAATTAGCAATACAGCAGCAAAAGCAGAGCAAGTTCAAGGTGCTAACGCTTGGCTAGAAATAAACTTAGGTCAGTTCCGCGATAATATTGAGCAGTTTAAATCGCACATGGATGGCAAAACGAAAATCTGCGCCGTGATGAAAGCCGACGCATACGGCAATGGTATCGCAGGCCTGATGCCGACTATTATCGAACAACAAATTCCTTGCGTTGCCGTTGCAAGTAACGCCGAAGCACAAACTGTTCGCGACAGTGGCTTTAAAGGCCAAATTATGCGTGTACGCTCAGCGGATATTGGCGAGATTGAAGCCGCAATCGACCTAAATGTCGAAGAGTTGATAGGCACAGCAGAGCAAGCTAAAGCACTGTCTAAACTAGCCGAGAAAGCTGGTAAAGAAATCAAAGTTCACCTTGCTCTGAACGACGGTGGTATGGGACGTAATGGTGTTGATATGACGACAGAAGCGGGCAAGAAAGAAGCGCTAGAAATCGCTCAACAAGCTGGCGTTAATATTGTTGGCATCATGACTCATTTCCCTAACTACAATGCAGACGACGTGCGCCAAAAGTTAGCTTCATTCAAAGACAGTTCTACATGGCTGATTAATGAGGCGAATCTAAAACGCGACAACATTTTACTGCACGTAGCAAACTCTTACACCGCGCTTAATGTTCCTGAGGCGCAGCTTGATATGGTTCGTCCTGGTGGCGTTTTATACGGAGACCTACCGACTAACCCTGAGTACCCTTCTATCGTGTCTTTCAAAACACGCGTGGCATCCGTTCACCACCTGCCAAAAAATAGCACAGTCGGTTACGACAGTAGCTACACAACAAGCAAAGAAAGCTTAATGGCGAACATTCCTGTTGGTTACTCTGATGGTTACCCACGAAAAATGGGGAATGCGGCAGAAGTTCTGATCAATGGCCAACGTGCAAAAGTTGCGGGCGTTGCTTCAATGAACACTACAATGGTAGATGTTACAGGTATCAAAGATGTTGAGCCTGGTTCTGAAGTTGTTTTGTTTGGCTCCCAACAAGGCAAAACGATTTCATCTGCTGAGATGGAAAAACACGCAGAAGTCATCTTCCCTGAACTATACACGGTTTGGGGAAGCGCGAACCCTCGTGTCTACGTAAAATAAACCTATTCAGTTATTCGTAACAGAGCGAAAAAGCGAGCCTCGTGCTCGCTTTCTTTCTTATTTACTAATCTGTACTAGCTCGTGATTCTATCACTTAAACAGAGCTTACTATTTCTGTTGTTTTAATCTCCTTTAGCACTACCAAGTGCGACTCTCTACACTCTATTTCTTAAAGCCGCTTGGATGGCTCAATTTTATATAGCACTTAGTGTTTGAAAGCCCCTCTAATTGATGTTAAACATGAAGTTTACAAAAGAATAACAAACACACTCGTATGGCACTGCCCCTTTGCCTGCTAGCTAGGTATCTCTATGACAGAAAATACTCAACATCTTCAACGCTCCTCCGCTGAGTTGCACGAATTTAATCGGCTTGACGTCTGGAACGGATTCACCCAACTTTTACCCCTCTCTATGTTCGTGGTCATATTTGGCCTCGCTTTCGGTGTTGCTGCGGTACAGACTGGACTAGATGTATTTCCCACTATGTTGATGAGCACACTGGTCTTCGCCGGTGCTTCACAATTTGCCACGTTAGAAATGTGGGGAGCAGAAGTCCCTCTCATTCCAGTTCTTATTACTGTATTTGCTATTAATGCTCGTCACCTCTTGATGGGAGCCACACTTTATCCATGGTTACGACAACTCCCACCAACAAAACGTTACGGTGTAATGCTGGTAGCATCAGACGCTAACTGGGCAATGGCACTCAATGCATTTGGTAGAAAAGAACCAGGCTTTGGCTTGCTTGTTGGTGGCGGCTTAGCGATGTGGTCTTTTTGGATTGTGGGCACCTGGATCGGCATTTATTTTGGTAGCGCAATCAAAGATCCGGTGGGCTTCGGGCTCGATATGGTTATGGGATGCTTCCTGCTGTCTATGGTGGTGGCCGGGCCGAAAGACTTAAGAATCTTTGCGATTTGGGCCATAGCAGCAGCCTCTTCTATGTTGGCGTATTGGTATTTGCCAGAGAATAGCCACGTAGTGGTTGGCGCCATTACTGGCGGAGTATTGGGTGCTTGTTGGAAGGAGAAGAAAGCATGAACATCGAAACAACCTTAGGTGGCACACTGCTTATCATCATCGCTATGGCGTTAGTCACGCTCATAACCCGCTGGGGCGGAGTGTATGTTATGTCATTCATTCCAATTAGCGAACGGGTTCAACGTTTCATTACTGCGATGTCAGGCTCTGTATTGGTTGCGCTTTTAGCTCCGCTAGCAGTAGAGGGTGATAATGGTGCTAGAGCAGCACTGTTTTCTACTGCCGTTGTCATGTTCATCGTGAAAAAGCCTCTACCCGCAATTGCAGCAGGCATCATCGCCGCCGCTGCAGTACGTGCTCTTTAGTCGCTGTTTCAACGCCGATACCAGTCGTCAATAAAAAAGACCCAAAACACAAAGCCCTGATGTCACAAGTATCATCAGGGCTTATCTTATGCTCATCATTTGAATGATGAACAACGATTATTAATCATGGTGAGACAGCACATTACGCACAGCAGTTACAATTGCGCTTATATTTGTCCATTTTACCAATACCAGGGTTAAAGGTATTGGTTGGGTCTAATTCGTGGTAAAACTTCTGCAACGAGTTTTCGGCTTCATACAAGTGACCCACGTTATGTTCTGCTGGGTATTTGGCACCACGGCTATTGAGGTGCTCTAGCATCAGCTTTTTCATCAACTTCGTGTCAGTCCCTTTTTTGAAAATGTAATCTTGATGGAAGACGTAACACATAAAGTGACCATAATAGAGCGCTTGAACAAGGTTCTTACTCACCTCTTCAGGCAAAGTTTCTAGCCACTCTTCATCATTGCGTCGCAATGCAATATCAAGTGCAACGATGTCTTCCACGTCTTTTCGATGAATCGTCTCGTACCGAATTGCTGCACCAGCGGCTGCAAAACGATGTAAATAAGCTTTTTTACCTTCTTCCGGCGTACACTCGAAGAAATCACAGTCGTCTTCAACAGCCCAAACTTCTTTGAGGTATTTTTGTGCTTCAGCAATACCACCATCACTCATTTTCAATACCAGGTGATGCTCATACTTGTCACGGAAATCCAGCATTCGCTCTGGTAAATGTTGTGGGAACAACTTGCTCGCGTAGTACAGAATGGTGTCTGGCAGATATTTACTGACAAACGGGATGCGCTCTAAGAAGTTTTCTACCTTAGCTTTAAGTGCGAACATTTTTGGCAGCTTATCTGTGCCTAACAAGTCGATTGATAAGAACACATCCTTGCCGTACTTCTCTGCCATGTTGAAGATATCTCGATGCAAGTATTCTCCCATCTCAGGCAAGTTATCAAACGTAGATAAGAAGTCTTTTCGCAACTTCGTTAGTTTCGCAGGGTCATTGGTGCCAAGGTAAAAAACCTGCTCTTTTTCGGGGACTGGGTAGCTGTCAACCCGAACGGCAAAAACCCCCAACTTACCAGCGCAGCCACTGGCTTCAAATAATCGGCGTTCATCGGCATTAAAGCGAGAAGGAATGTCAGAAGTCACGTCTCGAACACGTTCATCGTATTCTTTGTCTGATGCCATTCGCTCATCATGAATGATCTTCGCTGGGTCAAAGTTCCCTTCTTGCAGGTTTGTAAGAATTTCTTCTGGCGTTTCACCTAATCCTTCAATACCAAGGTGGTTCACCAAATGTAACTGGCCTTGCTTATCCACCTGCGCATAGATCGCCAGTTCGGTGTAAGCAGGACCACGCTTGACTAACGCACCGCCTGAGTTATTGGCGATACCACCAACCACAGTGGCACCTAATGATGAAGAACCGATGATAGAGTGCGGCGCTCGGTTCACCGCCTTCAATTCTTTTTCCAATGAGTGCAAACTTGCACCTGGCAAGCATACCGCCTGCTTACCGCCATCTAATAAGTGAATCTTCTTGATTTTGGTAATATTGATCACGACCACATCACGGTCATAATCATTACCACTTGGAGCTGAGCCTTCTGTTAAACCAGTTTTGGCAGCCTGCATAATAATAATGCAGTTTGCTTCAACGCACTGTTTAATTATCTTCCATTGTTCTACAAGAGTATTAGGAAACACGATAGCAAGCGCAGTGCCACTACCTGAGCGAAAACCTGAGCGGTAGTATTTTGTTTTAACCTCGTCGGTTAGGACATTTTCTTCCCCAACGATAGTTTTAAATTCGTCAATCAGCTGCTTTTGTTTCATATCCGTATCTCTAGTTATTGTACTTCGCTCACATCACCGTTTAGTGACGGTAATGGGCGTTTGAGCCACTATAAGCAGTCCATTTCTCGGCGTCTATGTCAGGCAGGCAAGCAACACTTAACCAATAGACAACAAACAAAATAATTCTTTTATTTTTCTGTCACTTATCTTTCACATTCGGGAAATTTAACGCAAGAAACAGACCGTTTCTTAAAAGAAACAATAGCAAAACCACTTGTTAACAGTTGTGCGCAGCATCTTGTTATCAATATTTGTGATAAAACAAGGAGAAAGCTTAAGCTTCTAAATTTATAAGAATTATTAGAAATGAAGATGGAAACATAAGCTCAACACCAATATAACGATCGGTGTTGAGTTATTGGCTTAAAATCGATGGTTTTGACTTTGAAAGCTTGAGTATAGATGATCGATAAAGATCTTAATTTTTTCTGGTTGCTGACGAGTGTAGGGATACACCGCATAAATACCCAAACATTTGGCTGTTTCGTCTTTAAATAACTGAATCAGACTGCCTTGTTTTAAGTCTTCATAAACCAATACACGCGGTACATAGATGATTCCCTGCCCTAACAGCGCCACATTTCTCAATACAGAAGAATTGTTGGTACAGAGGTTACCGTCGACGGTGATTTGATATACTTCGTCTCCATCTTTAAACGCCCACTCATGCGCTCCGGTTTCTTGGTAGGAATAGACTAAACAATTGTGTTTAGCCAAGGCTTGAGGTTGTTTAGGTATGCCATGTTTAGCTAGGTATTGGGGTGACGCGCAAATGAGCCAATTCGCATCCACCAGCTTTCTTGCAATCAGACTAGAATCTGGCAACACACCCGTTCTAATTGCCAAATCAAAACGTTCATTCACGATATCGACGAAACGATTATCTAGATCCATATCGATATTGATGTCTGGGTATTTCTGATTAAATTCATTAATCACTTGAGGAAGAATTAATTCACCAGAGATAGTAGGCACCGAAATTTTAATGTTTCCAGATAAGTTTTTACCTAAACCCACAATGGATTCTTCCGCCGTTGCCACCGCTTGATAAACCGCTTTTGCATGAGTAAAAAACGCTCGTCCTGCTTCAGTCAACGTTAGCGTTCGCGTTGTTCGGTAGAGAAGCTGTACACCAAGCTCTTGTTCAAGCTTGGCAATGCGTTTACTGACGACCGATTTAGTCAGTGACATATGTCTCGCGGCAGCACTGAATGAACCTTGCTCGATCAAGTGATAAAAAATGATGTAATCGTCGGTATTTCTCATGCGTCTTCGTCAAATCCTTTGGAAGCCCGTATTGTAAACTGAAATTGGCTGAGGTGCGAAACATCAGGTCACACTTAATATCAGAAACTCGTGACAGAGATGGGGTTGCTAAGCTCACAGGTAATGAAAAAGAGATGGTATGAATTTATCAGTCTTCAGATACAAAAAAACCAGCTGTCGCTGGTTTTAAGTTGATGCACTTGGCATCGAGATACCGCCATGGCCATATCTGAATAATTTGGAGCGACACACGAGGTTCGAACTCGTGACCTCAACCTTGGCAAGGTTGCGCTCTACCAACTGAGCTAGTGTCGCATTTATTCTCGAAAGCCATTCGCTCTCAAAAGAATAATGGAGGCGCCTCCCGGAGTCGAACCGAGGTCCACGGATTTGCAATCCGCTGCATAGCCACTCTGCCAAGGCGCCTTTTGTTACGCTTCAGGGCTCTACCCCGTTGCGTTGGTGGCTACTTTACGGATTGAGAGAAGATAGTCAAACAAAAATATTTCATTTTCTGTTCGTTTGATTTCTTTTAAGTCAATTCGACCAAAGTTCGATCTTATTGGCTTAAAACGAAGCAATATAAATCTAGCTTTCAGTTCGTTTTGTCCCATGAAACATTAAGGCGTTTAATAGTTGCTGACCCTTTTTAGCAATCTTCCCACAACATTAGGGTGATAAGACCAAGTGTGATCAAACATCGACATTAATGCAGGATTTCCGTATTTCGATAAGCTAATCGCGTGAAAACGGTTTTTCTTCGCTTTGAGCGCATCCACTTTGGCCAGTAACTCGTCTTGTTGTTTTGGCGCGATAAAGTCGGAAATGACTACCATGTCTGCGTTTTTATATTTATCACCGCTCATCAAGTCGATAGATTTAATCAAAGTTGGCTCTAAGTCTGTACCACCATGGAAGCTATAAGTTAGAAAGTCCGCCGCCTCGCGCAGACCATCTTGTTTGGTTAGTTCGTAGGTAATGTGTTCCGTAGAAAAAATAATGACATAGCAATCACGTTGCTCCGCTAGTGCGATTTGCATCAGAGCATAAGCCATGGCTTTGGCGCATTGCTCAGGAAAGCCACTCATGGAACCGGACGCGTCCACACAAACAATGAAGGGGCCTTTTTCGATATCTACCGCTTTATGGTCAGGTCGGTGAGCTTTAACTTTACGTAACGTGCGCGATTTGCCTTGTGTACGATAGTTCATGAGCCGTTTATCAACTAAGTGTTTATAGAACACAACTTCAAGTTCAGGATACGCCAAAAACATCGTTTCGTTGGGAAGTAGCTTATTTAGATCATCGCTTTCGTGAATACCGACAATATCATCCGTCGCCTCATCACTTTTCTCTTCGACCAATTGAAGTTCTTCAGTGGGCGCACGATTTAGTTCAGGATCATTTACTTGCCCCGCCATACGACCGAGTTGCTCCGCAATTTCTTGCAAGCCTTGGTGCTTCTTCAGAAACTCAGCATGGCGTTTCATCACCGTTAAGTCTGTTTTACTCAACTTGGCAGATGCCATATCCCACAGGCGCCCTACACTTTCAGCGTCACCCGACTCCGTGACTTTATCCATATTACGCATGGTTTCCATACGTTGATACAGGTCATTCAGCACCTTTTCTTTATTGGCTTCAAGCTCGCTTACTTGCGCTTGTTTTATAGCATCGGTGAGGCTTTGGTACCATTGATCACAAAAGTAATGAGGGAACATAGGGTTATTCATCCCTTTGTTCTTTTCCATCATTCGGCGAGCTTGCATGTAAAACGCAGAGTGCCATTCCAGCTTTTTAATCACATCTTCGATGTTTTCAAAAAACGTTTCTTCATCCCAATGAATAACCTCTTGATATAAAGACAGCTCTTGTTGGAAACGCTCTGTCTCACATACCTTGGTGATCCGTTTTTTGACGCTGCCTCGCCACTTTAACAAGTGACCTTTGACCGAAGATTTAACACCTCGGTTTTCTGCCATCATCATGACTTGTGAACGCGCCATCAAATCATTAACTGCGCTATCGATGATGCCGGAGTCGGCCACCATCAGCGCGAGGTTAAGTCCGTCTGCACCTAGCATGTCGTCTCCTTATGAGAAAAACTGATTTAAGTTTTTAAAGCGTTGGATAACTTTTTCACTTTCTGCTTGGATTGATTCAAGTCTCTGACTTACCTGTTGCAGACTCGACTCCATTAGGCGGGGTAGTTCAGGATCAACAAAGCTATGCGGAAGCGCATCATGAAAGTTCGCTTTCACCTTGCGCATATGGTGTTCTGCCTCACTAAGCTGATTTACGGCTTTTTCGCTCTGCGTTAACCACTTTTGGTAAAGCTCTACATCCAAGCCCTCTTGAGTCACTAGGCTAACCAAAATGCCTCGGTTCGCGATATCACGGATAACTAGGTTATTCGCCGCGTCAACATCAAATCGTAAACGGCACATGTTGGTGTTTTGATTGACGTAACCATACACATCACCGCTTCCCTCTTTAATGACTCGATCTAACTCATCTTTGGGTACATAAACCCAGCGGCTATCACCTTTTTCTGATTCTGAAACCGACATGTTGCTTTGCAAGACAACCAATTTAACTAAGTTAACGGCTGCGCCAACTTTGTACATCTTGGCTTTAGAGGTATCAAAGCGCATGGTTTCTTTACGCAAAATACCCGTTGCCGCTTCAGACGTTAACGTCATGCGGTAGGCATCTTCTAGTTCATGTTGAACATCAACCAAAGACTCTCGGCAATACTCAATTTCCTGCTCCGCGTCTTGTTGATCAAATGCATGTTTTAAGGCGAACTCTTGAACCACTTCACGTACCACATCTCGCGATTCAGGACTGTTCCATAAACAATCTTGCAGCAGTAGAAGGTCAAGCGGATTAATTTCATCGCGACCATTAAAAAACGCGCTCGCTTTTAACAACTTCACGGCTTTCTTCCAGCGGCGGTCAGAGACATACATGTCGGTATTGGCCACATCACCAAACTGAGCTTCAACTTTGGCTTCTAACATCGTTTTAAGCTGGAAAAGCTTTTCGAATGCATTGTCGGTTAACGTCAATTTGTCGAGCTGTTGTTGCCATTGATGATATTCTTCATCAGTTATCGCTAGGCCTTCTGGTACTTGTGCCTCTTGCGATGTGCCCACAGTCAACATCGACTTAAAGTTTTGTTTATTCTGAATTCGATTCACAAACACACGCACCAACATGCGGTCGTAGAGCGCATCCAATCCACTATCTTCATCGGGTAATTCATTGGAAGCCGATACCAACAAGCGCATTGGCACACGCTCGATATCGCTGCCATTTTTGAATGTTTTCTCATTAACCACTGTCAGCAATGTATTAAGAATTGCAGGGCCCGCCTTCCAGATTTCATCCAAAAATACGACTTGTGCAGTTGGCAAATACCCTTTAGTTAAGCGAACATAACGGCCGTTGTCTTTTAGCTCTTGGATACTCAGTGGCCCAAACACCTCTTCAGGGGTTGAGAAGCGCGTCATCAGGTATTCGAAGTAACTGCTGTTATCGAACGCTTGGATGAGTCGTTTGGCAATTAAGCTTTTTGCAATACCAGGGGGGCCTAAAAGAAAAACACTTTCACCAGCAAGTGCAGCAAGAAGGCAGAGCTTGATCGTATGTTCACGCTCATAAACGCCATCCGTTAACGCTTTCGCCAATTTATTGATGCGTTCTGAGAGAAGCGCTTTTTCGGCATTTGAGGCAAATAAGGTTTGTGTCATACGTTCTCCGGCTGCTGAAGTGGTATTGCGTTAACATTTTTATACACTTGTTATCACTTTGTTACAAATGTATTTTGTCGAATTCCCCTTATAGCAGATGCTTTTCCCCATCTTGACGAAGCAATCAAAGTTTCCATTTATGAGACATTGCTCACTTAAAGTGCAAACGCTTTCGTCGTGTTGCAGTATTTTTTGCTTTTGTTTCCCACCATTTGTGGTTAATGTCGAAAAACGTCAAAAATGCGGTAACAGCTAGGGTTCATAACTGCATGAGCAAGATAATTCATAAATGGAAGCAAATTTCTCTGATTGAAGAAGACGTTATGCTTCCTACAGGACAGGCAATTACGCACACCACAATCCATCATCCGGGTGCTGCGGTGATTCTCCCTATTACAGCGGAGGGTGAGATTGTCCTTGTCCACCAATTTCGGCCTTCACTTAATAAATGGCTATTGGAACTTCCTGCTGGTACCAGAGAAGGCAACGAAGAGCCACTCTGCTGCGCCAAAAGAGAGTTAGAGGAAGAAACTGGGTTTAGTGCAGAGAAATTCACGTCTCTCGGCCAAGTCACCCCTCTTGCCGGATTTTGTGATGAGATACAGTATCTATTTGTTGCCGAAAAGCTTAACAAAACGAACCGTTACGAGTGCGATGAAGACGAAGTGATTGAGGTCGTCACCTTGTCAATCAAGCAACTCGAAGAAAAGATTGTCGATGGCACGATCACCGATGCCAAAACGATCGCTTGCTTAAGCAAAGCGCGCCTTTGCGGATATATTTAGGACTTTGACCAAGGAGACATTCATGGATTTTCGATCAGATACCGTTACACAGCCCACCCAAGCCATGCGAGAAGCCATGTTTAAGGCCCCCGTTGGGGATGATGTTTATGGTGATGACCCTACGGTCAATGAGCTTGAAAAATTTGCTGCGCAGCTTGCTGGTTTCGAAGCAGCTTTGTTTACCACTTCAGGCACTCAAGCCAATCTGCTCGGTTTAATGGCGCATTGCGAGCGGGGAGATGAATATCTATGTGGGCAACAAGCACATAACTACAAATACGAAGCTGGTGGCGCGGCGGTTTTGGGATCAATTCAACCTCAACCAGTCGAAAATAACCCAGATGGCACGCTACCATTTGATAAACTGGCTGCTGCGATTAAACCAGATGATTGTCACTTTGCTCGCACTAAGCTTCTCAGCTTAGAAAACACAATTAATGGTAAAGTACTACCTCTGTCTTACTTAACAGAAGCACGTGACTTCCTGAATAAACATAACTTGCAGATGCATCTAGATGGCGCTCGCGTTTTTAACGCAGCCGTTGCACTTGATGTTCCGGTAAAAGAGATCGGTCAGTACTTTGATTCAATGACGATCTGTCTGTCGAAAGGTCTGGCTGCCCCTGTTGGCTCGCTACTGCTTGGTAGCAAAGACTACATCGCAAAAGCACGTCGCTTAAGAAAGATGGTCGGCGGTGGTATGCGTCAAGCGGGTATTCTTGCCGCAGCAGGCAAACTTGCCCTTACCGAACAAGTGGAACAGCTAAAACAAGATCACATCAACGCAAAAACCTTAGCGGAAGGTTTAGCAGAACTGCCTGGTTTTTCAGTCAACCCTGAATTTGTTCAAACGAACATCGTGTTCGCGAAGCTTGATCCCCAAGTGGACATAGTAAGTATCGCTGCGAAACTAAACGAACAAAACATCACGATAACCCCTGGAAATCCAATTCGTTTTGTAACTCATAAAGATATTTCAGCGAAAGACATCGACACTTTCTTATCAAGTATAAAATCTCTACTTTAATTTGATTTTGATCATTGAGCTTCCCCTAAGGGGAAGCTTTATTGTATCGGCATGATTTTTAGCGAATAGATAACCTCCATGCTCAGATTTGTACTTCTAATCTCTTTTATTTTCTCTTCCGCTATCCATGCCGAGCCGTTTGGTGATGCTGATAAAGGTAAAATCAAATCACCTAGCTGTGTCTATTGTCACGGTGTTACAGGCATCGCAACGAACAACACCTATCCAAGCCTTGCTGGTCAAAATACTCAGTACCTTTACAATGCAATGAAATCTTACCAAGCCGGTGAGCGTAAAGGGCCACTTGCAGAAATGATGGCAACACAGTTAAAAATGTTAAATGATGAAGACCTTCGTGATGTCGCTGCTTTTTATGCAGAACAGAAGGAAATCAAGTGATTAGATCACTTGTAGATGCACTATGAAAGCTCGTGAATCATCCAAACTCAACGCATATTGAAACATTAACCCAACATTTGACCACAAAACAATCAAATTAACTTCACTTCAAATATTTGATGAATTTATAGTTCGACATAAGCATTAATATTGACTTTTTATTCTATTTTATCGATATTTCATGCTTTATTGAATTTAACGTGAAGTAAGTTATGTCTCACACACATGCGCAACCAGCAGACTCGGTTGCTACCCCCAAGTCGTGGCAGATGCCAGATACCCTCATTTTGATCTTCATTGTTGGTATTCTTGCTGCGATTCTTACCTACTTAATTCCTGCTGGTCATTTTGATAGCCAACAGGTGACCTACATGGTCGACGGTGCAGAAAAAACTCGCACAGTTATCGATCCTTCTTCTTTCTCTTATGCAACCGACGAAAACGGTGAATTGGTTTACAACAAGGTTGGCCTGTTTGCTTCTGGTGGTGGCATTGGTTTGATGAACTTCCCTTTCGAAGGGCTAGTTTCTGGCTCTAAATGGGGCAGCGCAATCGGCGTGATTATGTTCATGTTGGTTATAGGCGGTGCTTTCGGCGTTGTAATGCGCACAGGCACAATCGATAACGGTATCCTGCGCCTTATCGATAAGACCAAAGGTAACGAAGCACTATTCATTCCAGTGCTATTTTTGCTGTTCTCGCTAGGCGGTGCGGTATTTGGTATGGGTGAAGAAGCCGTAGCATTTGCGATTATTATCGCGCCGCTTATGGTTCGCCTTGGTTATGATGGTATCACTACGGTGATGGTTACCTATGTTGCGACTCAAATTGGCTTCGCTACTTCTTGGATGAACCCTTTTTCCGTCGCTATTGCGCAAGGCATTGCGGGTGTACCTGTTTTATCCGGCATGACAGCGCGCATGGGGTTATGGGCTGGCTTTACGTTAATCGGTATCGCTTTCACAATGATCTACGCCGCTCGTGTGAAGTCAAATCCTACACTTTCTTACAGCCATCGCACAGACCAGTATTTCCGTCAGCAAGAGCTTGGCAATCAAGATTCTCGTTGGTACCTAGGTGACACACTCGTTATCCTTACGGTTATTGCGACCACGGTGTGGGTCGTTTGGGGCGTAGTCGCTAACGCATGGTACATCCCAGAAATCGCTTCTCAATTTTTCACTATGGGCTTTGTTGTCGCGATCATCGGTACGATTTTCCGCCTAAACGGTATGACGCTAAACTGCGCAGCTGATGCATTTAAAGAAGGTGCAGCTATTATGCTTGCACCTGCCCTATTAGTGGGTTGTGCAAAAGGTGTATTGTTGATCCTTGGTGGTGGTACAACTGATGAAGCGAGTGTACTGAATTCAATTCTAAACAGTGCTGGCGGCGTGATTAGCGGGCTTCCTGACGTGGCTGCGGCATGGTTAATGTATGTATTCCAATCTATCTTCAACTTCTTCGTCACTTCGGGCTCTGGACAAGCGGCACTAACGATGCCTCTACTGGCCCCTCTGGCAGACATTGCAGGAGTTACGCGCCAAGTGGCAGTTTTGTCATTCCAACTTGGCGATGGCTTTACTAACGTTATCGTCCCTACTTCGGCATCTCTCATGGCAACGCTTGGTGTCTGCCGTATCGACTGGGGTGACTGGGCAAAATTCTGCTGGCGATTTATTCTATTACTCTTTACCCTATCAAGTATCGTCGTTATCGCAGCTCATATTATGGGTTTTGCGTAAAACGAAACCAATTGGTAATTAAGGCGAGACATGTTCTCGCCTTATTAATATTCATCGTATGACGACGCTAAGGTTTTAGATTAGCTTATGGTTTTGGAGTGGTAACTTTAATGGCAACACAATTTCTCGATGACATGATTCAGGGTCATCAAGTGATTCAATCTCTCAATGTAGCAGACCTAAATTCGGGCGAGCATAAGTTTTGGTTTCGCATCGCAACGAATGCTCTCTCTCAGTGGCAACACCTACCTGTGCTAGTGTTCAAAGGTGAAAAACCTGGCAAGAAGATCATGATTACCGCAGGGGTTCATGGTGATGAGTACAATGGTGTGTTAGCAGCGCAGAAAACTGCTCGAGAGCTCATCGGGACTGAAGTCGCTGGTACTGTCACTATTGTTCCAACCATTAACATGCCAGGTATGCTAAACCACAGCCGCGATTTCTATTCCGCAGACCCTGACGCGTCTCCTGCAAACTTAAACCGCTTTTTTCCTGGTGACCAAAACGGCAATGAGGCCCAACGTTACTTATATGCATTGTGGAATGATTTGCTCAAGCCAAATGCAGATTTAGCCATTGACCTTCACACTCAAACCAGTGGTGCGGCCTATCCACTTTACGTGTTTGCAGATTTCCGAATCGAGCAATCATTAGAAATGGCTCGCCTCATTAATCCTGATGCGATTTTAAATGATCCTGGAGATGCTGGCGTCCTTGAAACGGTTTGGAATAACCATGGTGTCCCAAGTATTACTGTTGAAGTAGGTATGGGGCGATACACCGAGCAAGAACTTATCAGTCGAACTGTAACAGGCATTTTTAATGTGCTGAAAAAGCATAACATTGTTGAAGGTGATATGGACCCTATTACGTCATGCTTGGAAGGAAACGAAATCGTCAGTGTGAAAGCGACACACGGCGGCTTTGTACTGCCTCATGTCAGTTTGATGAATTTTGTCGAGCAAGGCCAACTTCTTGCGATTCAATACGACAGCTTTGGCGCTGAGATTAAACGCTACACCGCCCCAACAAGCGGCACAGTACTTAGCCACAATGTTGAATCTATTCGAGCACCAGGTTCCCTGATCGTTCGTTTGATTAAGTAAACCATAACCGTTTGTTGATAGATCAACCTTTCGACGCTCACTCAAATTTATATAAGCCCCATCACGAGTAATCACAAATGATGGGGCTATATCCATTTTGACCACATTAAGTTACGCGGTAACAAATTACTGTTAAGCGAATGACAAACTGAGCTCTTAATTAGGAAGCTTCCCCTCTGTCCGCTTTTTCAGCCACGCTAATGAACTTAAAGCTGTCTTTGTTTCTCTTGTTCAACAAAAATGAGCTCGTCGATAGCGAAACCTTTCTCTTTAGCTACGTACTTAAAGCGCTCCACTACTTTCTCATCAACATTAGGAGTTCTAGACAATAGCCACAAGTAGTCGTGGTTGTAACCTGAGACAAACGCATAGTCATAGTTTTCACCTAGCTCAAACACAATGTAAGAAGAATATATTGGCCCAAAAAAGGAAACCTTTAAGTGTCCCACCGTTTCATCTTCAACAAAATAAGCTTTGCCTTCAGCTTCTGACCACTGTCGCTCTTCTTCGGAATATCCACGGTTTATCACCTTGACCCCACCATCCTCACGAACCTGATACTCAGCGGTAACGTTGGATAAGCCTCGCTCAAATGAATGGTCTAGGCGTGCAATCTCATACCACTTACCTAGATATGGCTCTAAATCGAAATTATTCACGGGTTCCACCCCATCCGGCTTCGAGGTACAACCAAATAAAGTTGCAAGTGACAAAAGTAAAAATATTTTTATCGATTTCATACAACACCTAAATTTTAATTAGTGATTGATTTTACTCTAGAAGATAACAAATCGATCACTAAGCCGCACCATCGCCCTCATAGGTACACATCACAATTCTTCATCATCAATAGCGCGCTGAACACCGAAACCTCGTCATCTCTGCAAATCGATAACAAGATTGCTCTATTTTTGACTTACAAGCTGACCATGCTTGTACATTTTGTCAGCATTTAACCCTATGCATATAGAAACTTTGCACAACATAGACATTCGTAGGCATATCACCCTCCTATAATACGTTGCGTTATAGACAGAGGTTATTGTTATGAAATTAAAAACAGTGTCAGTTTGTGCACTTTTGGCGTTACTTGCAGGTTGTCAGCAGGAAAAGCCGAGCGAAACGACACAATTAACGACCTCGGCAGATGTATGTAATGCACAAGGAAACATGCCAGGTGGGTGGAATGAGTTTAACGCGACCCCTGATGCACAAAAGGCAATGGCCTTTGTTTTAAAGAAAATGGACACAATAGCGTCGTTTAAACGAATACTGAATGTTCACGCGCAAATCGTTAGCGGCGTCAACTATGCTATTGAGTTTGAATTGGATGATGGCTCTGTTTGGAACACGATTGTTTATCGCAACCTTGATGGCGAATATGCGATTACCCAATCACCAAAAGAAGGCCACTTTTGCGAACAGTAGCGACTTAGTCAGAAAGCCCCTAACAATAGGGGCTTTTTGATCTAACAGTAGTCACTGAATTAGACAGCGAAGCGACATTGAGATTTAATCGACACCGTTGAACCAAGTCTTGATGGTTCAACATCAATCCTCTGCGCCATTTGCTCTTTCAGCTCAGAAACGTGAGAAATAACACCGATCATGCGCCCAGTCTGTTGCAAGTCCACTAGCGTTTGAATAGCAAGATCTAAAGACTCTGGGTCTAAACTACCGAAGCCCTCATCAATAAATAAAGTGTCTAAACGAATACCGCCACTATAGGATTGCACAACATCCGACAAACCAAGTGCCAGAGCAAGCGCTGCCATAAATGATTCACCGCCGGAAAGTGTCGCAACATCACGCGTTTTTCCTGTGTAGCCATCTTCAACCATTAAATCTAAGCCGCGACCCGCTGCGCCTTTGAAGCCCTCTGTTTTTCGAGCAAGAATATAGCGCCCTTTACTCATAAGGCTTAAGCGTTGAGAGGCCTGAATCAGCACATCATCCAACAGTACACCAAGAACAAAGCGATGTAGGCTAACCCTGCTGCCTGTTTTACCGCTAGCAACGTCGTACAACGTACCAAAGACTTTGTATTCTTCTTCTAACTTACTATTTTTCTCATGCAACACGGCAATATCTTTACGAACCTTTTCAAGACGTTCAAATATTGAGCGTGTGGTATCAAGTTGATTCCTTACTTCAATATATTGCGCCTGCAGAGTGGTTAACCTGTCGTTAAACGACTCCAAATTAGGCCTTTCAAGATCTTTCAATGCATGATTTAAATCATGTAGTGTTTGCTCAAGCTTGGTTTGTGCCTGTTTGAAACTGTCTATTTCTTGCTGCCAGGCTTGAAGTTCATCATCTCCCACTCGACTACTTAGATAATGGCTTTCATCCTCAAATTTACTCGCCTGTAGCGCCTCATTCCACGCTAATTCTGCTTGGCTAAGTTTTTGCTCTGACTCAGATAACCACTGCTTGTTCGTCGCTAAGTGACTTTCCGCATTTGATTTCTCCAATATCGCTTGCTGCAAAGCGTTTTGCGCCTTTTCTAAGCCTTTGTTCAAACTCAGAATTTGCTCGTTTGTCAGCAAAATTTCACGTTCAAGCAAGTCAGCGGAACTGTATTTTGGGTCAATAGAAGCTTGTAATTGAGCCAATTGTTCTTGGTTCGCTTTAACGGTTGATTCATTTGCCGCCATTTGATTCTGCAGCTCATGAATTTTATTTTCACCCACGACGCAGCGTTGATTAAGCTGTTCAACGTTCTTTTCTAGCTTTTCAATATCAATAGCTTGTAGACGTAGGAGTTGAGCATTGATCGCTTGCAAATCATTTTGAACCGTCGAGATATCAGATGTAGCATACTCACCCAACTCCTCTTTCAACTGGTTACACTGATTCTGATACTGACTAATGACAACGTTATGTTGTTCTAGCTGATTGCTTAGTTGGTTCAACAAGGTTTGAGCTTCTCGCTCTTTCGCTCTAGCCGCCTGAACTTGCTCTTTTGTAACGGCTTCTTCAACAAACGTTGCGGGGTTAGGATGCGTTTCGCTACCACACACCGGGCATGCTTCACCTGCTTTTAGTCGCTGCGCTAATACTGCCGCTTGAGCGTTGTGCCACTTAAGCTCTATCGTATCAGCGGCTTGTTGACGCTGCATATAGCGCTGACTGGCTTCGTGTAGTGACTGCTGCTTGCCTACAGTTAGCGCATTGAGTTTAGAGAGCTCTAAAGTAAGATCATGCAGCTTTTGTAGATCCTGTAACAGCCGTTGTTTTTGTTTTATTTCCGCATCGATGCTGCCAATAAGCGCAACATCAACTCGTGCTTTCTCTAGCTCCTTCTGTCCCTGCTGGGCCTGTAACGTTAACTTATCTTTTAGTTCTATGTACTGTTTTAACGTTGCTTCAAATTGTTGTTTTTGTTGATAACCCGCCGTTATTTTACTTTCCAAATTGTCTTTCTCGACCAACTTGTTTTTCATACTTTCAAGTTGATACTGCAGTTGCGTTAACTGCGGGACCTTTGCCGCTGCCTTTTTTGCACTTTGCTGCAAGTTTTCTTGTTCTCTCGCAACGACATTAGCTTTTTCGAGACTCTCTTTCAAAGCTACGATTTTTTGCCTAAGCTCTTGCGTTTGAGCTTTTGCATTTTGTAATGAGATGTAGGGCAACTCTATCTTATTGGCATTTTTAGCGTTTTCTAATTGCTGTTGACGAGCTTTTATCGAATCTGAGTGTTCTAGATGCAGCTTGAGTGCGCTTTCTGCTTGCTCTCGTTTCGAAAACTCTCCATTCAAGGTTTCCGCTTTTTGCAATTCAGATTTAGCAGTATTGAGCTTATCTAACGCTGCTTGCTCATTCTTTTTATCAGACTCTAATTGCTTAGTTACTTGTTCCAGTTGTTGTAATAGCTCTTGTTCAGAACTCGCTTCTGCAACTTGTAAAGCACCTCGAATTTGATTATCAAATTCGCCTTTCGCTTTACTAATTGCACTCGCTTTATCTTTGAGCGCGTACTCAATTTTTTTATATATGTCAGTTTGAAAGAGCTGGCCAAAAATTTCTTCACGCTCTTTAGAGCTAGCAAGCAACAGTTCTCGGAATTTTCCTTGAGGCAACACCATAACTTGACGAAATTGAGTTTCATTCAAGCCAATAATATTGCTAACTTCAGTTTTAACCTGAGTCGTCTTGCTGGTGATAAGCGTTTCAGTCTCACCGAGTTCATAAAGAGCCGCAGTGTGCTTTTTAATCGTCATCCCTTCACCACGGGCCTTGGGCGCTTCCTGCTCAGGGGATCGAACAACTCGGTATTGTTTGCCGTGTAACGAAAATTCGAGAACTACTTCGGTTGGTAAATCTTGCGCGGATAAGTCACACCGCATCTGAATACCTTGTCGCTCATTACCTGTGGTTTCACCATAAAGGGCGAAGCAAATGGCATCTAAGATCGACGTTTTACCGGAACCTGTAGGACCATTAATCAAAAATAGAGGGTTACTGCCAAGCTTCTCAAAATCAATGATTTCAGTTTTTGCAAACGGACCAAAGGCTTGCATGGTTAGTTTAATTGGTTTCATCTTTGGTCCCTATTGCTGTGATAATTGCTTAATAATGTCAGTAACAGCTTGCTCTTGCTCTTTAGACAACTGGCTATCTTGCGCCTCAATAAAAAAATCTCGGAACATATCAATTTCGCTTCGCGCCAACTTTGCTTGCGCCATTTCCTGCTCTACCCCAATTAACATGCCAGGTTTCTCAAGGTGTAAAACGTTTGGATACACTGAACGAAGTTTTTCCATTGGGTTTAAAATCGCATGTTTATCCATCAAGCGAACTAACAAATAATCTTCATTCTTAGGGTCTGTTTTGCCTTGCTCAATAACTTTATCCAGCTCGCCCTCTACAATGCGCATTTCATGAGGAGCCGTAAGATCAATATGCTCTGCAGAAACAAATCCTTTCTTGTCCAGTTCAACTAACGTGAAACCTTTTCTCTGGTTCTGTTCACCAAAGCTATACTTCATGAGAGAGCCAGAGTAACGGATATGCTCTGCGCCTTTCTTTTGAGGCTGATGCAAATGACCAAGTGCGACGTAGTCAAAATCTAAGAAGTGTTCATGACTCACGCGATCAGAACCACCAATAGATAATGGTCGTTCAGAGTCTGACTCGATAGCCCCATCAACAAAACAGTGACTCACGAGCACGCGCTTTTGCTTAGAGATAAAGCGCTCTTTAATTTGCTCAACAAGCAATTGATGAGCCTCATCATGAGTGGATACCGAGGCTTTGTAGGCAAACCTGACCTGTTCAGGGTCGTTATAAGGCATACCATAAAACGCGACCTCGTCCGCAGAGTCCGTTTTTATGATGATGGGAGTGAGCATCTCTTCAAAGTTGCTAACAATATGGAGACCTGCATTTTTCATTTGCTCTGAGCCGAAACCTAACCTTTCTGCACCATCATGGTTGCCAGATATCAATATCATTGGTGTTTCTAACTCGGTACAAATGCGTTTCACGACTCGATTTAACAGTTCTATTGCAACCGTTGGTGGCACCGAACGGTCATAGATATCTCCCGCCACTACAACTGCATCGACGGGGTTGCGTTCAATATAGTTAATCAGTTGTTCGAGTACTGCTTGTTGATCTTCGAGTAGTGATACGTTGTGGAATTGTCGACCAAGATGCCAATCTGAGGTGTGGATAAACTTCATTCGAATTCACTTTCCGCCAATTCTATGAGTAGGCTTGCTTCTGTCAGAGTCCATGTACCGTTTATAAAAAGGAATGCGTCACGGGTGGGATCTCGAACAAGCCAAAACTCAAGTTATTTTATTTCGGTAAGGATATCTTGAGTCGAACAGCTTTTCATGTGGTTTGTGTTCTATGGCTGGCTATTTAATCAGAAAGCGAGAAGAACACTGTAAAAACGCGGTGAGCAAAGCTATTTTGAAAAGCAAGCTGCGCCTAGTCATTGTCCAAACATCATTAAAGGGCCAGTTTCGAGTCAATCCCCCATAACATTTGCATCACTAAAACCTCAGCTACTACTAGAAGGAAAAGCAATAGCCAGACCTATTCACTACGCCAATTGTATATTACTCCTACCGCATAGCCATCTGACTCGATGTCCGCTTGCAACACGTGAAAGTCTGGGCAGGGGCTGCTTCTTTGAAGCTCATCAATCACTAACGCTTTTAAAACGCCGCCACATGCACCCAATCCGCCAAGTTTGATATCAACAAATTGATACTGAGTTTGATCGGTCACCCACGGAGACAAGAATTGCATTGAGTTTAACCATTGCGGTTCTTCCTTATTAACGGATAAATACAATTGACTGAGTGGATGTTCACAACTTACTCCTAATTGCTTAAACACCTTGTCCACGGCGATGCGTTGTTGTTTGGCATCTAAATCAATTCGAACAACATCAGGCACAAGACCTGAATGTCGAAAAAAACACTTGGTTAAAATGATAGAGCTTTGAGGTTTGACATGCCCTTCTACATCACTCGTAACCTCTATAGCCAGTATCCAAGTCGCTTGCGTTTCATTAACTTCACGATTTATCCGATTTAGTGCCATCAAAAATGCAGCTTGGCCATAAGGATAAAAGTAAATTTCAGTATTGACAGTTTGGTCAACGAAAATAGAAAGCTCGCTTATCAATGCTTTAAGCAAACTTTTGTCCACCGAAGATGGTAAAAGAACACAGAGATTCCCCTTGATATCAGCTTGCTCAAGACTCTCGCGCTCAGAGCGCACGAGGCTTAATATATGCTCATCTATTGATTGAGCAAAGTCAGGGGGTCGGATTTCCTCGGACAATCTAAAAGAATCATCAGCTATCTCGCGAACGGTGTGTGAACGGCCATTAAAAGATAGAAGATGCGTTTGAAATGCGAGTGGCATCTAGCCTCCGATTAAAACCGTAGGCATACCAGATAGAATTTTGCCACCATGAGACGTTGAATCGCCGACTCTCGCGGCTGGTTTACCGTTGATTGTTACGCTAGAAGAACCTGCTGAGATACTATCCGGAGGACCGATACAAATAAGCTTGTCGCCTTGTCTTGCCGCAGGTATCCCGCCAATCGTTACGTTTGGTGAGCCAACAACGACGGGACCACCGACATGCGGTATCTTTCCTGTTTTTTTAGGGCAAAGATGAAAGCTGCCCAAAATTGCGGCTGGTTTACCCACTTTAAATCACCTTAGTTCAATGAAATTTGCCCAGCTTTAAGAGCAATAGCTGAGCCGTTAATGGATATTTTATTACCTTTGATATTGATTTCTCCAGAGCTAGACATCTGAATAGAAGCACCACCTACTTTGATCTCGACGCTCTTTCCTGCATTAAAAGACAGCACTTCACCCGTTTCATTCGAAAAGTTTTTACCTACTTTCAAGCTCGCGTTCTGACCAACCTCTTGATTAACATCATTGGTCACTTTTTCGGTTTTACTGTTTTCAACGGCGATATCAACACAGTCTTCAACTAGCATTTGGAACAGTTTTTCAGCATGAAGATAAATGTGCTCTTCACCAGGCTTATCATCGAAGCGCAACTCATTAAAATTGGATGTACCTTTTTGTACAGAGCGTGATTTATAACCACTCTGAGAACTTTGCTCTGGTAAAGCGTAAGGAGGGAGTTGACTACCGTTATATAGTGATCCCGTAACGATTGGTTGATCAGGGTCTCCGTTGACAAACTCGACGATGACCTCTTGTCCGACTCTAGGGTGAAACACCGACCCCCATCCGTTACCTGCGATATTTTGCGCAACACGAATCCAACATGAACTATTTACATCGTATTTACCAACACGGTCCCAGTGAAACTGAACTTTGATACGGCCATGTTTGTCTATGTAAATTTCACCATCTTTGTTCCCCGTAACTATTGCAGTTTGCAAACCTTTCATCTGAGGTTTCGGATAGTTAACTGAAGGACGAAGGATTGTCTTTGAGTCAACACAACTAAACGAGACTTTGACACCTTGCGCACCGGTGCCACCTTGACCAGTCTGGTTATAAACAGCAGCAGACAAAAAAACAGAAGACAGTACATATTCTTTGCCAACTCGAGATTTATCTTCATGTTTTTTAAACTTGAAGCACTTGCCTACGCTGAATGTTCTGCACGTAGCCTCGCCACGACACAAATATGCATTTTGCTGTAGTGCTTCTATTGCATGCGTGTTTCTCAGTGCGTATTGATCATTGCTCTCCATTTCACCCATGTATTCAAAATACTCGCTTTCAGGCACTGTAAAAAAATCACTTTCACCCTTTGCAGTATTTTTAGGATTCGAAGAAGGCTTGAGCATGTTATAGCCTGACTTTTGACTCGCTTTAGTAGTCAGAATTTGCGTTTCATGCCAAGAAGAAATGTGGCTAGATTTCGCCGTACCTGTATCAAAATCGACTAAAAACTCAGTACCCGGCTTATAAAAACTGATGTCATCAAAAATATTGAGCGTATGGGCAGACTTAGTATGTGTAAAACAAAATGATAGCCCCTCTTCCGATAACAGACGTCGAACAAATTCAAGATCTGATTCTTCATATTGTACTTTGTACGTGTATTTAGGATAGGACTTGGTTAGCTCAAAACTAAAGGCAACACTATGCTCCGATAGTACTTCAGAGATAATTTCCTTTATATCTTTATGCTGAAATATTCTGCAATTTTTTCGATATTCAGCGAAACGTAATTTAGGCTCTATTAATAATTCTATGTTTTTATAATTTTCGCCTTTATGTGTATTAGAAACCCTTTTCCCTTCTAATCTTGCAGCAGAAACGTAACCATGCATATAACGAGGATTTGAAGAAACATCCTCATTATTTTCAAGGGTAATGGTAACTTCCTTACCAATAATTTCGTTTAACTCACTTCGTTGATCATTAAAGTAAGCTTTAGCACGCAATGAAAAAAGTTCTGAGATCTCTTCTTTATACTCAAACGAGTTTAGTATGATGGCATCTTTACCGAATGGGGAAGAAATTCGGATGAAATTGTTATCTTGAGTTGCTCTTTTCATTAAATACTTCTTTCAAAAAAATGCGGAGGAATACTCCCCCGCATGAAAATTACATTTGTTGACCTTTAACACCGCTGTAGCCGTATACCAATGGAGCAGAAGTGTTGTTCTTATCGTCAGTAGGAGTCACTGTCATCATCATTTCTGTGTAAGAAATTGTGATAGTTTCAACTGGACGATCGTCTTGGATAGAAACTGAGTAGTTAGAAATCATCGCATCAGTCAGTTCGATCTTCATGATCTCTTCAACCTTCTCACCCTGCTTAGTAATATGGAAAACCGCTGGTTTACCTTTACCAATCGTCGCTTCTTTAAATAAGTCAGGAGAAGAACGGTCTTGAAGTTTAGTGATAGTCAAATCATATAGACGAGTAGCGCTCGCTTCACGGTCCATCGCTGTACCAGTGTATGATGAGATCTCACGACCTACACTCCAATCTACAGATAGTAGTGTAATCAAATCTTTGTATTGCTCGGCTGTTGCCTCACCCTTAATATCTGCGTATTTAAGATACGTATTAGACTGCATGCTAATCTCCTATAGCATTATTAATTGACATATATCGTAGTAATTTAATTATCTGACGTTTGGTGATAATTAGTGATTAATGTATCAAAAACTTCATTTTAAATACGCCCTGTTATATCTTTAAATAAGATTTAATTTAAGCGTTTTTTATAAAAAATAATAGTTAATATGAACCAACTCCCAATTATTATTGAGAGTGTAAAGGATGTTAAACTATTGAGACATCAAGTCCACTAGTTGTACCTTTAACAATAATTTCATCAAACGTCTTATCATTAAGAATTGCATGCAATATTTCATGAGAAATCTTCGGAAGCAATGTATTTTCTATGGTTGTTTGTACCACACGCGCACCACTGCCAGACTCATTGCTATTGTCTACAATATCATTAATTAGTTCCTCATCAAAAAACAGGTCAGCGTTATAGTGCTTACGAATACGAGTCGTAATTTTATCCAACTTTAATTTTGTTATTTCTATCAATACTTTTCTTGATAGAGGCAAATAAGGTAATACGTTCACACGCCCTAAAAATGCAGGTTTAAAGTCGACCAACAAATCATCGCGTAAAGCATCTTTTAGTGCTGACGGCTCAGGAGATAAATCAGGATCAGAATACAAAGACATCGTCGTTTCGGTCCCTGTGTTCGCGGTCATAATAATAATAGTGTTTTTAAAGTCTATATCTCGACCTTCACCGTCTTTAATTGAGCCTTTATCAAACACCTGATAAAAAATATCTTGAACACCAGGGTGCGCTTTTTCCATTTCATCGAGGAGAATTACACTATAAGGTTTACGTCTAACAGCTTCAGTCAGTACACCTCCTTCTCCATAACCGACATAACCAGGAGGAGAACCTAATAGCAATGAGACTTTATGCTCTTCCTTAAATTCCGACATATTGATAGTCGTGACATTTTCTTCACTACCATAGACTTTCTCTGCAATCGCCAAAGCCGATTCGGTTTTACCCACTCCGCTTGGTCCGGTTAGGAGAAATACACCATTTGGTCGTGTCTCATCCGTGAGCTGCGCACTCGCGGTTTTTATCACTTCAGACATGAGCTCTAAAGCGTGATCCTGCCCGACAACTCGCTTACACAAACTTTCTTTCAAACCCAATACTGCTTGGATTTCATCATCCTGAAGTTTACCTAGCGGTATACCGGTCCAATCCGAAATAACTTCTGCGATTAGCGCTTCATTTACATGCGAAAAAACTAAGGGCTGTGAGTTAGCGGAAAGGTTATTTTCAAGCTCTTGTAACTTGTCTCTAGCAGTTTCAGAACCCTCCTGGATTATTTGGGTTCTAAGTGACTTAGCTTCATTTACCCATTCTTTTTCTTTTTCCCAAAGTACTTCTAATTCAATAATGTCATTAGATAGCGCATCAATCTCTTTTCGGACACCTTGCAGCTGCACATCAAGAGATGCTCCTAGCCGACTCTCTTGGCTAAGATGCTCATACTCAGCTTGCTTTGCTTTAAGTTTGTTTCTTTTCGCATCTAGGCCTCCCGGTGTAGATGACTGACTTAACGCAACTCGAGAACAGGCCGTATCCAAAACAGAAACCGCTTTATCTGGCAGTTGACGACCATTAATGTATCGAGCTGACAGTTGGACCGCTGCATTGAGAGCTTGGTTAGTGATATGAACATCGTGGTGTTGTGCCATTACATCAAGTAAGCCTCGTAACATTTCGATCGCGAGTTCAGGGGCTGGCTCATCAACCTTTACGACTTGAAAACGCCTAGTTAAAGCTGCATCTTTTTCAAAATACTTTTTATACTCTGCCCACGTTGTTGCTGCGATCGTTCTGAGTTCACCTCTCGCTAATGCTGGCTTCAGAATATTCGCCGCATCACCTTGGCCCGCTTGCCCACCACCGCCAATTAGGCCATGAGCTTCATCAATGAACAATATAATAGGCTGTGGAGCGTCGTTTACTTCCTTAACAAGGTTCTTAAGCCTGTTTTCAAACTCACCTTTCATGCCTGCGCCGGCTTGCAGTAACGCCAAATCCAGAGACTTAATTGCCACATTTTGCAGAGCGGGAGGTACATCGCCATCAATGATCTTTTGCGCCAAACCTTCAACAACGGCTGTTTTTCCAACACCGGCTTCTCCCGTAAGAATCGGGTTGTTTTGTCGGCGTCTTAATAAAATATCGATCATTAGGCGAATTTCATTATCTCTACCAATCACCGGATCTATTTTACCTTCCCTAGCTTGCTCAGTAAGGTCTGTTGTAAATTGATTCAAGGCGGAATTCGCGTTTGACTGCGCTAAGTCATTCGATCTTGATTGAGGCGCATTACTTTCTTTAAAGTTCAATAAGCGAGATGGTTCTATCTTGTTTAGTTCAGGACTAATCGAACCAGCCATGTTGACTAACGTATCATCAGACAAGTAGGCAAATAAAAGATGGATGCACCCCAACTGTTCTTGATTGAATTCAATGGTTGCAGACAACAAGGCATTTTGCATAACAGTCACCGTATGAGCTGATAGCCCAGGCACCGACTGGCATCCTGTTTTGTATTTTTCTAATGCCTTTTGAATATCGGTTTCAACCTTGATTTTATCGACATCAAATTCGTCAAAAACTTCAGAGTAAATATCGTCAGGATGGCGGATAATCATCATTAACCAGTGAGACATTTCAATACTGTGATGAGTTCGGGAGCTTGCCATCGCAGCTGCCTGTTCAAGTGTTTCCTTAGCCTGAGGAGACAATCTTTCGACCAACGCTGAAAGTGAGAGTGAAGCCATTACATTTCCTTTAAATAGTAATTGTTATAGTTCGATCTTTTGTACGTTCGTGTTTTTTAAGCACAGAACCAATACCTAACTGCCCCTGCTGTTTCGATAAACAAGCTTGTGGTAGCAAACTATGTTTGGTGGTGAGCTGCCACTTCAGTTGTTTATGTTTTCCAATCAACTCATAAGCAGCGTTCTTAATGATTGCTATATTGGGTTGGTTAGGAAGCAATTTACTAACTAGCTGTTTATCTTTTGGCAGAAATTCTATTGTTGTCCCCGCGTTGATGTTCCATGCTTTCGAACCCAAAGACGCTCCTAAACCAAGTTGAGCAAACTGCCCTTCAGGCATAGTTCGGGATGCAAGGCGTGTTTGCTCTTCTTTCGTAAGGTGTAACCATTGTCCTTGAAATTCATGAACTTTTACTTGGCATCCAGATAAACATTCAAGAATACTTTTCAGTCCACCTTTACTTCTCACTGGTGAAGCAAACACACCACCATAGTGCCGGGACAGTGAACTCCCTTTCCCAGTTAATGCCGATTTACAGCTTTCTAACGGCGAACGCGCGCCCTGCGCATGCGCACGAGACTGAACAGTCAGCTGACTCAGTTGCCAACATCGATAATAAAGAGATAATAAGCGATGATTGAAAATATCGTAGAAGTCCACCATAGCCGTATCGCCTTCTTTTTGGCGATGTAAAGCTAATTCACTATAGTGCTGGGGAAGCACACCTTGCTCACCCGTTAGGCCTATTAAATTGGTCTCAATCTCTAACTTGCTGTCATCTATATTTTTCAGTTCACAAAGCTGAGCATTTTCAAAACCTAATGATGGATTAACCTTTAAGTTTAGCTTTTCATGCTTCGGTAACGCATCTGTTCCTATTTGCGCCTCTGCTTGCAGAACTTCGTGTTCAATAAGATGAATCGCTTCAAACAATGGATGTTGCTTTAATTCTCGATAAAATTGTTCCGCGCTCATAGCAACACCTTATCGCCAGTTAATGCGGGCCATAGGTGGAAAGACTTTCCCGTGGACTTAATTCTTATTTCTAACTGCGTAAAAATGTTAATTTCAGCATATTGCGAGAAGTAAACAGATAAAACACTACCTAAGAGAAAGATCTGCTCTTTAGGTAAAATTTGATCAGAAACCGTCAAAATAATTTTTATACCGTGCGCAAATCCAACTTTGCCTTTCTGACTAATTCTTCCTGTAGTAGGCTCAAACTCTAACTTAGTTAAAGCATCGATTACCGCTTTCGTTTCTGCTGTCCCAGAAAATGCATAGAGATTAAGGGTCTGCTTCAAAGTTGCTAAACCATCTTCCTCGGTAAAATGGTTTAAAGTTAAAAGCTTAGTTAACTGCCATCGTGTGCTTTCATCCATTTCTGGCCGAATAGTTTCTGATAAAGAAACTAAACAACGAACAGATTCGAAATTGTCATTTACCTCCGGTAAAGATACTTGCGGCAGCCCACCTCCAAATGGAAGTTTCTGCGCTAAGTTGCGGTTACAGCACTCAGCTTCCACGTACATTAACCAGTTTTCCCGGCTATCCGGGCTGAACAATTGATGTTTTTTATCAACAAAAGAAATGTAAGTTTCTCTACCTGGCTCATCATACCCACCAGCCCAGTTCTTATCCTCACGTCTCATCAACCAATAAATCTCACTAGTGTTTGTATAATGCGTGTGCTCACCAGCGTGATAACATGGCAAATTGTGGTACGTTTTGTTCCAGTTTCTCAACGTTACGTCAGAAATTGAGACAACCTCATTACTTTCAGATTCTTGGTATTGCGGAGACAAGTGGTAATCGTATTCAGTTGGTAGAATACGCTTAGGCTCCATAATACTTTTAAATAAGTTGATTACAGGCACACAACCTACCATTAAGCTTTCTTCGTCCACTTGCTTTGGAAGCCAGTCATCGTTGGTATCAAAGTAAAAATACAGTTCGACTTGCTCTCCAAGATCTAGCTCAGATAATCCAAGTTCGGTGATATCAAAGAACATAAACTTCTCAGGAAAGTGCAAATACTCAACAAGTAATCTTGCTCCTGAAAAGCTTCTTTTACTGTATGGCACAACTTTCTCATCTTCTGAAAATCCTACTTCAGAAAGATGTCTTTTGGTTAAAGGACGAACTTCTTTGCCATCCACAACAACAGATAAACCAATTAGGTTTTGAAACAGCATTTGGTAGAGCTTAAAAGTCAATTGAGATTGACCGTTTAAATAGAAGCGCAGCCGTTCTATCCCCATTTCACCAAGAGGAGTCTCTTCATCTTGAGCCGTGAGCTGTACTTTCAAAACTGAATGAGCATTGCTTTCCCATCGTGAGCCAACTGGCTTGAAAGGCGCATTTTTAAAAACGCCAGAGGTCACATCAACAGGATACATTCTGACCGGATAACAAGTTCTAAACTCGCATTCATGATATCCAGTAGCACCGATAACAACTCGCTCGCCTTCTTCTACATCAAAATAAGAGGAAGTGGAGTTAGAACAGCTCATTTTAATGACTGACATTGACGGGATTGGGGCGTGAAAATCCGGATATAACTGTCCCATCAAAGACTCTGTAAACTGAGGGTAACTATTGTCTAAGCTTTGTCTAATCCTTGCTGTTAGAAATGCGCAGCCTTCTAACAATCTTTCTACGTGTGGATCGTCAACCTGTTCCTCACTAATACGAAGTCTCGCGGCAATCTTGGGATACTGCTCACCAAACTCTTGCCCTTTGTGACGCAAATAAGCTAACTCGCGATTATAGTACTTGAGAAACTCTTCACTCATTTTGCTCTACTCAGTTTCATACCTAAATTTACCGGCTCTACTTCAGAATTGAATCGCACTTCATGAATACTGTTATCAATTAAGCAAGTGGCATTTATCTGTAACCTCAATACTCTATCAATAGCGTTTTTCTCGTCCGAAATCTGGACATGAGGGTTCCTTAACCTCGGCTCAAACTCTTTAATTGCATCATGAACGATGTCGCAAAGCTGATTCTGCCCTTCTTGGCTGCTATAGGGCATTGAGGAAAAATCTGGCAGCCCATAGTTCAATATTGAATAACGAACCTCTAGAAGATCATCAGGAATATTTTTCCATCCAATACGACTATTCAGCATCGACTCTAGATCTCTAAGTAAGCTGCTCAACATCTGTTGCTGGCTTGCAGGGAAGTCTTTCTCATCTCGAGTGAGAGGATCACTATCTATCAATTTGTCGAGCAGAGAAACGGTTAACGACATGATATTTCTACGCTATTTGTTTCTGTTCTAATAATGTAGTCAAATCACAGATTGGAAGCGCTGAGTCACCGACTAACCAACATTTTTGACCCAAGCCAACAAAAGATTCTTGCTCACCAATCTGCTTCCAATCCGTTTCTCGACCTAACTTTTGCGCATCGGTCTCTGAGTCAACATATGTCAACGGCATATGGCCTTCGCCTTCACCAAGTCCATCGATATCAAACTCGACAGGTCGCCAAATACTCTCTAACAAAGAAGTAGGTGCTTTAACTTCTAGCGTATGGATGCTCGATATGGGTACAAGAAAATAGTTACCTGCTGTAGAAAACAGTTCAATGTAACCACCTAAACGATCATCAATATCTCTAGCATCTTCGTAGTTTGTACCGTTTACGTTAAACCCTTTAATAGTACGATGCTCTTCAATGCGATGCGATAGACGTGACGCTTCTTCGTACTCTTGATTTCCGAGAGCAAGATTAAATCGAACAAGCTCTTTAGTTAATTCCTCATCACCTATTACTTTGGCACTAGCCGCACCATTGATAAAATCCTTTCTAGCTTGAGCTGCTTTCACTAAATGTCGTAGCTGACTTGCACCAGGCAGATACTCAGGAAACAATTTAATCGATTGCATGAGCTGAGCGTCCGCACGCTCGAAGTCCCCATCAATGCAAAGAAGCTCAATGAAGGAACTTCTCAAGCTCGCATCTTTAGGTGTTGCTTTAATTTCATCAGTTAACTGCTCTAGAGCGTGTTGCAATAGGCCTTGGGACAAAGCATTTTTCCATTGAGTCATTGTTATTTCCTTACACCATGTGCTCTGGTGATAATTCGGTAATTAATTTAATGCTAGATACCATTTGATCGAGTTGAAAATGCGGTCGCAAATGGATAACTGAGTAATAATGTCCAGGAGTTTCTCTTTTCTCTCGAACTGTAATTTTTGCTTCATTTAGGGGGTATTTAGCTCGAAGCTCATCAGACGCTTCATCTGATGCGGTAGTGTACTGATGTAACCAGCGTTGAAAGTCACGCTCTAGGCTTTCTGCGTCTTGATACCCACCAATTTTGTCACGCCCCATAACCTTGAGATAATGTGCGACTCGCGATACACACAATGTGTATTGCAACATCGATGTCAGTTTTGCATTCGTTGAAATATGCTTTTCTGCGTATTGTTTGGGCTTGTAGAGAGATACATTCGAGGTCATCCCTACCATATCAGTCTCAGGTATTGGAGAAATAGAAATAAAACCGCACTCAGACAATTCTTGTTCTTTTCTCTCAGAGATTTTCAAGTTTAACGGACATCTTTCACGATCATTCTTGCCGTTAACACGCATCTTGCTCCTTGTAGGAGCGACGATAATGCCCTGACTGTAATCGCCTTGTTTAATCCCTCGCATATGCGTGAACCAACCATGTTCCTGAAATGCTCTAATTGATACGGCAGCAAAACAGTACGCACTACTCCCCCATAGCAAATCTCGGTTGGAGTCGTAGATGTGTTCTTGAAAATTGAATTTATCATTCCGCGAGCCATCACTTTTGTATGGCTGACGGAACAAGACGTTAGGTGCAGTCAAACCAATAAATTTAGCGTCATCGTTGTCTCTAAAACTACGCCACTTTGCATAATCTTCCTGTTCAAATTGGGCCGCTATATCTCTTATCGCAGAGAGTTGAGCGAAACTATCAACACCAAACATCTCTGGCGATGCAGACATGATAAATGGGCTGAATGCTGCAGCTGCAGACTGAGAGATCTTACTCAACACAGACAGATCTCTATCAAAATAATTTTTACTAGGATCACAGCGAAGCTGATAATCTCCAACCACCACACCAAAGGGTTCTCCCCCTGCCATGCCATATTCATTTTGATAGAGCAACTTAAATAGTGCTGATTGGTCAAACTCGATGGCTTTTAAAGCATCTTTACTGATTTCATTCCATGTCGCCGTTAAAACCTTAACTTTTACAGAATCCGATGAACGAGAATCAACCTGTTCACATAAATACCTAACTCCAACCCACCCCCTTTCGAGCTGTTGAAACTCAGGATGATGTAATATTTCATTTAGTTGAGATTCTAATAGCTCATCAATGCGGTTAATTGTGTTCATCACACTATGACGAAAGCTGTCCAAATCTCTTGAACGTGTACCTTCTATCCAAATTCGCGCTGACGCTACAAGATCAGAAGATTCATTGAATCGAGTCAACCACGGGCTATCAAGTTCAGCATAGCCTCCGGTACTGAACTCATGTTTTAGCTTGCTAGGGTCGCGAAAGTTAAGTGACACTGCTAATTCCATCTAGAACATAAAGATTGGTCATGGCTGGCCTTTCGACCAGCCAATTCATTTCTTATCCACCTGACTGAGGGATCTTTGCCACAAGTCGCAAAGATGTGGTCAGTTCTTCCATTTGTAACCAAGGCTTCAGCCATGCTACGGCATTGTAAGAACCAGGTGCGCCAGGAATTTCCTTAACCTGAACACGAGCGTCTGCTAGAGGGTATTTCGCTCTGATCTCTTGACCACCGCCTTCAGAAGCATTGACGTAACCTAGGATCCAGCGGTTCAGCCAAGACTCAACGTCTTCTGCTTCCATAAAGCTACCAATTTTATCTCGAGCCATTACTTTCAAATAATGCGCAAAACGAGATGTTGCCATCATATAAGGTAGGCGGGCAGAAATGGCCGCATTGGCCGTTGCTTCAGGGGATTCATGGTTCGCTGGTTTTTGACAGGTTTGCGCACCAAAGAACACTGCATAGTTGGTGTTTTTGTAGTGACAAAGTGGTAAGAAACCAAGCTTACCAAGCTCCGCCTCACGTCTGTCGGTAATACCAATCTCTGTTGGGCACTTCATATCAGGGTCGCCATCATCACTCATGAAGAAATGCGTTGGCAAGTTATCCACTCGACCGCCGCCTTCTGCACCACGGATGGCAGTACAAAATCCATATTTTGAAAATGCGTCGGTTAACTTAACACCAAGAACATACGAAGAGTTCATCCAACAGTAGTCGTTATGTTCAGCGTTAACAGCAATACCTGAAACAGGATCTACTTCGAACTCTTCAAACCCAAACTCTTCGACTGGAGCGGTAGCTTGTCCGTATGGCAAACGAGCAAGGACTTTTGGCATCGTCAGACTAACGAAGCGCGAATCGGCACTCTCGCGGAACGAACGCCATTGGGCGTATTCTAGTGATTCAAATACCTTATCTAGGTCGCGTGGTTTTGACAACTCAGTCCACTCATCAAAGCCGAATAGTGCTGGTGAAGCTGCGGACAAGAATGGAGAGAAGCCAGAAGCCGCTACATTTGACATTAGGCGTAACGACTCAATATCTTCTGGGTGGTTGGTAAACTCATAGTCTCCAATCAATGCACCATACGGTTCACCACCAGCACTACCAAACTCAGACTCGTAAACCTTTTTAAAGATCTGGCTTTGATCAAACTCAACAGCTTTGCTCAAGTCTTTATGTAGCTCTTTCTTGGTCATGCTCATCATGCGAACTTTCAAAGTAGAGCTGGTCTCTGAATTCATCACTAGATAATTTAAGCCGCGCCAAGAACCTTCGAGTTTCTGTAATTCTGGGTGATGCATTACTTCAGACAACTGATCAGAAATCTGCCTATCGAGCAAATTAATCGCTTCACGAAAAGTTACTGTTAGGTTTTTGTTCCAAGTAACTGTCCCTTTCATTGCTTCTTCAGCGAGCGTTTTAATCAGCTCCTCAGCACGAGAAGCTTCGGTCTGCTTAGTCGCACCAATAGCTTGATCTAAGAATGAAGTTGTCTGTTCATTAACTGTTGGATCTAACTGTTTTTCAGCTTCAGTCGTCATTATTCCGCTCCTTCAGTACTGTCTGACTTCGCTTTCTTGTCAAGATCTAACTCGCCTGCAAGTCTTGCCAGATTGTCCGTATTGTTCAAAACATCCTCTAGGATATTTTCAAGCTCTTCTGAGCGGTCAACTTTTGTCATCAAATCACGCAGTTTATTACGCGTTTCCATCAATTGGCGTAGTGGATCAACTTGATTTACGATCGCAGCAGGCTCAAAGTCTTGCATTGATTTAAAGTTTAAATCGACCTCAAACTGTGAATCGTCATTCGCAAGCTTATTCGCAACTTTAAACTTCACCGATGGATTCATTTTTTTGAGTACATCGTCAAAGTTATCTCGATCGATCTGAATAAAACGGCGGTCTTTTAATGGCTTCAACGCTTCTGTGTTTTGACCAGCGAAATCACCCATTACACCTACAACAAAAGGCAGTTCTTTCTTAAGAGTTGTACCTTCAGTTTCAACATCATAGGTAATGTGGACACGAGGCTTCCGTACTCGTGATAGTTTCGAGTGGATACTCGTCATACCATTCTCCCTTTATTAATTTTCATTTTGTTCTGCTATGCCAACCAAACGGAAGTAGCTTTTCTTTGCATCCCCGTCGGAGATAAGTTCCGCCAGTAACTCCGGCAGAGGCATCCCACACCAACGAATGATCTGTTCGATGGAGTAAGAAACTGGTGAGTGAGGTTCACTCTCTCGGAAGAAATCAGCTACTTGCTGCAATTGTCTAATTGCCTGCTCTCGTGATTTCATGTTTGTCGCTAATAATGCATCACAACTTTGTGAACTTAACGGTTGTTCAGAAGAAGATTCATCAAGATCCTCTAGCTCTTCAAACACCGCTTGTGGTTGATTAAAACGATCTCCAAGAAGGTGCTTTAATGCCGAGTGTATTGATTCAAGTCTTTTTGATATATAAGAACTAGGAGTCACATCACCGACCGCTTCATCTAATCGCTGACTGAATTCATTAAATGATTCCTTAGCGAACTCCAAATCCGTGATTAATTCTCGATAAAACGTATCAGAAGTCGACTTAACCGTAGTTGTAATTTCAGATAGCTCAACAGCCCCAAGCTCGACTCGATTTCGGCGCTTATCTTCGTCTAAGCGCTCAAGCTCTATAGCTTGCTGATATTCCCAATAGGCATAAGCTTGCTCCACGCCTAAGTCAGTCAATGGTATACAAGCAATTGGAAAAATAAGTGTTCCTTCACTATCGATACCATTGAGGCCAATAATCGCCGATATTCTTGTCTCAATACCATCTTCATCAGGCATTGGGTACAGATCATCCCAAAAGTTCTCAATTAAACTGGTTGCGAGTTTGTAGCCAACGCCCATACCACGAAAACCATACAATCGAGTTAGGGCTTCTATAAGCCAGGCAACAAATTCCAAATCTTTAGACTGATTCGTGAGTATTTCTGGGACATCTTCAATAAATACTCGCCATAAATTACTGTGGGTATAGATACTTTCTTCTTCTATAAGAGCATTACGTTCAGCGTTGCGGGCGGCCATACGCTGATCTTTCAACCGATAGTAAGCAGACTGTGGTGATACATCCTCTCTAGGATCAACACCTGTAGGATTTTCTTGAGATATAGGGGCCAACGCTTGTTCATACCAATCAAACATTTCATTACTCATAAGCTCTCCCTCTTAGAAAGACAGGTATTGTCGCGTCTTCTCTAGTTACTGTTTCGCACTCCGTTTGCGCTTGGCGAACTTTGATCAAAGCACAAGTTACGTTATCACTTGCGCCCCGAACCAAAGCCGAATGCATGAGCGCTAATCCAGCTTGGTTGACTGAGTCTGCATACAATGTCCGATGAATTTCCTCACTCGTAAGTTCCTTAGAGAGTCCATCGCTACAGAGTAGAAACTGATCGCCGTCAGCCAACTGCCCTGAAACTTGATCAATAGTGACACTTTCGTCGACCCCAACAGCTCTGGTAATAACATTTGCAAGAGGGTGAGATTCGGCATCTTCAAATGCCAATAAGCCCTGATCCACTAAGTCCATGACTTGACTATGATCACGTGTTTTTTGGACAAAATTACCACTTCTAAGCTGGTAAATTCGGCTATCACCCACCCAAAGACAGTGGTAATACCCATCCTGAATAAACAACAAAACAAGTGTTGTTCCCATCGTTTTACCGTCTAAGTGATTTTGTGCGTATTGGTAAATTTCTAAGTTCGCTTCTTGAACCACTCTTCGGATATCATCGATATTAGTATTGGAGACATCCTGCATGTGGCGCGCGACTCTATCCACTAGCATCTGGCTTGCTATATCGCCAGCACTGTGTCCACCCATTCCATCAGCAACCACCCAAATATGCTGCTCTGTCATATCCAACAGAGCATCCTCGTTATAAGGGCGTACTTTTCCTGCGTGCGATTTAGCAAAGGTAAAATAGTTCCAATTCATTCTTCTATCCTACCAATTCCACTTTTTCCAGCCGCCATCAAGCATGGCTGAAAACTGACCAATTGAAGGAAATCCACTCGTAATGAACATGCATGGTTCAACCTTCGTTGAACCTTCAGTCCACCAAAAACATGGTTTACTCAATTTCTCTTTAATGAGGAAATTCAAAAGCGTGTTTTGATCAGTATTGCCGTGATCATGAAAAACTGTAGATATTTGGCTTTGATAAAGAAACTCCAGAGGCCTCACTTCACTTGTCACATTCGCAACGAGGTCATTTTTTTCTTGAGTACTCTTATGCCAAACATCAAAGACAAAGTCGTCCTCAAGTACTGAAAGAGCAAGAGCGGCACTGTCCTCGGTCCAAGCTCTGTCACCCCAATATTGCGCAGCTTCACCTTTTACGGCACGAGCTATAGTAAAGAAAAAGTATCTACCGCATGCATCAACACTAGGAATCATGCTACCAATGTAGGTTGAGTCTTCTAAATAGCTAATATCCAAAGCAAAGTGCCACACAGGAGCCGTTAAAAAGTGCTCATTCCAGCTTTCGCCCAGTTGTTCCCTGCTGACTGTAATAACCGCCTGTTGCCAATCATGCCAACGCTCCGAGAAATCTTGTGATAAACCATCTTTCACAAAGTCCCCTTTTGCAGGCATTTTACCGATATAGCCCCAGCCTGATGTTATAAGGTTCGTGGACATCTGAACCTCTCCATTTCATTTGACCAAAACGGATTAATGGCACTAGAAGGAATAAGCTCTAGTTGCACCTTGTTTCCCTTTAAATCAATCATAACTATATTGTCTTTACGCGATTCTGGCCTTGCTTTAAGTGATTGATCCAAAAGCTTGAATATGCCCCACTCACCTTCATAGGTATGCGCAATTTCGCGTTTAGATTCAGGTGGTGTGAACACAATTCGAGTCTGATCTTGACCGGCAGGCCAACTCAACGATTTAGCTCTTGCTGGTCCATGCTTATAAACCAAATCTTGTCCACCCAACTCTAAGACAAATCGAGTAATGTGCTGGTCTAGATAAACAGGCTTCATACCAAACTCTACGCGTAATGAATTATCAGATTCAAAGAAAGACTGCCTGATACGTTGCGCTCTTTGAAAGACCATTAGTGTTTCTGGACGAACTCCAATTTCCTTTTCTAATCGCCAACGACTTTTCGAAGTATCCACAAACGGTTCGAGGTATTCTTGGAAGAATGCGTCAAGCGTGCCCCCATAACCAAAGAATCGCTTAAAGTCTTTCAATCTGACTTCTCTGCTCGCATTGGGCTCGAATGGATATCTGCCAGCAATAGTCCGCTGATAAGGGCGCACCACTTGTGTTACCCAAAGTTGATTTAGATGATCCTTCGAACCGCTCTCCGCAAACTTGACCGACTCTTGAGAAAGCTCACCTAGCCATTGATTAAATGGTCTCGGCAAAAGTTCTTTAGCACGAGCAAAGGAAGCTGCGACATCTTGTGTAACGGTTCCATCTAAAATACTTTTGTAGGCAATTTTCTGATTGTTACCAGAGCTTGATAAGTCACTTAAATACGAACGCAAGTTAATCATTGCTTGTTGAATATCATCAAAGTCTTGCTCACCAAGGCGTAAAATCTCTGAGAAATGTGATTCGACTTCTTTACCTGGCAGAGCAACATTGAAACCGTTTTCTTCAGGTAAATACATGTCTAGTCTATCTGCCGTATTTGAAAACTTAACTTTGGCAACTTTACCAGCAACTTCAGAAGCGGCTTTTTGATTTTCTGACAATGATACTTTTGATAGAGCAACCTCTTTTTGGATTGCTCTCAACAAAGATTCGATTGGTCTTTCAACTCCAGATAAAACCCTCGCTTGCTCTGTCGCAAGTTCTAGGCTCGGAGCCTGCTTCAATTGAATATCTTCGATCAACGTTTTCCATTCATTAACATAATCTTGATAGTATCGAGACTGAACGCCTTGGATGGCACTATCTTGATCAATTTCATGAGCCTTAAGATCGTCACCATAAACCCAGTTCTCTTCCATTAGGCTTTTTACTGTACGGTTGATCTGAATCTGAAAAATGCTATGAAAACCATTGTACGTGTAGAAACCCGAAATGCCTTGTGATAGCGGTTTTCCACTAGCTCGCTCGAACTGCTCAAGCCCTTTAGGTCCCAATACATCAGTCAAGCGAAATGAAGGTACATGACTCTTAGAAAATTGTATTTTCATTCGCTGATAAGCACGTTCAGGTAGAGACATTTGAGTCAACACTTCTCGAGCACTCGTCACGGCAGCAGTGTTGTAAGTAAAGCCTTGTCCATCGTTGCCTAATAAATATTGAGTGTGCTGTAGCAAGCGTCTTCTTAAGTCTGCGTTTAGCTCACCCGGATATTGACGTTCGAAATAAAAGTTAAACCAAGCCAACACTTCATCTTGTTGATATTTGTCTGGATTGAATAACATCAAATACGTTTTTAACGTTTCGTACAAATACTCACGATGCTGTTGATTGCTCTCCATTTCTGACACCAGGCTATCAAGAAGCAAAGGGGCGAAATATTGGGTCAAAGCATCAGAATATGCATTGTTTGCCGCCTGAGATACTTTGTCTCCTTGATAGAGACCAAACCTCTTTACAGAGTCGGCATCACCGTAGTTGCTTTGCTTTCCGAGAGGAAGCGTCATCAACCTATCTAATGTTTCTACAGCTGAAACAATATCCGCTTCAAAATCTAAACTTTGAGCGCCAATCAGTGCATCAATATGGCTAGCTTGTTCATTGGTATCGACAATTAACTGTGAGTTCCACTTATAACTCATAAACCAAAGCGCAGAAGCTCCTAGCAGTAGCGTTGTACATCCAATGTAAACACCTCGACGCATCCAACCTGACTGCTTTTGATAGTGACGATTAACTGTTCCTAACAGTTGCTCTTTGAAAATAACCTTGTCAAAAAGATTCTTTACGAAATAACTATGAGAACCAGTCTGACTCTTTGCTAGAGCTAAACGATTTAACCCAAGTCCATTGGTTGATTCATTCATCAGCTTATCGACTGGTAAGCCTTCTTGAACCGAACTCAACATAAACACACCACGAATCAAGGCAGGCTCTTCAAAACTGTTTTGTGCAAAAATTTCAGCTAAAAACTCGTCAAGATTAGCTTGTAGCACTCTTAATTGCTTTGGAAATTCAAAGATAAGCGCGCGTTTATCTAAATCGTCCTCAGTTTCAAGTATTCTAAGCATACGGGCATCAAGGCGCTCCAACATGCCATGAAATTCTTTGTTGAATAGAGAAATAACGCCTCTTTCATCATCCACTTCACGAGGGAACATGAAACCAAATAAATCATCTCGTTCTTCCTTACTTAAATCGGCAAAGAATTCATTGAAACCGGCAACTAAATCCATTTTGGTGAGCAATACGTAAATCGGAAACTGCATGCCTAACTGGTTTTTCAGTTCTTGAAGTCTCGACTTAATTGCTCGAGCATGAAGACTTCGCTCGGTTCGAGTCTGAGACATCACGCTGGCTAAACTTATCGTAACAATCGCACCATTAATTGGTCTTTGCGTTCTATACTTTTTCAACAATCCTAAGAAACCATGCCACGCTTTAGAGTCGACCTTTTCTTGACTGTCTTGTGTCGTATACCGGCCAGCCGTATCTATAAGAACTGCTTTATTTGCAAACCACCAATCACAGTGGCGAGTGCCACCTACACCGGCAATAGAGTCAGAGCCAAGGCTGTCTCCTAATGGAAACTCTAACCCCGACTGCTTTAATACGGTTGTTTTCCCCGTTCCAGGAGGGCCAATCAACACATACCACGGTAAGTCATACAAGCTTCTCTTGCCTTTGTGTGTTTTCGTCACTACTTTGACAGCTTGCTCAATACGCTCGCGCATTAAGTCAATTTCACTTGCTGCTTCTTTATCTGATTGGCTATCAACCTCAAGCAACGTTTGAATACTTTCGTCTTCTTTCACCTTTTGCTTATGCTGCTTGGTAACGTTAAATATCGCCCAAAGCAACACCAACACTAGAATAGTGACTAGCCGTTGAAAGTCACTCTTTAGGGGCTCATATCCCGCTATCGCAATAAGTGGACCAACAACCCAAATGAAAATAGAACAAGCAGCGACACCGATAAGACCGAGAAACCATCTTTGAGTAAATATTCTGCCAATTTCTTTAATACGCATCTCTATCTACCTATTATTAATTCGCGACAAGAAGGTCGATTTCAATCCGGCGGTTAATAGCTCGGTTTTCATCACTACTGTTTTCAACTAATGGTCTTGCATCCCCCAATCCCTCGGGTATCACTCGCCCTTCTAATGCACTATTCGAGATCAGTTGTTCAGACATAGCAGTGGCTCGAGCTAATGATAGGTGCCAGTTCGAGGGATATTTACTCGTGAAAATAGGCCTATCGTCGGTGTGACCAGTAACAATGATCTTGCCTTGGGTCGACTCCAATGTTCTCGCAAGCTTAGAAATAACGGGTTGGATGTAAGCGACAACATCAGCACTACCTGATTCAAATAGATCTTGAGACTTTAACGAAATTCTTACCCTGTCTTGCAGCGGCTCAACATTGATTAGCCCCTTACCGATCTCAGTTGCTAGATACATTGAAATCTTTTCTGCAATTGGCGCTGATTTTGATTCTGACGTTGCATCTTGGTTAAGTTGTTGCGGTTGAATCAAATTGACTAATTGAGAAAAGGTGCGATTGGATGCCTTATTTAGCTCATAGCTAAAATACATATATATGCAGACCAATAATGCCGCCGTTACAGAACATACAACCCAAAGAGGGGCTCTATCAGAAGCCTTTGAGCCATTCAAAATGTGTTGGTCGATACTATTACTTAGCTCCTGAGGGACTCCTCTCCCATAAGACTTAAGAGTAGCAATAACCTGTCTTCTCAATTTCCGGTGCGATTCCAGTCCATTTTTTTCTAAACGGTATTGACCCAGAAACCCGAGAGATAAGCACACATACATTAGTTCAAGCAAATCTAAGTTCGCATCTGGTTTCGCCATGCACTTATCAAGATGCTTAAAAAACGCTTCCCCACCTTGACTGCTAGCATAGAAGGAGCTAAGTAATGAATCGTGACTCCAGAATGAATGCCCACCCCAATTGGTGTTAAGGACAACTTCATCTAGTGAACAGCATAAACAATAACGAGCTGTATCAATGGTATCCAAATCAACGTCATGCTGACGTAATCGGTTCTCATAATCTCTAAGCTTTTGTGCCAATGTCTCTTTTAGAAACAACGGATCGGAATGAGTCGCTGTCGACCGAATTTGACCGATAATAGATAACAGGCCATTCGCCTCTGCTAGTAGAGAGTTATTCCCATAAGCGACCACTGAATCATTGTTCACCAATTCAGGGCTTTTTGAGATAACTACGGTATTATCCACAGACTTTTCTGATTGTGGTTTCGATGCGGGAGCTCTTCCACCCGGTGTTGGTTTTACTATCGTTTGTTCCATACAGAGCGCGCCTATTTATTAATACTCCAAAGCTCAAGTTCAGCATTCGGAAAATGCCCTGATAGGTGAAGCGCAATACCGCCACTATCTTTTAGCCTCATCCAAAATGGCCCTTTCTTGACAACTTCGAAATAGACATAACCCGTTTGGTAAGGAATCTGTCTCGGGACGACACTCAGCGGCACTACGTTTATACCGTTGATCTGATTATTAATTAGATCGCGAATCTGTTCTGCGGGGCCAAACTTGAGTTGCGCTGGGACCAGGCGTCTTATTTCATCTGTTGTGGTATCTGCTTTAATTGCTAGCACAAATTGGCATGACTCAAGCAAGCGTTTATCTGGAAGTGGCGTCACTTGAATACCGTACTGGCGAGGCTCCAACGGAAGTTTGGTCGCAGTTTGGTCAAGAACAACACTGAGGTACTGACTGAGTATCTGATTCAACTCGCTATAGACACTTGATACATCTAAGTGATCATACGCAAGCAAACTTGGGACTCTTTTAGTTTTATTAGAAAAAGTGGCTAACTCACCAATGTAACCTTTAAGTGTCGTCGCTAATTCCAGTGGATGTAACCTATCTAACTCACTGAAATGCTTTAACTTCGCCTCATATCGGTTCAGCATTTGGAGCATGATGAAATCAACAGCAGAAGCCGATGCAGATTTACCCTTAATCAAGCGCTGTGCAATAACGTCAGCACGCATCTTTGTCATCGCGATAACGTTACGTAGATAAGCTGACATAACTTTGTCGCTAAGGAGATTGATAAGCGGAGGAACGTACTCATCGTCTAGTATAACTTCCCCTTCAGGAGTTACCTCTTTGATCCTTAAGATAGGTAACTCCACATAACCCGCTAATTTGTCATTACTCGCTTTCAACTCTAGATTAAGGGCTGCAACTTGGATGGTTTCCTCATCTTGTCCTGTAAGGTTATCTATCACGGCGATATCTTGAAGTACATAACGAGAGACGATCGATTCGCTTACATCCGAAACGTTTTTACCTGTAACACTTGAAAGAGGGAGAGTTATTTTTACTAACGTATTTTCAGTGTTTTTATCAATAAGTAGAGGCGAAACTGAATCGTTGGATATTAACGTATTAACCAACGTCATATCTGGCAAAACAGCTTCAAGATGCTCAAGTTCAATAAGACCATCTTTTAGCGCGTGTTTTTTTACTCGACATTTCCAAACTCCCCAATTGTAAGCCCCACCTAACTGATGTAAGCCCTTGAATTCTTGAGAGGTTGCGCGTTCTTGTTGTTGGAAGTGCTGGGGACGTAAAAACATTCCTTCGCACCAAGCCGTCTTGGAGTATTGCGTCATTTATAATTAGCCAACTAAACGTTATTTAACGACCAAAGACAGATCTTCTAACAATACTTGATATGTGTTGTAACCGGTCTTATCCACTTTAATGACTTGTCGCCAATTTGAGTTTTCAATATCTCGAAACGCTACGACAATGCCTAAATATTCTGTCTTTGGAGACATACTTGCTTGATATGTTTCTTTCTGACCTGGAGTTAATGAAATTTCATATTTATTCACTAAATCAGGTCCTAAGACTTTTTCACTTTCTTCATAAATAGAAAAAAAGTCCTGGCTTTCAAAAATGGTATTTGACGTTAATTCAAATACATACACCACTACAGGAGAAGGCCTGCCGTTTGAATCAGGATTAATGTTATGACTTGCTGCTATTTCTAAATCTGAGTATGGATCAACAACTAGGTTCGCTGCTGAGCACCCAAATAAAGCCATTGAAATTAATAACAAAATATATTGGTAAAACTTTTTCATCACCCTAATTCCTAGCCTTTGTTTTTTAATGCTAATTCATAGTGCTTAGCGAAGTCTTCTAAATAGAACGGAGACTCTTTATTGATAATATCATCGGATAACTTTTCATGAATATCCTCAAACCTCTTCCAACTTTGAGCATATTTTCTAGCTGGAATAACCTTATTAATAACCGTGTCTTTCGCTAAAGCATCTGAGTATATAGAAGTAGGTTCAACAAGTGACATAACACTCGAAACCGTACCTTCAACACCTTTCATTAAGGCTTGCTCATGACTTTCGATGTCATTAAATGCTTCTTTAATGGCTGCATTTGGCTTTAAGAAGCTAGCGGTTTGACGGTTATATAAGTTATGAATCGCATCTTCTAAGTTTGCAGAAAACTTTAAAGGGTTATTTTCTGACTTACGAAATGCGGTATGACTAAGTCGATTTGTTTGTTTAAACACTGCTCTGTTATGCAGTGTTTCCATTAAACCAACTAGCATCAAAGAAAATGACTCCCCCAGTTGTTCGAACCATTCCTCTCGGTTATCGCTGGGAATCATCATTGGATCTATACCCACCCCTCTAACAAAAGCCGCAAGTTCACCCCCATTGGTATCAAAGTTGGGAGTCGATAGGTGTTCTGATTGTCGGTTAACTTTCGGTAAAGTTTCAGATACGGTGCTCTGTTTTTCGGGCTTTGGGATATCAATAAAATCATCGACTAAACCAATATCTAGCTGAAAGTCAGAAGGAACACTTTCGTTTAAGAGTTCACTAGCACTAAGGCCTAGGTCAACAAATTCTGCTTCCGATGGACTTGAGACTACTTCAGGGGGTGCGCTAGAAAGACTTTTACTTGTCTCAAGACTGAATACATCTGTATCTGTTTGAATAGAAACTGAAATTTGATAATCCCCTAAGCTAACCATATCGTCATCGCTTAGTGCTATTTCATTTCCTTGACCCACAGGAGTTACAGCATTATTTACAAAAGTACCATTAGTTGAGAGGTCTTTTATCAAGTATTTGTCACCAAACTTAATCAGTTCTCCGTGGGTTCCGGATACCACTCTTTCAGGATCTGGTAGTGTCCAATCACATTGTTCAGACCTACCAAATGTAACCTTGGCATGTTCATCACTTGATTCAAACACGAACTCACTCTCAATCTCTGGAGTAAATTTGTGAAAACTTGTTATGGTTAAAACCAACTTCATGTAAACCTCGCCAAAGACCTGCTAGATATTATTTTTAATTTTATTATTAACTGCTTTCTTATTAACAGTAAGATTAATAAAAACCTTAATACTGCCATTGAAAATCATGCACGGAATAATGAATCATTTTTTTATCAAAGCAATCACGTATTGTTCAACAATTTTAATTATCCAACCAAGTTCAAATTTTTGACACTTAGACTTTCATCAATAAAAAAACGAATGTTAGTTTGGCCGAGAAATTCTAACATAATGACTTTTCATTGAGCAGAAAGGTATATATTCCCCCATCATTTATACGGAGTTCTTGTGATGGAAGACAGTAATAAAAACAATTCTATAAATAACGAAGAAAGCGGAGATAAAACTAAAATTGTAAAGACTCAAAAACGAGACAATGCAATTAAATCAACCAAACTCACTAATAATGAAACCTCCGTTAAAAATAAAAATGAAACAAATACAAAACTGTCTCAAAAAGAAAACACTCCGTTAGTTAATAAGAAAAAAAACAATAAAGATGACTCATTAAATAATAACAAAGATGTTATTAACGAAAGCTTAATAGGAACGACCGTTAAAAATCGGTATGAAATTGAGTCGGTTATTGGGCATGGTGGGCTTTGCGATGTTTACTTAGCTAAAGATAAGATTCTTGAATCTTCAGGTTCAGAAACACCCTACGTTGCGTTAAAAATATTACAGAAAGAGTTTGCTTCTCAACCAGAGACTGCACGCATGTTAATACGTGAAGCTCAACAAACTCAAAGGTTAAGCCACCCTAATATCATTAGGGTTTTTGATTTTGGTGTTGATGGCGAAATATACTTTTTAGTTATGGAGTATATTAACGGAGAAACATTAGAGAGTTTAATACAGCGTTCTAGGCCCCATGGGCTGAAGTTTAATGCAACTTTATCAATCCTAAATCAGGTACTCGATGCACTCTCATATGCTCACTCTCTTGGTGTAGTGCACGCCGACCTAAAGCCCGCTAATGTGATTTTAACGTCTGAGGGTAACGTTAAGTTGCTTGATTTTGGTGTATCTAAAACTCATCAATTAAAGCAGGATCAATATGCTGCTAAACGTAAATCCGAAAATGTTGAAACGCTTGGTTATACTCCCAACTATGCATCACTCAACCTGTTATCCGGTAAGGAACCGAACTTAAGCGACGATATGTTTGCTCTATTTTGTATTGCTTACGAGCTATTGAGTTGCAAACACCCTTACGCAAGAACTCCAGTTAATGAAGCTCTCAAAAAGAAGATCAAGGTCTCTAAACCAACTAACATGCCTGCATCTAAGTGGCCAATATTTTCAAGCGTATTTTCAACTGGCATCATTCCGAACGAGCTGACCCCTGAGCAGTTGAAACGCAAATTGAATATGCGCTATTGGCCTATCGCTAGCGGCGCGGCAGCGAGTATATTATTAGTTAGCGGCATTGTATTTGGTTATCAGCAGCAACAAGAAACCATCGCCAATTTGGAAACCGTTATTAGCAAGCAAAATGATCAAATTGCCGGACAAGAGTGGCAGCTTGATACGCCAGCAGAAAAAAGTTTGGCACTGATTGATAGTGAAAAAAGCTTACATCCAGTCGTTAAGGCTGGCTTATTACGCTTACACAAGACCTATATTCTCAGCGAGTTTGAATCTGAAATTGATCAGGTTTTGAATTCTGATGCCAACAACTACCCGAATTATGATGAAATTGAGTCCATACTTGATAAAGCAAAAACCTACTACCCTGACTCACATAAAATAGAAGTTCTTGCCTTAGATATTCAGTCAAGCAAGCACTCCACGTTACTTTCGATAGCAAGGCAAATCAACAGTCAACTTGAAAAGTCTCGGTACAGTAAAGAAGACGGCAGTAAATCCATCTATGAGCTCAAGGATGAGTTAAATCAGATTCATCAAGGTTATCCTTTCACGCCAAGTTCGTTATCTAGCGATGTTTTCGGTCAGCACCTCACTGAAGCACTCAAAAAGAAAGACGCAGCTGCACTTGTTGCTCTTATTAAGGTTGGGAACACCTTCTTTTCAAACGTAGAAGAGCATCAAGAGAACTTACAGATAAGTAATGCGATGAAAGATGCAGTGCTGGAAATGAAATTATATGAGACAGCGCTAGATTCCAACAGCCCTCTACCGTTTCCAGAAGATGCCGCTAGAATCCTGTTCCAAGAAGAGTTTGAAAACTTTTATTCTCGCCTAGAAAAGGCAAGGACGACAACTCATCTCGATAACTTGGTGAAGGATGTGGATCTGTTCTCGAAAAACTTTCCTATTGGTTTTCAGGATGTTAACGATTTAAGATTCAAAACTGCTGATAAATACTTACGCTTCTCCGATATATTGCTTAATAAGCGAAGGACTTCAAGCGCAAGACGCGCTATGAAGAAAGCCAACGAGCTTATGAAGCAAATAGAACAGGACTCTAAGCAAAGCTAGTAATACAAAAGGGACGCGAGTCCCTTTTTTGCCGTAGATTACTTGCCAATATGCAACTAGATTGCTAATTTATACTTGTACTTAATGAGGAGAGTTAGCCTTGACTGAAGGAATAGTCAAAGTTGGCGAACGTCTGGCGTCCGTATGTAACGATAGCCTTAAACTAGGACTGCAAGACACTTACCGACTCGGCGTTTTACTTGGAAACATCCCCTTTGCTACTTGTGTTAAAAACACGCGAGTTGAAGTTTTTTCATCCCTACATTTCGACCATTGCCGTTTGGATATAAGTCAAAATATCTTTAACAATGACTTTCTTTTTGTAAGTTTATCTCAAGCGACAAGCAAACTATTTCTGCTCAAATACTGGTTATGCCATTCATACCTTCGGCTAAGCCTTCATTATCCGAAACATTCCTCTACCTCAACGTTTAATAGGGGTATACATGATTAATTTTGATGTTCTCAATACATACATGGATAACGACGTAGATCTGATCGTCACTGTTTTTTCTACATACCTTGAAGATCACACGAATGATATAGAGCGTATAGATGAGCTATATGCAAGCAAATGTTGGTCAGAACTCTATCTATTAGCTCATAGTTTAAAGGGCATTTTAGAGAGTTTCGGAGAAGACACCGCGGTCATTGCGTTTCAAAGAATAGAAGAAAAAACCAGAAACGATACAGCGCCAGATAGCTCAGATATAGCTATAGTTACTAAAGAGCTAGCTGCAATTAATCAACAAATCTTCACTTACTTGAAGAATATGCAATAAAGAAATTCAAGGCTTAACTGGGGGAAATATGGCAATGAATAATAGCAATTTCAGGGAGTTGATTGAGTCTCTCAAAGACTTAACACCAACTCAAAAAAGGTACTTACTTAGCCGTACAAAGATGGCGCTAGATGATGAAAGTAATATGTTAAACATCAGTGATATTCTAACACCAGAAGAGTTGGAGGCGTTACTATCACCGGCACCAACAACGAATACAAAATAACAATGATATACAACGCAACCGTCAGATTAACGCTAGGGACCAAGTGAAGCAAATCGACTTTGCTTGGTTGTTAGTTTCTCTCCCTATTCCTTTTCACTACAACAAACGTATTGTTTTCGAAACCTTTTTCCAATGTAAACAGGTCAGATAATTGAGCGACTAACATCAGTCCGCGACCTGAGGAGGACCAACTATCGTCATCCATTAAGTTAGGTGCCTCAATCTGTTTATTTTTATGTTGGATGAACGTCTTTTCATTGATCGGCGCTCCGCAATCAGAGACTCTCAGTTCCACGAAACCGGACACTTGGTCATCCCCAACCCTACACTCCACTTCAATTGGTAGGCCTTCTATTTCACTGTAAGAATGAATATAAGCGTTATTCATGAGTTCAACGACACAAAGCTCCAATGATTGAATTGCATTTAAGGGGATTTGATGACCCATCAAAAACCGAACAACGTCTTTGCTCGCACTTCGTGAGTGAGTAAGGGAGCTCCCGTAAGTTCGTTTAAATTCGCTCTTTGACATTCTTTTCCTTAAAATCGAGCCTCTCACCATGCCATTTTACCTGTAAAAGGCTGGCATCATCATCAAACTCATCTTCGTTATGCCAAGATTGTACTTTTTTAAAGACGTCTCCCACTTGGTCTTCAACTGTCAGCGTGCAAACAACTTTTATACTCGATGCCAATCGTTGTAGTGAAAACATCTCCTCACCCTGCCTCGCTTCAATCAAACCATCCGAATAAAGCCACAATGCATCGCCCTCATCCAGACTAATTTGGTTACCGATATATTCCATCGGCTGCATTGCACCAACGATAAAGTTATCGTCACCTATCTGTTCCATCGTTTTCGTACTCGTTCGCCAAACTAAGATCCTGGGGTGGCCAGCCGTGCAATAGCTAAGTTGCCCTGATTTTGTGTTAAGAATGGCGTAAGCCATAGTAAAGTAAAGTTGACTGTTTCTAGTTTGCTGATAACGCCGATTTAGCCGTTCAATCACAGATGCAGGCTCACTTACGCAATAGCCGTCATCTCTCAACTCCATCGTGATCGAATCAGGCCCCTGACTTTGAGATAGCGTCTGTTGAATAGAAAAAGCCATCAAAGCTGAAGAAATACCATGACCAGAAACATCAAATACATAAAACGCAACATGTCGTTCATCGAGCTCCAAATACCCCAACATATCACCACCAATCTGGGAGCATGGTTTGTAGACATAGCTAAAATTTACATTCTGAATAGTTGATTCAGCAGGGAGTAGTTGCTCCATCAGATGACTAGCAGACTGTAGGTCTTGGTGAATTGTTTGATAGGCCGCATCTAGCTCTTTATTTCTCTCAACGAGTTTGTTGTGCAGTTCTAAAGTACGAAACCCCGCACGGATTCTGGCCTGAAGTTCCTCTACAGACGTCTTCTTATCTACGAAATCATCTGCGCCAGCATCAATGCCTTTCACGATCGAACTTTGGTCATTTCTAGAAGACAGTAGAACAAAGAAAATGTAACGTTCGCTAACTTTAGATTTTAATTGGCGACACAATTCAATACCATTAATTCCAGGCATCATTAAATCACTCAGCACAAACTGAATATCAGGGCGGTGGGTTAGCACCTCAAGCGCCGCTCTTCCGTCTTCAACTGCAACCACTTCATAGCCCTGCTTTTCCAATGCACTGCTGATGTAAAGCAGTACTGTTTTACTATCATCGACCAAAAGAATGGGTTTCATCTTCCTCCTTAATACGGTTGCTTTACTGGCTAACGCAAAACACTAGTCACTGACTGCTCATTTCTAAAACGGCTGTAGTCTTCGGCTAATAATTGGTGTTGATATCGAGTGTAAGACAACGCTTCATTAGAAATTAGTATCTGATGCTCTTTTTCGATTAACTGACTTTGCAGCCTTTCAATCTGTTCATTCTGCTGCGTGTAATTGAGGTACAGTGCGAATAGACCAAAAACCGAAACCATTAACAGGGCGATTAGAATATTATTGATAGTTTTCACTTGAATACTCATGACCTCTCCTTGTCTATTATTAGACTTTCCATGATGAAAGAGAGCGTCTACGGACCAAGAGCCCAAGGCTCTAAAACGCAACGAAGCAAATTGAGGTTGTTTTTCCAATTATAGGCGATAGGAGAAAAAATAAGAAAAATCTGAAAAAATTTGAATATCCTGCTGAGTTAAGAATCGGTAAGGTGGTAGCAGCGAGCTATCATCCACTCGCTGCAATACATTAACTCTGAAATGCAGGTCTAGCTAAAATTTGGTTATACCATCGAGCAATGTTTGGCGACGTCGATAGCACATCAATTTCTAGGCCTTTAATTGCGAAACTGATCAAAATAAAGCCTGTTATATCGACGATAGTAAAATGGTCTACGGCGATAAAATCATTATGTTCAAGGCGCTTGTCTAAGACAGGCAGAAATTCGTAGACGCGTTGTTTTGATTCTTCGCCCCATGCTTCAACGCAACGTTCTCTGTCTCCATAAACTCCGGTCATGTTTCGAAACGCCTGAAATGCCGCATTTAGTCCTTGGAACTCCACCACACGATGCCACATTTCCACCTGAGCACGTTCGAGCTGGTTTGCACCAAACAGCGCCAGATCATTTTCAAACGCTTCATCTAGGTAGCGACAAATCGCCACGCTTTCACAGATCGTCGTGCCGTCATCCAGTTCCAGTAAAGGCACTTTGCCGTTCACGCTTTTCGATTTAAACGGTTCAGATAGGTTATCGCCCTCACGAACGTTCAGCGCAATTCGCTCAACCTCGCCACCGATTTCCTTTAGAAAAATGCTAACTCGCTTACAACTTGGAGTCATTGCGGTTTCATAGAGCTTCATTTCACATCCTTTTATCTTTTTCTAACCGATTGGTTAGGATATACTGTAGCCAGTTTATAAACGATCAGTCAAGAACTTCACTATCAAAAATTTTCAAACAGTTGTGGGTCTGTTTGCTGAGCGAGATTTTTGATGCCGTTTGTGAGTTCACATGAATTTGGAGGCTGATACCCAAGCATAGATGGGTATTCATCATATTGGTTCAGTTCGAACGCTAGAGGTTCTCTGTACCATCCCTCCAAAGCAATTTAATTACCCGATAAGCAGACCCAGGCAGGTAATTTATGGCAAGAAAAGCCAACTTCGACCGAGATGAAAAGCTTCTCGTGGCTATGGATGTGTTTTGGCGCAAGGGCTTTGCGAACACGTCTATCTCGGATCTCACCGACGAACTGAACATCAACCGCTTCAGTCTTTACAACACCTATGGTGACAAGCAACAGCTCTACTACGAAGCGCTCGATACTTACTTAAAAAAGGTCTCGCTACCGTCACTCAATGATTTGGAAAAAGACGACGCGTCTTTACCTGAGTTGGAATCGTTCCTTAAATCTTTTGCTGAGCTGCAGCGCAAACGCAACTGTGGGTGCTTTATTCAAAATGCGTTGATTGAGCACGCTGGCGAAGACGATGACGTACTGCGCAAAGGGCATTTTTTGTTTGACCATCTTATCGACATCATTGCGGATGCGCTGACCAATGCGCAGAAAGAAGCCTTAGTGCCGAAAACGCTGAAACCAGAAGAACTCGCTCGTTTTGTTCTCAACAACATGCAAGGCATGCGCGTACTTGGCAAAGCCAAACGTTATGCAGACTTGGATACGGCGCTTTCCTGCTTGCTGGTTTTGATTAGGAAATAATATGTCGATTGAAGTGATAGCGGTACGCCTTACCAAAGGCATGGACTTAAAGCTGAGCCTAGCGAAATTGGTCGAGCAGCATGGTATCAAAGCAGGCTCGATTTCCTCATGCGTTGGCTGTATCTCTGACCTCAACGTTCGTTTGGCAGGTGCAGAGAGTACGTTAACCAAACAAGAACCATTTGAAATCGTCTCTGTGATGGGAACCCTAACGCCTGAACATCAACACGTTCATATCTCGGTATCTGATCGTGAAGGACGAGTCTGGGGCGGGCATTTAATGGAAGGCACGGTTATAGATACCACCGCAGAATTGATCATCCATTCTTACTCAGAACTTGAGTTTACCAGAACGATGGACGACTCGACCGGCTATACCGAACTGCAAGTGAATCCTTCCAAATAGTAAAAAGCTCCAGAGCCATACTGTGCTGTCTCTGGAGCTTTACTCGCTTATCTCTTACGCTAAGCATTCACTCATATCGAGCAAGCTAATTTCGAGGATCATTCTTCGACTAAATAACAAACCTGATTATCGTCGACTGTTACTTGCCACGTTTTTAGACAGTGCGCTTCGTTTTCTAAGCACTCCCCGCTCGTTAAGCTGAAATGCTGTTTGTACAGTGGTGACGCAACACACATCTCACCATCGATATCACCGACAATCCCTCGACTCATCACATAAGCCTTACCAATTGGGTCCCAATCTTGAACGGCGTAAACACCGTTATCAGGAATGTAGAATAACGCGACATGCTCGCCTTCAATCAATACAGTGGCACCGATAAACGGCATTAAGTCATCAAGCTGACATAATTTCACTTTGGTTAAAGCTGCCATTTACACCTCCTGTTTCACGGGAATACGCTGACCGCGCACACGTTGGTACGGCAAGACTTTGCTGCCCGACGTGCTGTTCAAGAAAGGACGGAAGCGTTGCAATTTTTGAGGATTATCCAACGTACTCTTCCACTCACACTGATAGGTATCTACGACTCGTGCCATTTGTTCATCCAAAGAGTCACATAGGTTGAGAGAGTCATCCAAAATCACTTGTTTGAGGTAGTCTAGGCCCCCTTCCATGTTCTCCATCCACACCGACGTACGCTGCAAGCGATCTGCGGTGCTGACGTAGAACATCAATACTCGGTCGATCATGGTGATCAACTCTGATTTGGATAAGTCGGATGCAAACAAATCAGCGTGTCGTGGTCTCATGCCGCCATTACCACAAACGTATAGATTCCAGCCGTTTTCGGTGGCGATCACCCCAATGTCTTTACTTTGCGCTTCTGTACACTCGCGAGTACAGCCCGATACGGCAAACTTAAGCTTATGGGGCGCTCGCAATCCTTTGTAGCGGTTCTCTAACTCAATGGCTAATCCAACCGAATCATCAACACCATAACGACACCAAGTAGAACCGACGCAAGATTTCACGGTGCGGACCGATTTTCCGTAGGCGTGCCCTGTTTCAAAACCAGCATCGATTAAGGTTTGCCAGATTTCTGGGAGTTGTTCTAACTGCGCGCCAAATAAATCCACGCGCTGACCGCCAGTGATCTTGGTGTATAGATCGTATTGCTGAGCAACTTCGCCTAGCACGATGAGTTTGTCTGGTGTGATTTCGCCGCCCGGAACACGAGGTACAATCGAGTAAGAGCCGTCTTTTTGCAGGTTTGCCATAAAGGCATCATTAGAATCTTGCAGAGATTGATGTTGAGGCTCCATGATGTGTTCATTCCACAAAGAAGCGAACACAGATGCCGCCGTTGGCTTACAGATATCACACCCATGCCCTTTGCCATACAGTGCAATTAAGGTGTCGAAGTCTTTGATTTGTTCCACTTGGCAAATATGGAACATCTCTTGGCGACTAAGCTCAAAGTGCTCACAAAGGTGGTTGTTAACCTCTACCCCCATGGCTGCCAATTGAGTATCCAATACCGACTTGACCATATTGCTACAGCCACCACAGCCTGTACCGGCTTTGGTGTTAGCTTTAAGGTCTGTGAGGTTGGTGGTTCCGGCTTGAATCTCGGCAACTAAGTCGCCTTTTGTGACGTTGTGACAAGAACAGATAATGGCGCTGTCTGGCATCTCTCCATCAAGCATTCCGGTATCAAACAGCAGGTTCGCTGCGTGGTCTGGCAGGACCGTTTTGTTCAAATAACACTGTAAGAGCGCATCGTAGTCACTGTTGTCACCAACGAGAATCGCACCAAGCAATTGGGTACCACTCGCATCTACCACCAGCTTTTTGTAGATGCCTGCAACCGCATCTTGCAATACCATTTCTTGTGCGCCTTCGGTTTGCATTTGTGCATCGCCGATAGACGCCACATCCACCCCAAGCAGCTTAAGTTTGGTGCTCATGTCCGCACCTTTAAAACCTTCGCTTGGCATCCCAGTCAAGACATCGGCAGTGGTTCTCGCCATGGTGTAACCGGGTGCGACTAAACCAAAGATCTTCTGCTCCCAAAGGGCACATTCGCCAATCGCGTAAATGTTCTCATCGCTGGTTTGGCATTGGTTATTAATCACAATGCCGCCTCGCTCGCCTATTTCTAGCTCAGCCAGCCTTGCCAACTCATCTTGAGGACGAATGCCTGCGGAGAAGACAATCACATCCACTTCGAGAGGATCTTTGTCTTTAAACACCATACGATGCTTAGCCGTTTCACCATCGCAGATTCGTTCCGTACCCGTTGAGGTGTGAACGGTTAGCCCTAGCGCTTCAATCTTCTCTTTTAGCACTAAGCCAGCACCATCATCTAACTGTACAGGCATCAGGCGAGGCGCAAATTCAATGACGTGAGTTTCTAACCCCAATAGTTTGAGTGCGTTTGCCGCTTCTAAACCCAACAAGCCACCACCAATCACTGCGCCTGTTCTTGCACCTTCACATGCCTTTTTGATTTGTGAAAGATCATCAAGCGTGCGGTAGACAAACACGTTGTCGCGGTCTTTACCTTCAATTGGCGGCACAAATGGGTACGAACCAGTAGCGAGCACAAGTTGGTCGTAACCCAGCACATCTTCACCATCAAGCAGAATGCGCTTTTGCTCTCTGTCGATGCCTGTTACTTGGCTGCCAAGTACGAGTTGGATGCCATGCATGTCGTACCATTCTTGGTTACTCAGCATCAAATCATCATGAGACTTACCCGCAAACAAAGAGGACAACTGTACACGGTCATACGCGATAAAGCGCTCTGCACCAATCACGGTAATTCGGTGCTCCAAATGCGCGTTTTTCTGCACTAATTGCTCGACGAGGTGTTGCCCGACCATACCGTTGCCTACCACAACGATGTGGCTCAATGCGTTCTTTACTGGAATCGTTAAAGGACTGTTCATCGCTGCCTCCTTATGCCGTTTGCGCTGCGGTTTTGGGTTTGTCTTCTTTCGAAACAGGAATCTCGACTTTGGATTGCTTCTCATAAAGGAACTTCAACACGGCTTGTCGACACTTCTGATACTGCGCATCATCCGCCAGTGCGACACGCTCACGAGGGCGAGGTAGGTTCACTTCTAACACTTCACCAATGGTTGCCGCCGGTCCGTTAGTCATCATCACGATTTTGTCGGATAGCAGCACCGCTTCATCCACGTCGTGGGTAATCATGATGACAGTGTTGTTTAGCTCGGCTTGAATCTTCATCAGTGCATCCTGTAAGTGCGCACGAGTCAACGCATCCAGCGCACCAAATGGCTCATCCATCAGCAAAACCTTTGGTTGAAGTGCCAGTGCTCTCGCAATGCCGACTCGCTGCTTCATACCGCCCGAGATTTCATCCGGCTTTTTGTGCGCAGCATGCTGCATTTGAATCAACTCCAAATAGTGGTTCACTTGTTCCTGAATCCACGCTTTGCCCTTTTTACCGGCAATTTGTTTTACTGCAAGCTCAACGTTTTGATACACGGTTAACCAAGGCAATAATGAATGGTTTTGGAACACCACTGCGCGGTCGGGTCCCGGCCCTGCCACCTCTCGTCCATCGACGATCACGCCGCCGTCTGTTGGCATGTGTAGCCCTGCGACTAAGTTTAATACCGTTGATTTACCGCAGCCAGAGTGACCAATTAGGGATACAAACTCGCCTTTATTGATTTGTAAATCGACGTTCTTAAGCGCGATGAACTCGCCATCTGGCGTTGGGAATCGCATCCCTAAACGCGTTAGATCTAATAATGCTTTTTCCATGATCGTTTCCCTTATCTCAACGCTTGTTGTTTATTCCAAGACAGCCACTTTTGAAGTTGCAGCATGCCTCTATCGAGCATCAAACCGATAAAACCAATGGTGATGACCGCCACCATGATGCGCCCCAATGATGCCGAGCTGCCGTTCTGGAATTCATCCCAAACGAACTTGCCTAACCCCGGGTTCTGAGCGAGCATCTCTGCCGCAATCAATACCATCCAAGCGATACCTAAAGAGAGACGTAAACCGGTGAAGATCATTGGAATGGCAGAAGGTAAAACGATGGTGCGAATGTGCTGCCACCACGAAAGTTGAAGCACTTTACTCACGTTGATTAAGTCTTTATCAACGCTCGTTACACCCACTGCGGTATTAATCAGCGTCGGCCATAAGCTACACAGCGCTACAGTGATCAGAGAGTTAATGAACGACTTAGCAAACATCGGGTCATCACTCACATAAGTGGCACTTACAACCATAGTGACGATAGGCAGCCAAGCTAAAGGTGATACGGGCTTGAGCAATTGAATGATTGGGTTGAACGCTTGATACAGTCCTTGATTCAGACCAAGCACGATGCCAAGTGGAATCGCAATGACAGTCGCCAATAGAAAGCCAGCAGTTACAGTCACTAAGCTTGTTATGATTTGGTCGAAGAACGTCGGTTTACCTGTGTAAGGACGAATCTTCACTTCCGCATCCGGATTCTTGACTAACTTCGCAGCATTGCGTTTTTCCTGACGTTCGATAAACGCTTGTTCCTTTTCTCGCTCTTGCCAATGGTCATCGACAAGGTTGCTGAACTGCTGAAAAGTTTGCACAGGTCCCGGTAGCGTACCTAATGAGGTTTGCACTTCTCTCGCTGCTAAGTGCCACATTGCCAAAAAGATCAGCAAGCCAATGACGGGCAAAAGCACCAACCGACTTCGGTTCACTACCTGCTTAGCAGGAAACAGGGAAATGACATTACTAGACATACTCACTCCTAAGAAATTTACATCCTTGTTGCCACAAGCGAATTCCCTCGCCTGTGGCGTTTATCGTTATGGTTAAACCTTGTCTTTTCCTTTAAGCCCGATAGATAACTTCTCTAGATATTTATTTGGCTCACGACCGTCATAAACGATGTTGTCAATAAAGTGCGTTTGCGGCGCACGGAAACCATCTTCAGCACTGAAATCTGGGAAGTCTTTTTTGCTCAACACACCATCTTCAATTAGCGCTTGAGCTGCTTGTTGGTAGATATCTGGACGGTAAACCTCTTTTGCCACATCCATGTACCAATCATCGGATTTCTCGCTTGAGATCTGTCCCCAGCGACGCATTTGGGTCAGGTACCAAATCGCATCGCTGTAATACGGATACGTGGCGTTATGACGGAAGAACACGTTGAAGTCTGGCACGTCTCGTTTGTCACCTTTCTCGTATTCAAATGTGCCGGTCATTGAGTTAGCGATAACTTCGGCATCGGCTCCAACATATTCGCTTTTTGATAGCATCTTCACAGCTTCTTGGCGGTTGGCATTGTCGTTTTCATCCAACCAATGTGCCGCTCGAATCAAGGCTTTCACTACGCGAATGTGTGTGTTTGGATACTTCTCAGCCCAAGCTTTGGAAACACCAAACACTTTCTCTGGGTTGTTCTTCCAGATCTCGTAATCGGTCACGACTGGCGTACCAATACCTTTGAATACGGCTTGTTGGTTCCATGGTTCGCCTACGCAGTACCCTTTGATCGTGCCCGCTTCCATTGTGGCTGGCATTTGTGGTGGCGGTGTAACACTCAAAAGAACGTCAGCATCCAACTGGCCACTGTTATCGCCTGATTCTGGGGCATAAAAACCTGGATGAATCCCACCTGCCGCTAACCAGTATCGCAACTCATAGTTGTGTGTCGATACAGGGAACACCATGCCCATGTTGAACGGTTTGCCTTTATCCAGATAGCTGTCGACCACAGGCTTCAGCGCATCCGCTTTGATTGGGTGAACTGGTTTGCCATCTGGTTGCTTTGGAATGTACTGCTTCATCTGCTCCCAAGTGTCATTGGAAACCGTAATTGCGTTGCCGTTCAAATCCATACTGAACGCGGTAATCACTTCTGCTTTTGTGCCGACACCAATCGTTGCGCCCAATGGCTGACCAGCAAGCATGTGCGCGCCAGCAAGCTCACCATCGATGACTCGGTCTAAAAGCACCTTCCAGTTTGCTTGCGCTTCTAAAGTGACGTACAAGCCTTCGTCTTCAAAAAAGCCTTTCTCATAAGCAACCGCCAGCGGTGCCATATCGGTTAACTTAATAAAACCAAACTTCAGGTCTTCAATTTCTGGTTCACCCAACTCTGCCTTTACGCTGACCGTGGTGAATACCGATAACGAAATTGCTGACACTTTCAGCATCGAACTCCATTTCATTGGTTTGCTCCCATAAAAAAAGCGCTACTACTCCGAAGAGCAGTAGCGCCGTTGCTAAGTCTACAATTACCGCCGTTGATAATTGAGATAAGCGATTCAACAATAAACCCAATTCTACTAATCCAATTACTGTGCCAACTTATTTTTCACAGTAAATACAATAAATTAGTATATCTTGCCGTTTGTTATTCCCTGTTATTGCTTGCTGATAGTGCAACACGCACCACGTTAGAAAACGCACTATAACCCCAAAGTGGTAGAACGACTAATCAAGCACCTCCAAAGTAGTTATCAAATTCTTGGCAACTTGTGCGAGCGTTTGGCTCGATTGCATGGCTGAATTTCTTAGCGCTTTATAAGCCTGTCCTTCATCAACGCTGTGCATCTTCATCAGCAGACCTTTCGCTTTTTCCACCAGCTTGCGCTCTTCAATCTTATTGGTCAGTAATTCAATTTCCGATTGCATACTTTCGAATTTCGCTCTCACTAATGTCGCATGTTCAATCCAAGGTTGAAGTGCAAACTCACTATCGTGCGGCATAAGAACATAGTCCATTTTTTCTGATAAACGATTGATATCATTGGATGATAGCTGCTTTAAGACGATAAGAAGTGGTGCCGATTTTCTGCGGCAGAAATCGACGATCAAACGCAGTTCCGCGGTTGGTTGCTGCCATCCAACCACAACGCTTGCTGACGGTTCTCGTTGCATTAACGTTTCTAGTTGTGCCAATTGGCAACCCATGATGTTGTCGTAATCTTTGCTCAATAAGCCGGACAATCGAGCCTGCTCTTGGAGGCTATCGCAGCATACTATGATGGGTGTTTTTGACGTTGATTGAGTCATGCACATTCCTTGTTTATATCTCACTCACTAAGAGAGACATAACAAGGAATGTGCCAACTAAAGTAGACGCGCTTTAACTAGAGGCGAGATGTTCTTTGAAGAAGCCGAGTGTACGTTCCCAAGCGAGTGCTGCTTCTTCCGGTGCGTAGCGTGCTGTTGAGTCGTTATGGAAGCCGTGGTTGACGTTCTCATACATTAACGCTTGATACTGTGCGTCGGTTGCGATCAATTGCTGCTCATAAGCAGGCCATGTGTCGTTAACACGCTTATCGAGCCCTGCAAAGTGAATCATCAACGGTCCTTTGACTTGCTTTTGGATCTCTTGCGCCGCTGGTGTTCCATAAAAAGGCACACCTGCATCGAGCTCTTCAGGCATTACCGCTGCAAGCATATTGACAATGTATCCACCGAAGCAGAATCCAACCGCGCCCAATTTACCGTTGCCACCCTCGTATTGTTTGAGGAAGTTAGCGGCTGCAATAAAGTCTTGTTCGATCTTGGCTCTGTCCATCTCTTTCTGCATCGCGCGACCTTCATCGTCGTTCCCCGGATAGCCGCCGAGTGGATAAAGCGCGTCTGGAGCGAAAGCAATAAAGCCATCTTTTGCAAGTCGTCTTGCGACATCTTTGATATAAGGGTTCAGACCTCGATTTTCATGAATCACCAACACGGTCGGCGATTTTAAGGTCTTCTTCTGTGGCATCACCAAATAACCACGCCCTTCTCCATGCCCATTTGGAGATGGAAAGGTTTCGTAAGTTGCTTTGATGTCAGGATCGTTAAATGAAACTTGTTCTGCGAGTGCGTAATTCGGGGTTAACGCATCGACCAGTGCTGTCATGCTAAAGCCAAGCACCGCAAGGCCACCCAGCCTATTTAGAAACTCACGGCGCGAGATTTTTCCGTGGGCGTATTCGTCGTACCAATCGAAGGCTTCTTGCGGGATCGGATGAGAAGCCTTTTCACTAGGAGTGGTATGCTTTAGAACCATTATCCATGTCCTCTGTGTCTTACCATATGGGATTTTCTCATTCTCAAACGCGAAGCTAAAAACGAACGCGATTGAGGCTAAAACTGCGGTTTCACCACTCTGATACGGAGCAAGGTTGTGAAACACATCATTGGCGAGCTAGGATCTTTTACCTTCTTCAAACAATAGATAATGGATTCAGATTCAACAACTTTGCGTCGTTGGTTTTACATTAATTGACAATAGTGTGTCATTGTTGGCCGCAATAGGCTTGCCAGTAAGAGAAAGCTCGTTCGAATGCTTTTTCCCTGTCGTGTATTTGTGCAAACAAAACCACTGTCATGGTAGCGAGAACCGTATTTGCCATTTGGTTCATGTCATCTTCTGACGTCCCAAACGGGCAGTTCACAGGCATTGGCACCTCAGACAGCATTTGCTCCGTCCAGTAGTGCGATGTCACGCCGTTTGTTTGGCTTAGCCATACTGTTTGGCTTACTTTCGGGTTGTATTCTGACTCACCCGATTGTCCTTTGAATGAAACAACGGCATGAGCGGTTTGACCAATCTCATATTCGACTTCAGCATGAAGTTGTTGAAACCCAGGATGGAAGCTACCACGAATACCAACCGTCGCCTGCCCCGGATTCAATGCACGAACCACGGTATTAATCGGCGTTCTAAGCCCATAACGATTCTTCCAACCGATCATGGTTTCTGCTTGAGGAGCGAACGCACTGAGCGGCAGATACACGATGTTTTGTGTTTCTAACACACGCTTTGCGTCTTCTGCTGATTCCGCTTTGTTGATAGAAAACTTATCGAGGTAATCTTCGGCATGCAAACGACCAGATTGACGGTCATGATAGCCGTGCATCAGCACTTTGTGGCCATTATCGGCAAGGATCTTCGCTGCCAACAGATGCCAAGGCTGACCTGCCGCTTCACGTTTGCCTGCATAACATGGCCAGTCTATGTCTGCACCAATAGCAGGCATGCGGGATTGGAATGCTTTCACAAAGCCAGCGATTTCTTGTTGAGTCTCGTTCTGTACACGGATCAGCATCAATAACATTGCCATCTGATCGTCGTCGCACTCACCGTTTAGGTATTCATCCATAACTCGAAACGCTTGGTCAAAGTTCAGTGGTTTTCTACCACGTTCGCCACGACCGACTGTTCTAATACATTCCAAAATGCTGCTCATATTCCCTCGTATTCCGTCACTGACTGTACGGTTTCTATTAGTTGTTCGCGCAGTTTGACAACTTCTCCCATCACAATCAATGCTGGGCTCACGCCTTTAAGTGTAATCGATAAATCATTGAGCTGATTGAGTTGGGTAACATGAACTTGTTGCTGAGGGCTGCAACCATGAGTGATGATCGCGACTGGGAAATCTGCTCTCAAACCAGAGCCTAATAAACCCGTTTGTATTTGCGATGACTTTTCTAACCCCATATAGAAGACTAATGTTTGTCCACTTTGCATCAGTTGGCTCCAAGCTTCAAATGCGCCTGTTACCACTTGCCCTGTCACAAAGGTAACGCTGCGAGCAACGCCACGATGAGTCAGCGGAATCAAGCTGTTTGCTGAACATCCAATCGCAGCGGTAATGCCGGGGATGACTTCGTAAGCGATTGAGTGTTTGACGAGTGCTAACGCCTCTTCACCTCCACGGCCAAATACGAAAGGATCTCCCCCTTTTAAGCGTACAACTCGCTTTCCTTGCTGAGCGAGCGACACCATCAAGTCACAAATTTCTTCCTGACCAATACTGGGTTGTCCGCATCTTTTGCCCACGTAAATCCAATCGGCTTGTGGCGAAGCCAACTCCAAAATATCTTTGTTAACCAAACGGTCGTACAACAGAACCTCTGCCGACATAATCGCTTTTACAGCCTTTACCGTTAACAAGTCAGGATCGTGCGGCCCTGCTCCGACTATCGACACAAAACCTTTGTGGTTCGCGTCGAGGTCTAGTGAATGGTCTTCTAAGAGTTGGTTCAGTTTGCTTGCTTGGTCATGCTTAGAAAAGCGAGACGAGCGTTCTTGATTCTGACTCGCTTGTCCTTTCTTAAACCAAGACTTTTGATAAGGCGCTTCCATGTGCTTATCCTCTTTATGACTTACTTTATTTGAATCGCCAGACTTTGCTGGTTCGCTTGCTGTTTGCCCTTTTGATGCTGATGGCTGTCGACCATTTGTTTGATTTGAGAAACGCACGAGCCACAGTTAGTGCCGCATTTGAGTTTGTTTTGAAGTTGAGTCAGTGACGTGCAGTCTTGTTTCTCCATCGCGTCATGTATTTGTTTATCGGTGACACGGAAACAACTACAAACCAGTTTGGCACTGCTTTGCGATTGAGTGATGGTAAGCAGTTGCGATAGCTCCATCGGCTTGCCAATCAAGCCAGTAAAGTTGGTGTAGTCGGTTTGAATCGGTTCATTAGACACCACCAAAACAGAGCGAATGATACGCACGTCTCCAACAAGGTCGTAATCCACCGCTAGCCAACCTTGGGCAATATCTATCGTAATTCTGCGGCTCTTTTCCGTTCGACAAAAACTCTGCTTCTTTGGTCGTTTGTCGTGTGCAAAGCGCCAGATGCCTAAATTACTTTCTGCTTGAAATGCGCTGTAGAGAAACTTGCCGGAATCAAACTGTGTACCGATGAACATACCGTAGGTTTTTACCGCCGCATCTTGCACTTCAACATAAGACGACTTAAATGCAGGCTGCCCAGAAATAGGGTCTTTTGCGCTGTTTACTATCGCGTTAACACTACTTTCACCGCCATATCGACCCGCCCAGTGCATTGACATAAATAGCTCTTGAAAACCCAAACCTTCATCAATGGCAACTTTGGCATAAATACTGGTGTTTGAAGTAGGCTGAAACAGCTTGGTGAGTTGTCCTGCTTTTAAGCGATTTTGAGTAGCAGAGAGTGTGTTCATGTACACGGTTGGTTCTAACTCAGAGGCGGCAAGGTGTGCGATATGGCCTGTGCGCGTCATGGTATGCCATTGGTCGCGTTGTCTGCCCGTATTGAGCCACCAGCCTTTTGTTCTCTCTAAACGCGTTGGAGATTCACTGGTCACGACAAAACGCGCTTTACCATCTGGGTGCGAATAGACGCCATCAGAAAAAGGACGCTCTCCTCCCCATTGTGTCGGCACCCACTCTTCGTATTCTTGCTCAGTTAAGTTCGCGTATTGAGACAGATCGAGCTTCAATGGCGAATCTGCATTCATGCCTGTCATCGCCGCATATTCCCTGAATACCACCCGCTCTGAAGTAAACGCAAAACCATTTTGTGTCTTTTCCAATGCACACAGAGCTTGTCCGACTTGGCTTATCGCCCACCAATCTGATTTTGCTTCACCGGTAGGCGTTTGAAACTGGCGCTGCCTAGAAAGGCGACGCTCAGAGTTGGTTACCATACCTTGTTTCTCACCCCAACCAGCGGCGGGCAGCAACAGATCCGCAAAATGCGCTACATCCGAATCCGCTGTGATATCGGAAACAATCACAAACGGACAAATCTCTAGTGCTCGTTTTACCAATTGGTTATCTGGCAAAGAGACGACAGGATTGGTTGCCATGATCCACAGCACTTTAATCTCACCACGTTCTACCGCCTCAAACAGTTCAACGGCTTTTAATCCGGGCTGAGTGGCAATTTCAGGTGAATCCCAGAACGCTTGTACTTGCTTGATAGACTCTGCGTCAAAAGCACGATGAACCGCTAATTGATTTGCCAATCCACCGACTTCTCGACCACCCATCGCATTCGGCTGACCTGTAATAGAAAACGGACCACAACCTGACTTAGCAATTTTACCTGTCGCCAAATGTGCATTAATAATGGCATTGCCTTTATCGACACCATTTTCGGCTTGGTTAACCCCTTGGCAAAACAACGTGATTGCGGTTGGGCTTTGTGCAAACCATTGGAAGAATGTCGTGAGTTTTTCTTCTGAAATCCCAATGGAAGACGTTAGATTAGTGACATCGTAACGCAAATCAGAAGCTTCTTCTGCAAGCGCATCAAACCCGTCGGTATAGGAATTTATGTATTGAGAATCAACGCACTGCTGCTCGATAAGAAACTTGAGCAGCCCATTGAAGAGCGACACGTCTCCATCATTTTTGATCGGTAGATGCAAATCTGCTTGTTGCGCGGTGACCGTTTCACGAGGGTCAATGACCACCAGCTTGAGATTAGGATTGTTCTCTCTCGCTTGTTGAATGCGTCGAAATAAAACAGGGTGCGTCCAAGCAGTATTCGCACCGCAGATGACCAACAGCTCGGTATTATCAATGTCATCGTAATTGACAGGAACGACATCTTCGCCAAACGCTCGTACATGAGCCGCAACCGCCGAAGACATACACAAACGGGAGTTCGTATCGATGTTTGCGCTGCCAACATAGCCTTTCATGAGTTTGTTGGCGACGTAATAGTCTTCCGTCAACAACTGACCAGAAACATACATAGCGACGGAATCCGGTCCAAACTCCGCTTTCGCTTGATGAATCTTCTCTGCAATCAGATCCGTGGCTTGTTGCCATTGCACTTCTTGCCCTTGAGGTCGCTGCTTGGTGACAAGCTTTGGATACAGCAAGCGCGAAGGCATATTCAAGCTCTCTGCCAACGCGACGCCCTTTACGCACAGTGAGCCCGCATTTGCAGAATGACACGCATCCCCAACGATTCCTTTCGCATTGACCTCGACACCACATCCAACACCACAATAGGGACAAGTGGTTTTTTTGCATCCTTGCGACATAACACCTCCAGTGCGATTCAGCCCAACTTACTAGCAAAAAAAAGCCTCTCCCGAATCGAGAGAGGCAGCAATGCCTTTAACGCTGTTAGTACATTTTCAAAAAGTAATACCCTATACCGCTCTCGCCTGCTATTGAGAGCGGTGCATCGAGTTATCGATGAACGTTTATGTAAAGCAAGTGAGGTGCCAAGATTAAAAACCCTTACTATACAAAAGGTTAGCTTAAAACCAATTATAGCAACGCAATGCTACGCACTGATTGTGTGCAAACTTCGGTCATTATCGTGCAGTATTACTTTACTAATTCCATAACTAACCTGGATTCTTCGTCACCAAAATAATGCGCTTCTTCTTCTAACGTTTTAAAGCCAAGGGAGAGGTATAAAGACAATGCAGGTTGGTTCTTAGGATCGACAGTCAATTTCACGCTTGAGCCTAACGTCAACGGCGCAATAACGTTTTCAAGGAGGGAACGCGCAATACCTTTACCTCTATGTTGAATATCGACGGCCAATGACATGATCCAATATTGATGTGCATTTGTGCTAGTCGTTAGCAATATATACCCTGCGACCTGCTCTCCCTCTTTTGCTACCAGTAAACTCTCTCCCCAACAATCAAAAGCTTGCCGAAAGAAAAATTGAGGATAGGCGTGTTCTCCAAATAAAGTATTTTCGAGCTTATATATGGCAAATAAGTCCTCTTTTTGCGCAGACAAGATGTCCATTCAATGACTCCTTCTTTAACATGAATGGCAGCAGTATACCTAAATCTCATCTAAATGACGGGACACAAACATCTCAATTAAGTGCTTAAGAAATGTAATATTCTTCCTGAAAATTAGGCCTAACTCACTTAGAACATACATCCGTGATTAAGTTTTAACCGCAAAATCAAAAACCACACAAGATGAAAATTTCAATACATACGACCATTAAACGCATTAGATTTAAGAACTTTATTCTGGTTTATTGAAAAATTCATAGTTGGATAATTTACAACCACCCCAAATTCACAGCATTATTCACCAAGCTTCGCGTGTGATAATAAACACTAAAACCTTTACCATTTTCAGCATTATTATTTTTATAAAAGCGAGTTTTAAAGTGAAAGAATCTCGAAATGCCTTAAATCCTAGTGAAATAAACACAGCCACAGCTTGGTCAAAACATGATACACATTGGGTTCTTAGCCTATTTGGAACAGCCGTTGGCGCAGGCATCCTGTTTCTGCCAATTAACCTTGGGATTGGTGGTTTTTGGCCTTTAGTCGCGATGGCAGTACTTGCTTTTCCAATGACCTATCTTGCGCACCGTGGCTTAGCTCGTTTTGTACTATCTTCTAAGATCAAAAACGCAGACTTCACTGATGTAGTGGAAGAGCACTTCGGCGCAAAAGCAGGCCGTTCTATTTCACTGCTGTATTTTCTTTCGATCTTCCCGATCCTGTTGATATATGGTGTTGGAATAACAAACACAGTAGATAGCTTCATGGTAAATCAGGCTGATATGGCTTCTTTACCTAGACCTTTGCTTTCTGGCGTACTAGTGTTTGCACTAATTGCTATTATGATGGCGGGTGAAAAAGTAATGCTACGGGCCTTTGCCATTATGGTGTTCCCACTTGTTGCCATTCTTGCCTTTCTATCATTTTACTTAATACCGAACTGGACCATGCCTGTCATGGATGTGCCAGAAGCGTCAGCTTTTGCTAGCACTATGTGGTTAGCAGTTCCTGTAGTGATTTTCTCGTTTAGTCACGCAGCTGCAATTTCAAGCTTTGCAAATGTACAACGTCGCCATTACGGTAAGCAGGCAGATGCCAAATCCGAAGTTATTCTTCGTCGCACTAGCATCATGCTGATTGCCTTTGTTCTTATTTTTGTATTTTCCTGTGTGCTAACACTGTCACCTGAACAATTGGCTCAAGCAAAAGAACAAAACGTATCCGTATTGTCTTACTTAGCGAACGCAACCGATAATCCATTTATTGCAACACTTGGTCCTTTAGTAGCGTTTGTCGCTATCACTTCATCTTTCCTTGGGCATTTTTTAGGTGCGCGTGAAAGCTTAAATGGTTTAATTAACAAGCATTTTAACCTACCTGAGAAGCGTGTTGATCGTATCAGCGTGGCAGCACTGTTCTTCTCAATCTGGGCGGCGGCGATCATGAACCCAAGTATTCTTGGTATGATGGAAGCATTGTCAGGGCCTGTTATTGCAATGATCTTATTTATTATGCCAATGTTAGCGGTGTATAAAATCGAGGCGATGAAACAATATCGAGGAAATGTCTCTACTTACTTTGTTCTAGCAGCAGGCATTGTGGCGGTAAGTGCATTGATTTTTAGCTTCTTCAGCTAATAACTAAAGACTAGCTTGGATTTTCAGGGGAATACCTTACACAAGGTTAAGGTGATTCCCTGAATTTTCTTACTCTTTAAAAGGTAATCATCGTTACCCTTGACTCTTAAATAAGAGCGAAAACACCCGCAATCATAAGTACTGAAGCAATGCAGGTACGGCCGATAATGCCGAAGTGCGAAGGTTGAATCATTTCATTATGCATAGTTAATCTCCTATTTATTATAAAAGCCATTTTTTATTGGCTTAATAACACTATGTCTAATATCCAGTTTTTTAACAACCCATACAAACATTAAATATTTATGACAGAAACGTAATTTTTTACACTTCACCCTGATTTCGAGCGATGAATCCGCGGCTTAAACCACTAGATTGAGTCCACCGAATATGCTCACTTACCTTCCATCGTTACCCTACCTATGCCATCTTCCAATCAACACATAAGTTTTCAATAGATTTTGTTTTTATAAATCATAATATTATAGAGATCCTTCTCGTATCTCACTCCCAAAACACTTTGCCACTGGGAATCCATCCGCACTTAACCAACAAGAAATGGTAGACTTAACTGGTATTCGGTTAAGAGATCAGATTTTATTAATACGCTCATGCACTTCTCAATTAAAAAACTGGCTTGCGCACTTTGTACTGCACTTGGACTTTTCTTGCATCCCACCAACGTACTGGCGAGTACCGAAAAGCAAGCTTATCTGGAAGAACACATTTCAGCAGAAAGCAAGCCCATGTTAAAACTCTACTTTCGCTCGATGGGTAAGCCGCGATCAATTCAAAAAGATGAGTTAAATACGCCACAGCATGCATCAGCGGAGTCTCTTGCTCTGTATTACTTTGCACGAAAGTACCTTAAGCGTTACGAAGGCGTTCCATTACCGAAAGATATGCCCGATTTAATCGAATTCGGTAAAAAGCACCATTTGGAATGGGTCGTCGCTGAAGCACAGCTCAATAAGGCAGTAACAATGATTGAGCAAGACGATAACTGGAACGCAGAATTGTTACTCCATGACGTTGTTTCTACAGCCCGTGATCTTGGTTATCTAGCATTAGAAGGCCGTGCTTACCGCTGGTTAGGCAATCTAGAAGTATCTCGAAATCAACTACGCAGTGGCCTAAAATATTATCGCAATGCCTATGAGTTATTAGAAAAAACAGTATTTGAAATACAAGTCGCGATGACACTGAACAACATTGGGACGGTCTACATCGATGCATCAGATTGGGCTCGGGCCAAAAGTTACCTAACGCAAGCTCTCGACACTTACCTAGAGAGCGAATATCAATACGATAATAGCTTTTTTATGGGGGTTATCTACGCAAACCTTAGCATCGTTCACTCGAGCCTCGGAGATAACAAAAAAGCGGAATATTATTTCAATGAAGCCATTCGACTTTCAATGCAAACGGGGTCGGACACAGTCAAGCACCACTCTTTATCCAGCTTTTCACAAATGTTGAGCTCGGTAGGAAAAATTGATGATGCATTAATGGTCGCACAGCGTTGCGTAGACCTGCCCATTCCAAAAAATCTAGAAATGCTAAAAACGTCTTGTTACGAGGCATTTGCAGAGGCTTACCTCGCAAACAAACAATACGATAAAGCTATTACAACAGCGCTTAACGTTCTAGAACAAACCAAGTCAACCAGTGAATTAGAGCTGCGGCAGCGTATTGATATGCTTTCGGTACTGGTAAACGCTCATCAAATTCTTAATGACTATGAAGCTGCTTTTCATTATTTAACCCAATTAAGAGAGCTAGAGGCTGAGTTTTCTCATCATATTCATGGTGAAGAGATGATTAACATTAAGTTTGATCTCGAAGCTAAGTTAGCCCAGAAAGAACTCAAATTGCTAGAAACAAAAAATGCGCTACAAGCGTCTGAACTGCGTTCGCAGCGCTATCGAGAAATGTTCTACTTTATCGCTATTACGGCAATTGGTGTCGTTGGTTTTCGTTACGTACTGCGCGTTAGACGTATTAATAAAGCACTTACTCAAGAAAATACTACCGATCCGTTAACTCAACTGCATAACCGTCGCTATCTTCACATTTGGCTGGACAAAATGGCTCGTAGAAGCCCAGATAGAACATTTGCCTTAGCCGTTTTAGATATTGATCATTTTAAAACCTTTAATGATCAATATGGACACGATATTGGCGATAAAATGCTGACTCATATTGCCACGCTATTTAATGAATCCACTCGCTCTGGTGACCTACTCATTCGTTGGGGTGGAGAAGAGTTTGTCCTATTATTCGAAGTACAGCGAGTTGAAGATTGCGCTAAGTTTTTGGAGCGATTGAGATATACTGTTGAAAACACGCCATTGGTGGTTGACTCTAAACCATTAAACGCGACAATTTCCCTTGGAGCAGTGGACAAACTGTCGGCACAAATAATTAAACAAGAATGGGATCAGTGGTTTTTCTTGGCAGACCAAGCTTTGTATGATGCGAAGCAAGCTGGCAGAAACCAGTTCATCATTCACCCTACATCATAAAAAAGCACACATGAAAAAAAATCTAATCATTATTACTTTTGCGCCTCTATTTCTTATGGCGTGCAGTAATCAGCAAGCATCTCAACTGGGAATGCGCAGCAGCAGTGTCAATGTATATGCCCAGCAAATGAGTAACACTCAACTATGTGAAACTCTCTACTACAACCGTGCAACCAACCAAACCAAAGTGGCGATTGGTGCTGAGTTCAATCGACGTGGATTAAACAAAAAGTGGTGTGATAAAGAATTCGATAAGTTGTACATTAAAAAGTGGATTGATAACGTGCTGCCTAAAGAAAAAGCCGAACCTAAGAAACCAATGGCAACTATTCAACCCGCTTCAACTAAATAACTCCCCTCTTGAAGCAGACGGTACACTCGTATTTTCTGCTTTTCACTTTTCACGCATGCTCGATGCGACATATAAAAACCTCATGGTTTCAGTAAATTAACAAAGACTTATGTTGTCCATCGAACTTTTAATGTAAACAAGTTGTAAATGGTTTTCGTCCTTATTCTTTGTCGTTAGCTTTGTTTGTTCCTGTTAGCGGAATATGAAACAGGAACTAAAAAATTCCAAACAAAGACATGAGGTCAAAAATGGAAATACGCATTAATCGCCTATTTGCTGCTTTGTTGGCAGTAGGCATTGCACCTGCCGTCTCGGCGTTTGATCCACTCTATTCTGAACAATGGCACTTAGACAACACGGGGCAAACTGCGTTTGCGGCTAATCCTGCTGTTGCTGGGAACGACTTAAACACTAAGCTCACTCAGGCAATGGGGATTGCAGGTGTTGGTGTGAAAGTTGCCGTCATTGATTCTGGAGTGCAGATCGATCACCCCGACCTTGCAGGTAATATAGTTACAGGTAGCAGAAACTTCGTCGAAGACTCTTCATTCCCACCAAGTTATCCGGTTGATACTAATGGTCATGGCACTGCTGTAGCCGGTTTGATTAGCGCCGTCGGCAACAACGGTGAAGGCGGACGCGGTGTCGCTTCTCACTCTTCCCTCATTGGTTTTAACTGGTTAGCCAACCAGACATTAGAAGGTTGGTTAATCTCCCATGGCATGGACCCAGCAACACGTGATGTTCGCGTATTTAACCAAAGTTACGGTTTCAGCCCTATAAACCCGATTACTTTTGATGAAAGCGACCCTCAACTAAAACTTGAAATGGACGTGATGAAAAACGTCAGCGAGAGTAACGCCTGGGGTCGAGGTGCTGTATTTGTAAAGTCAGCAGGTAATGGTTACCGTTATTTCAATGCAGGGCGATTCTTCGTATTGCCAAGTAACTTCTTTGCTGGTGGAGACAATCAAGGCTTACCGATGCACAACTCTGCTCAGTCTTATGATAACGCCAATTACTTCAATTTAGTCACTAGTGCACTGCGAGCGGATGGTACGAGAGCGAGTTACTCATCGGTGGGTTCGAACGTGTGGGTTGCAGCACCAGCAGGTGAATATGGGCAAGATTTCCCTGCTATGGTCACCACTGATTTAATGGGTTGTGAAGAAGGGCAAAATACCAGTGAAGGCCTTGGCATTAATGGGTTACACGGCGGAACGGAGCTCGATCCGAACTGTAACTATACCAGTACGATGAACGGAACCTCATCGGCTGCGCCAAACACATCGGGTGCCATCGCGGCAATAATGTCAACCAACCACGCACTTTCTGCTCGTGATGTACGTGCTTTATTAGCGGAGACAGCAAAAGTAACGGATAAAGCGCATCCAGGCGTACAGCTTGAATTTACTAACCATAAAGGTGAACAGGTTAGCTACGAGGCCATTGCCCCTTGGCAGAAAAACGCAGCAGGCGTAGATTTCCATACTTTTTATGGCTTCGGCGCTGTAGATTTAGATGAAGCGATGCAACGTGCTCGTATGACGAATCGTGTTTTACCAGCTCAAGTCATTACACCATGGGTTAATAGCGCTACAGAAGTAAGTGTACCCGATGCAAGTCTAGTTGGTGGTTCTTCAAATATCGCCATTGCCGATGAGCTGACAGTAGAATCGGTTCAAGTGACATTGACATTGGACCACGCTCGTCTGCCCGACTTAGCTATCGAGCTCATTTCGCCATCAGGGACTCGTTCCGTTTTGCAAACACCGCGCAATGGTCTTGTTGGTCAATCTCTTGATCCAACGATTACAGGCTACAAAGATCAATTAATGTTGTCTAACCAATTTTATGGCGAAGATGCAAAAGGCGAATGGACGTTGCGAGCAATAGATACGAACGGCGATGAAGTCTATTCTTACATTGCATATTTCAACTCTTCCACCATCTATGACATTCCGATGGCAAACAACGCTCAGCCCGGTGTTATTAAGAACTGGTCGATGCGCATATTTGGACACTAAAGGAGTCAATAACATGAAATACAAATCATTTTCTATGCTGGCTCTCGTTATCATGACGTCGAGTGTATACGCTGAGCAACAGCTCTCTCAACAACCTGCACCAGAACTGTTTGTGCCATCAGAAGCGGTTGAGATTAATGGCCAAGATTATCGAAAAGTGCAAACTGGCACTGTTAGAACCCTATCTGAAGACGTAAAACTTCAAGCGGGTGATGAGGTGTTTAAGAATGCGTTTAGTAACGTATCCAAAGCCACTGGACTGGTTTATATCACCGTAAACAATCCTAACGAAGCGAAAGCAGTCGCCAAAGAGTTAAAATTAGAAGTTATCTTCGCAGAGGGGGAATCAGCGGTGTTAAAAGCATCTCAAGATCAAGATCTACTAAGTATTAGCGACTACCTAAACGCAGACAGCCGGGTAAAAGCGTCTAAAATTGAACTAAACAGCGGTAAATACCGTGCACAATAATTCTCTAACAAGAGAAGTTGGCCTGTAAAACCATGCCTCAGCGATTGCTGAGGCATTTTTATGGGTAGGAACAGATAGGCTATTATTCTTTAATAACATTTCGCATAACCAGTATGATACCTAAACACCCTACTCGCCTGCGCCTGTCATTTCTTAAACAAAATAATTTCCGTTCTTAGCTCTTCTTCCGTGGTTTCCTTCGGGCTATTCAGATAGCGTTCGATTCCTAAAGGACTGGTTTTGACTTTCATACCACTCTGACGAACCAAGTTCATCGCTAAAGCCCATGCATTTCCCAAAAACTGATATTCACCTCGGTGTTCAACGACAAATGTTTCACTCTCAGGAATGGTACCGGTAACCGCCCCTTGAGGCGCTGGTACTGAGTTATGAAGAGGAAAGCAAGTGATAAACTCGAATGTACCTTTCTGCATATCCATCGACTGGTAATAACAAAACAATTCACCATTCACGGATAGGGTTTCGTCACTAATTAACTGTTCTAGTTGCTGAACATGCTTCTCAATTACCGAACCTAATTCCTGCAAGCTAGCCACACCCTTGATCCCAATATAATGAATTTGAGGCAACGCTCGGTTACCAATTTCGACTAAGTCTGAATGCACTCGTCCGGTTTCAAGCTTACTTTTAAGCATGCGTAACCCACGTTGATAATCCATCTCTATCATCGACTTAAACATACTTTTCAGAAAGAACAGATACCAAGGGACGCGAGATTGCATTTGCCATTCGACTAAACAGCCATTTTGTGACGGCGTCACGATTAGAGTCACCTTTCCATGGCTCTTGATTGGGCGAAAGAAATGCAGCTCCATATCTAATCGATGCTCTTGAGTACTTTCCAGTACAATCGCGCCAGTCCCAATACGCTGACCATTCCATTGATAACCAGCTCCAACGTGGCCCTGATTATCACTGAATGTCAGCTCGCAGCTTGGTTCAAGAATGATCCATGGTGACCAGCTGGGCCAGTTATTGAAGTTCTTGAGATAGCCAATAATTTCACTTTGATTCTTATTAATTTCAATACTTCGGCTGACCTGATAAGAGAGCATAACGGTTCCTCGAGTTTCCGCTTCACTAACTTCAGTCTAATTCAAATTCCAGTTTTTTCTTGTTTGACTGCGGGTTAGATGCGTACGACAAGAAAAATCCAGAGCGTTAATTCTCACTTGAATCAATACGCGCAAAGCTAAGAGCAGAACTCCACTTTTGCACTAAATCGAACACCATCATCGTCCAGTACTAACGCCCACCCCATCCGTTCACATATTCGTTGTACGATAACAAGCCCACAACCATAACCAGCGTTGTACGTCTCGTTGCCATCGTGACGGTTTAGGATCTTAAGCGCATGACCTTTCAACTCAATTTCAATATCTCCCACACTATAGCTAAAGGCGTTTTTAATCAGATTGTTGATTACAATGGTCACAAAACTCTCCGGTGCATTCACGACACCACTATGTTGTTCGTGCAAAGCGTAGTTCGAATCTTGCTTGGCAAATAAAGGAGCCAGCTCTTCCAGTTGTTTTTGTAAACAAGTAAGAAGCTGATGCTCTCCGTAATGTTGAGGCTCTATTTTCTCTTTACCAAGTAAGAGAAACGCTTCTGTCAGTACACGCATCTCGTCACAAGCTGACTGCATCCTCGTGATGGCTTTTTGCGCAACTCGAGGTTGATCAGGAATACGCGTCAGAATGTCTGTTGAGCCTTTTATCACCATAATTGGCGTTCTCAACTCATGTGATGCAAAACGACTAAATTCTTGTTCTCGTTTGAAATAGCTCGCGATATCGTTTTTATTATCCAGCAAAGTTTGCTCTATCTGGCGTGTTTCGCTGAACTTAGTTTCAACTTGGAAAGCGGGTTGATCCGGTGACATTTGGCTAATTTTTTCTTCGATTTGCGCTAGTGGTCGAGACAATATTCGCACCATATAAATGCCATACCCGACCATAACAAATGAAAATAAGCCACCGAGCAGTAGCGTAAACTGATGCAGCGAGCTTTCGTATTCGTCGAGGTAATCATCGGAGTCATCTTGAAATACAATGTACATAAGCCCCTTCCCTGAGGGATGGTTCAATACAACAAAGTGTTTGTCTTCTTCACCAAGCAGGTATTCGTAAAAACCAGGTGAAGTAAAAGAGAGCAACCAATCCGGTGTCGGAGCTTCACTCCAATATGAGTTGAACTCCAATACGTTTGGCAATGGCGCATCCCAGCCCTGTTTCTCGAAATTCTCACTATAAAGCGCAGCTTCAGTATCGAGCCAGTGATGTAAACTCAGCACTTCCAGTTTGTTTTCTGCCACATAAATCAGCGACCAAAAAAGAGTAAACATCACAAACGTCATGACCCCAAAACCCCAACGGATCTTGCGATAAATGCTTGGATATTCGTTATGCTTTAAGTCGGTAACCTTGTCCATGAATAGTCTCTAATCGTGATTCTTCAAAACCTTTGTCTAGTGCGGTTCTTAAACCATAAATATGGCTACGAAGTGCATCACTTCCAGGTGGTTCGTCTCCCCACACACTATCGATCACTTCTGTGCGCGAGACCGCTGCTGGAGCACGTTGGAGGAGCAATTTTAAAATTTTAGTTTGAATTCGACTCAGCTTAATTTCTTTGTCTTTTCTCGTTACTTTTCCTGTACGCGCATCTAAACAAATATCTGCAAATTTGAGCGTTCCGATATCTTGTCTTGGACCACGATTAGCCAAAGCATGAACACGCAAACTGAGCTCTTCCATCGCAAATGGCTTCATTAAATAGTCATCTCCCCCCGCTTTAAAAGCCGCGATTTTGTCATCTAGCGTATCTTTTGCCGTTAGGAAGAGAATTGGCGTTCCACATAACTTATCTTGTCGAAGCTTCTGTACCGTACTGATGCCATCGAGCTTCGGCATCATGATATCCATGATAATTACATCGTAATGATTTTCCTCGATTAACTTAATCGCAGCCTCTCCATGAAACGCACAATCGATAATCATGCCTTCGAGCTCAAGATAGTCTGCAATCGTCTCCGAGACGTTATTGTTGTCATCTACAATTAAAATTTTCATAAAATCACATTTCTTCACGATCTCTTCACGATATGCCCAATAAGATACAGGCAATTTCCTAAACTCGCTCGTAAATTGAGGTTAATACAATGAAAAAACTCGCTCTTATTTCTGTAGTAGGTTTGGCATTGTCTGGTTGTGGTGGTTCAGGTGGTGGCAGCAATAGCGATAGCACACCAACTCAACCAACAGTGAAACCAAGTGTAGCGATGGGCTCTGTTGAAGCGGTCAACGCTGAAGAAAGCACGTTAACCGTCAATGGACATACGTATCGTGTGTCTGAGGTGGTTTATGACGACACACAAGTGCAATTGGCCGATGTAAAACCCAAAATGGTGGTTCGCGTGGGGTCAGATATTCGGCAAGCTTCGGACAATGGCGTCCGAGTCACACTTGAACCAACCATTACAGGACGTGTCACAGCGATTGATCATGTGAAGAAAACATTCACGGTAAACGGCATAGAGCTGCAGTTTGACGATTTAAGTGATGATATAGAAGTCAACGACTGGGTGATGGTGTCATCATTGCCAACTGCTGATGCGGGTTATCGAGTGTTGTCTGTGGTCGAACTCGACGTAGATAACGATTACCCAGTACTTGATAACGACTACGAACTGGAAGGCCGTATTACCAGTATCGATGAAAATGCTGGCACGTTTGAGCTTGGTACAAATATAACCGTATCTTACGACAACATTAGCCAACTTAGCATCGGCCAATGGGTGGAAGTAGAAGGTGAAATGCAAAACGGTATCTTCATGGCACATGAGGTACAAGTTGAAGACTACGACGATCTAAAAAATGACAGCGATGTGGAAGGTATCGTGACTTGGGTTGCCAAGGATTATAGTGAGTTCTCTCTAAACTACCGAGGAGCATTCTTCATCGATAACGCAACACGATTTGAAGACGGCAGCAAAGCGAACCTAAAACAAGGCCAAGAAGTGGAAGTAACGTCTGTCATGAAAAATGGCAAACGCATCGCTACCGTTATTGAGTTTGAGCAACCAGACTTTGACGATAACAACCAATGGCAAGGTAAAGAATTTGAATGTGAAGGATACGTATCAAACTACGATGCTGAAGCAAGAACATTTGAAATCGAGCGTTGCGAAAACGACGCAGATCAATTGCTAAACAACACGACCGTTGTGATTGATGCACAAACCCGCTTCCAAGGCATCGAAGAACTTAACCTAAATGGTGCTCGTGTCGAAGTCGAAGGTGTGATCATTAACGACCAAAATATTGCCCGTGAAGTGGAGTTAGACGTTTACGACAACTAATCCCTTCTACGCTTAAGAAAAAGTGTCACTTCGATGGCACTTTTTCTTTTCACCTTACTTTGCTTCCCAAGCTCAAACCAACAAATTCTCAGCCAAAGCCTTTTCTCTCCGTTACACTTTACCTATGTTTCACAACATTGGTGACAACTATGAAAAAACGCAACCTCATTTTGTTAATCTTGTTTTTTGGTTCAGCCACGAGCTTAGCTAGCGTTATGGATCCTGACTGCGATGCAGAAAAGGCAGCTAAAGCCGCTGCGACAAAAGCCGTGGTTGGTGTTGGTGGTCGCTGTACGCCTAAAGAGGCACTGAAAGATACCGCAGTTGATGCAGGAAAAGACAAATTTCCAGATGAAGGGATGGCGGGTAAAGCTGTTGATGCAATGACACCGGAAAAAGAGAAGAAAACGGTGAAAGACGTAACCAAAAAGCTCAATAAAGATTGATACGCTTTCTTGTAGTTAACTTTAATAGCGAAACTCCCCCCTCCCCAAAAAAAAGAGCGCCGATTGACGCTCTTTCCGAACTCTAATAGATAACCAATTATGCGGTTTCTGCTTCACCTATCCAATGATAATGGTGGTTGGCTTTTTTCCCCACTAAACCGAGCTCTGCCAATTCTTCAAATACCTTGTCTACCTCTTCCGCAGACAGCCTAAACTGTTTAGCAACGGCTTTTTTGGTGCACGTAATTTGATGCGTTTTAAGTGCATCGCTAACTTGCTCTAACAAGGTTTTCGGTTCCTTTGGTTCTTCTGGCTCCGGCGCAGCTGGTATTTCTTGCTCTTCTTCCTCTTTTATATGAGGAAGATAACCCGCAGGCGCTGGGTCTATATCGCGAACTGTTTTCAATATCATGCCCTCATTTCTGCGATAGAAATATCGGAACCGTTGCTCTTCACCAATCAAGCCAACAAAAAATGCAGCAAAGAAGTCCAAAAGAATCGAAAGAAATACAACCAAGCCAAGCTGAGCTTGTTGAGAGGTGGTACCAAATGCATTGGCTAGGCTATCAATCAAACCAATCACTGAGCCTTGCGTCACCGGCGGTAAACTATCACGCTCCATAGCCAAGCGTTGCTGCTCTTCACGTAAGGTTTTGTTTTGCTCCTGGATGCGAGTTACACCAGTCGCGATACGTTCCATCTCGATGTATTTCTGCGCTGCCATATTGTTGAGCTCAATCTGCTTATCGATTGCCGCAATCTGACGATTAAACGCTTCCACTTTCGCCTGCTCTACCGAAATATGACTTTGTGCACTATTGGTTGCACTATTAATCCCACCAATACTACCGCCAATGGAAATCGCAGCTAAGACTAAATAAAACACGAGAGCGGTTGCTGCTCCTGTGTAGTTGCGATGGGCTCGGCGCTCACCGTATTCATACCAAGCGTAAAATTTACCTGCTTCAAAAACGATCGCTAAACCACCAAATAAGGTTTGCATCATCGGGTTTTCGTCGATAGACAAAAACAGCAATAGAGAAAAAATAGTCGATGCTAAAATCGCAGCACCGGTGAATGCATATACACTCACCATGGCAAATCGACCTTTAGGGTATCGATATCCAATCTGTTGTTCGTATTTCATTTGAGAAATTTCTTAAGATTAATCGCCCCTCCGACTAAGCAGGACGGACGTTTCTGGCATGTACAAAGGAGCGCAGAATACCGTATCCTTTATTAAATTACTGTCATAATTCCGTTAATGGAAAACAAGTGAAGATTCGGTGTGCATTTTGAATCGATATCAGCCAAATCTAGCACGTAAAAACACCACCACGACACCCACTAACCGAAGCTTCAGTGGCATATAAGAGAGATTAATTCGGTATCTTCAAAAGCGACTAGGCAAGACTGACAAGTTGAATTGGAGGTTGTGAATGTCAGCCGAATCAAAACATTAAAGCGTTAAAAATAGGCAATAAAACAAATAATGCACACTTGCATCACCTTTTAGTAAACTGATAATTACATTGTTTGGTTAATTTGTTAGTATCCCGCGCCGAAGAAGATAAGCACTCAATTGTATGGAAAACACTCTAATACAGCACAAACACCATCGCTTGCACGCTATTGCGGTTATTATCGCGGTGTTGTTTCAGTTGTATTTAGCGTCCACAGCCGCTCTTAACCCTACACAAGTTCACAGCACAACTTGGCTCAACAAAGTCCAAAGTGAAAAGGTTTTACTGTGTACCGCAGATGGTTTCAAATGGGTGGATATCAATACGTTGATTGAGGCTAACGCTCAATCTTCTTCTAAGCTCATCCAAGATCTTAACTTACACGACGGCTTTCAGTTTGAATGTCCGCTTCTTCAAGCTGTTCAATTCTTTCTTCTGGTTGCGATTGGGCTTTACCTGACAACCATCCATTGGCTGCGCCGAGTAAAGTATGCAATGACGACTTATCATTTTTCAAAATGCGATAAGCTCGTTTACAAACACATCGCGCCTAAGCACTCTCCGCCGAGTGTTTTTCCTGCCTAACAGGCATCTAATCATTGACAACTTTATTCAAAAATAACGATGACTCTGTTTGTTGTCCATTCAGAGAAGCTATTCATTCAAAAGGAAAAACACATGCTTAAATCATTTAAAACCGCCGCTATCGCGCTTATTGCTGTCATCGCTAGCCCACTGAGTTTAGCGCACGATTATGAAGCAGGAAAAATTCATATCGACCATCCATGGAGCCGCGAAGCGCCACCAAACGCACCTGTTATCGGTGGTTTTTTTCAATTAACCAACCACGGTGAGAGTGAAGATGCATTGATCGCAGCAGAAAGCCCAATCGCAGAGCATGTCGAAATTCACACGCATAAGAAAGAAGATGGTGTGATGAAAATGATTAAGATTGACGAAGTGCGCGTTCCAGCCAATGACTCAGTGTTGTTTAAGCCAGGCAGCTTCCATTTAATGATTTTCAATCCAACACAAGCGCTCAAAGAAGGCGACCGCTTCCCTATGACGTTAACATTCAAAAACGCGGGTAAAGTGGAAGTAGAAATGGCGGTTGAGAAACAAGGCCACATGGAAAAACACATGCATCATTAATGACGCAAACAAAAGTGCCCGCTGATTTAGCGGGCATTTTTATTTCAGCTTAGTAAAAATCAGTATTCCGATAGATCATAACCCGACTCTTAAGAATAATGGTGATAAATAACACTTGGCGAAACGGGGTCATATATCATAACAGCGTGCTCGGGCAAGAGATTCTAAATCACGCTCGTTCCTCGCTGTTCAGAATGACGTTAAAAGATTTAAGAATCCCAAACAGGTTTCCTACTCGCATGAAACTCAATCTCTCAGCGAAATCTTCCAACCATCATTTGATAAGCCTAAGCGAAGTCATAAATTTGGTAACAATGCCCATAGCGCAATTAGTTTTCTTTCTACTTGAAACAAACCTCAGCCCAACGAGCTAAGCCCGCAGTTACTGAGCCAAAATAGTTTCCACTGACAACCGGAATACTTGGCAGTACGGTTTGAACCGCATCGCGCAAGATTGGCGAGCGTGCCGAACCTCCAGTCATAAAGATAGCATCGGGGTTAACTCCAGCTTGCTCTACCGCTTCTGTCACCAACGCCGTCATTTTATTCTTTGGCGACTGGATCGCTTCGATCATTTCGTCACGTTGTACATCAACTTCAATCGTTTCTGATAGTAAGTTGATGCCAGTTCGGTAAGAAGCTTGTTCTGAAAGTGCCACTTTTGCCTCTTCGGCACGGCGAACAATGTTGTAGCCTAAAGACTCATGATACACCTCTAGCAAACGAGCAAGTTTTTCTGGCTCTTGAGCCTGCTTTTGAAGCAACTTTAACGCTGATAGGTTCTCTCGCGAATAGAAGTCACTCTGCGCTTCTACATTATTGATTGCTATCGGGTTCCAGAATTGGGTAGTCGGCATCACAATACCTGACTCCATTTTACTTCCCATGCCAAAAGGGAACATGAGCTGCTTAAATGCTAACGCGATATCAAGATCATTCCCGCCGACACGCTGGCCACTGTGAGCTAACAAGCTTGCGGTCCTATCTGCTTTGCCGCGCCAAGACGGTCCCATTTGGATCAACGAACAGTCCGTTGTACCACCGCCAATATCGACTACTAGAATGATTTTATCTTCGCTGAGTGTCGCTTCATACTCTAGGCCCGCCGCGACAGGCTCAAACTGAAACTCCACATTTTGGAAGCCCGCACGTTTCGCTGCCCGCAACAAAATGCGTTCAGCCTGAATGTTAGCCGTTTCACCGCCACGCCCATGAAAGTTAATTGGTCTGCCGATCACAGCATCGGTAATACTTTGCTGCGCATCGCTTTCGGCTTCCGACTTAATATTGTCCATCATCGCGCAGACAAGGTCTTCGAAAAAAGCCAATTGCACATCACGCAAGCCAGATGCACCAAGAAAAGACTTCGGCGATTTCACATAATAGATATCGCGAGGATCTTCCAAATAGAGGTTAAGTGCATCCTGACCAAACGCAATGTCGTCGGATTCTAAGTCAATACTTTCTTCTCGGTTTAAATTGATTGCCCGGCGTAAAACCTGCTCACCAACTTGATCTAATGGTTTAATATCTCGATGGCGAAATAAATGCTCGGATACCGATTCACGACTCGGTGCAGCAAGGGTGGAAGGAATAAAAGGGCTGTTTCCTTCTAGATTAAGCAGTACTGGCTCACCCGGTTCCATTTTAGCCACTGAACAGTTTGCAGTACCATAGTCAAAGCCGATAAACATTGTTTCTCCCACTGTCCCACTGATTAGTGGCCTTTTGACCGTTAAAAAAACTGGCAATGCTAACTTAATGGCATAAGAATTACTATCCTAAAATCGAATGTAATTTAACGTGGAAAACCTATCTAAGGTACACTATTTTCTCTTTTTGCAGATGGCACAACAACCGCTACCAATAAAGCTAACAGCAGGAACACAGGGCTAAGCATTAATCCATGCCAGATTGAATACCCATCATGGAACAGCCAGAATATACCAAGCGTCAGTAGGTACGAAAAGTAGCTGCAAAACACCAAGCTAATCGCGACAAAGCGCTTTTGATTAATAATAAGAATCCGCACTAGATACTGGCTAAGAATACCGGAGCAGCGCATGGCAAGTTGCCAATTAATGATAAAGAAAGCAAGCGCAATAAACCCAGCTACGACCAGTGCATCATGCGTGCTTAAAATGAAGTAGCTACCAAATCGGCTTATGATGACCGGATAATCGCCTTCGTATATCGTTGACCAAGATATTGCGTTCGCTGCTGCTACGTAATTGGCAAAATAAGCAATAGCGTAGAAAGTCGTTTGAGAACTGAACGGCTGAAATACATCCCTACAAAATCCTCGCCATTCTTCTTTGTTGGCGGTAGGCCCTACCCAGTCACGTTTTTTTTGGGCGGTACGCCCGGCAAACTCAGGCCCGTTGCGAAACAACAGCCAAAATATATAGAGTGCAAGTATAACCAAGAGTATTGAAAACATACCCTTCCCCCTCAGAAATTATCGGCGCCACTGCCAATGGCGTTGGGGTCGTAAACTGCACTTCCCTGCTATACCTATTTGATTTATCAAAGACTTATTGTTTTATTACCACCAAAATTAATTAATGGCATGCTAAACAGCGATATTTTCACGCTTTGTGCGTGAAGTTCGAAAGCCTACTTTTAGGTTTAGCATAAAAATAGCTACAACAAAGCGTAAGATAGGGATTCCGCACCCATCAATGAAGATGAGGCGTTAAGCAGAAGCTGCGACCGCAATGAGAAGAGAAGGATTCAAAGCGGTCATGCATGGGCGGGAGGAGCAACTATTTCTCTAACTTTTCTTCAAATACACCAATCTCTCTGCCCAACCAAATCGCGCGTTCTGTGTGATCGAGCAACTCTTCTTCGCTTACTGGGTGAATAAGCACAGAAAAATCGCCTCGAATCGTATCAAGCCACGCCAAGAACTCTTCACTCAATGATTCTAGGTGAATTTCAAACATCGGCATCTTGTGTGGGCCAACTAACCTTCCAACTAATGGAAACACACGCAGCACATCTTGACGCTCTTGACGGATGATCTCGTTCAAGGCTTGCGCTTTATCTTGTTCTCTTAGGGGAAAATAAACATGAGCGTGGTACATAACTTCTCCATAATCACTTCCACTTGAGCACTACCTACTTTGGATAAGCTCAAGGACTGCCGAGGGTATACATTTGTAATGCCGTCACCCTACCTTGATTCCACTCAGTTGGGAAGAAGTTATGCATTCTCATAAGGTCGAGGCGTCGAGCACAACAAAAATTTGCAATTCATCATATAGCAACTGTTTGAGTTGATTCATTAATAATGACTCACTTTGTCAAATTTTACAGCCAAATTTTGCTGCAAATATGTTTCATTAACCAGTAATTAAATTCGAGTTTAAAAATACCACCAACAAAATAGCAGCATATTACTCTGCAAAATCAGGGTGTAAGCAAAACTTTACTACTGAGCGAAAGTCAAAATGAAGCATAATTTAACAATTTGTTTACACTTATTGTATCTGGCTATACCACGATTTAGTTAGAGGGTTAGATACAGAAAAGCCTTTCTCTGTATCTTGCGGTGAAATAGTCGCAGCGATGTTATCGACAAATAGTTTAAGGGACGAACAGATGCCTACCGCTATCGAAAGCACACGCAACCTTAGGTATGGCCTTTGCGCTGATATCAGAGTTTGAGTACCCATACAAACTCTGGTTTTGTATGAACAGCTGCAGTCCAAAAGACCCGCAGCGTCAAAAGGAGCTTGAGATGAACGTTCAGGCATTACCCATGCATCGGTTTATCGACCATCGTGGGGACCTAGTCGGCCAACTACCCAACTGGGCTGACACTGAAACATTGGTCGGGTTTTACCGAGATATGGTATTAACTCGCACTTACGACAACAAAGCAGTTGCCTTGCAACGCACCGGTAAGCTAGGGACCTATCCCTCACACTTAGGCGCGGAAGCCATAGGCATTGCGGTCGGCAGAGCACTTAAAGCCGATGATGTGTTTGTTCCTTACTACCGCGATATGCCTGCGATGTGGTGTCGTGGCATTGGCATGGAAAAGAACCTTCAATACTGGGGTGGCGATGAGCGCGGGAGTGATTTTGCTCCTGAAGGCAGTCCGGTTCCTAGCCGAGACCTTCCCTACTGTGTACCCATAGCGACGCAATGTACGCATGCTGTCGGGGTGGCTTCCGCGCTAAAAATTCAAGGTAACCATGAAGCTGCGCTAGTCATGTGCGGCGATGGTGGTACATCCAAAGGGGACTTTCTTGAGTCAATAAACTGCGCAGGTACTTGGAATATTCCACTTGTTTTCGTCGTAAACAATAACCAGTGGGCAATTTCAGTGCCGCGTAGTCTCCAATGTGCCGCCGATTTCTTATCAGAAAAAGCGCAAGGTGCAGGTATACCGGGTATTACTGTCGATGGTAACGATGTCGTCGCCGTTTATGATGCAACTAAAACCGCCCTTGAGAGAGCAAGAAAAGGGAAAGGTGCAACACTCATCGAAGCGGTGAGTTACCGACTGAGTGACCACACTACGGCCGATGATGCGACTCGTTATCGTAAAGAAGATGATGTTCAAACTGCATGGCAATACGAACCTATCACACGTCTTAAAACGTACCTCCTTAATCAAGGCGCTTGGAGCGACGAACAAGAACAGCAATGGCTAGATTACTGTAAAGAGCAAGTAGAGTTAGCTGTTGAACGCTATCTGAGCTTACCGCCACAAGCACCAGAAACCGGTTTCGATTATTTGTATGAATCGCTACCTCAAGAGCTTCATGCACAAAGAGATGAACTCATCAACAAGGCAATGAGAATGCAGGGAGGCAGACATGGCTGAGCTAACGTTGGTTGAAGCAGTAAACCTTGCCCTGCACCACGAAATGCAACAAGACCCCAATGTTGTCGTACTAGGTGAAGACGTGGGCGATAATGGTGGTGTATTTCGTGCCACTGTTGGACTCAAGCAAGAATTTGGTCTTAAACGAGTCATCGATACGCCACTCGCTGAAGCCTTAATCGGCGGGGTTGCGGTCGGTATGGCAACGCAAGGATTACGACCTGTCGCCGAATTTCAGTTTCAAGGTTTCGTTTTTCCTGCGATGGAGCACTTAATGTGCCACGCGGCTCGAATGCGTAACAGAACTCGCGGTCGGCTCACTTGTCCCGCGGTTTTTCGTGCGCCATTTGGCGGCGGTATCCACGCTCCGGAACACCACTCAGAAAGCGTGGAAGCGCTATTTGCTCACACTGCTGGATTTAAAGTGGTGATTCCTTCTTCTCCACAACGCGCATACGGCTTACTTCTCGCTGCAATTAGAAGCAATGATCCCGTCATGTTCTTCGAACCGAAGCGCATATATCGCACCGTTAAATCTGAAGTCGTTGATAACGGCGAAGCACTCCCACTCGACACCTGCTTCACCTTGCGTAAGGGGCGAGATATCACGCTCGTTACTTGGGGCGCATGTGTCGTAGAGTCACTTCAGGCCGCGCAAACCTTGTCTAGTCAGGGGATTGAAGTCGAGGTGATTGATTTGGCGAGTATTAAGCCAATTGATACCGCGACGATTTTCAGCTCACTAGAAAAAACTGGACGTTTACTCGTTGTTCATGAAGCGAGTAAAACTTGTGGTGTGGGCTCTGAGCTATTAGCTCGAACCGCTGAACATGCCATGTGCTTACTTAAAGCCCCACCTAAACGAGTAACTGGAATGGACACCATTATGCCTTATTACCGTAACGAAGATTATTTCATGGTTCAGGAAGAAGACATTGTGACCGCGGCGCGCGAACTCGTGGAGGATTGGAAATGAAGACGTTTAATTTACCCGATCTCGGTGAAGGTCTCGCTGAGTCAGAAATTGTCAAATGGCACGTTAATGTCGGAGACATGGTTAAATTAGATCAAGTGATCTTAACCGTAGAGACAGCAAAAGCGACGGTAGACGTCCCTGCCCCCTATTCGGGCCGTGTGGTCAGCCGTCATGGTGAGGAAGGTGAAATCGTCAATATTGGTGCATTACTGCTAGAGATTGATGAAACAGGTGCCGGGATAGAAGTAACGGAAGAGAAAAAAGCCACTGCTGACGCCGCAACCGTCGTCGGTAGCGTTTCTCACCAAGCGCATCATGTTAACGTTGATGATTTCTGGATTGGTGGCAACCACAACACGACAGAAAGTAACCTCGTTACCGCCCTGCCTTCGGCTCGCTTGTTGGCACAAAAACTTGGGGTAGATCTTAACCTTGTGTCAGGTAGTGGCCCGAACGGACTTATCGTAGATGCCGATATTTACGACGAAGCCGGAAAACAGCGTCCAGGCACCGAAGTTTTGAAAGGCGCTCGACGTACCATGGTATCGTCTATGACCGAATCGCACGAACATGTTGCTGCCGTAACCATTACGGAAGAAGCATTGTTGGAAGATTGGCTGCCAAACGAAGATATCAGTATCCGCCTTGTTCAAGCGATTGTTCATGCGTGTCAAGAAGAGCCCGCTTTAAACGCTTGGTTTGATGCCGAAACCATGACACGCTGTGTACACACAACGGTCAATGTAGGAATTGCAGTAGATAGCCGTCATGGATTGTACGTGCCAGTCTTGCGCCACGCAGATGAATACGAGCCACAAGATGTTCGTCGTTGGCTCGATCAAACCGTTGAAGGGATCAGAGAGAGAAAAATCGGTCGTGAGCAATTGCAACACGCGACGATTACGCTTTCCAACTTCGGCGCGATTGCCGGTATTTACGCGACACCTGTCGTCACACCGCCACAAGTCGCTATTGTCGGCGCGGGCCGAATACTCGACCGAGTTGTGATAAGAAATGGTCAAGCAATTTCGGTGAAAGCAATGCCGCTATCCGTAACGTTTGATCATCGCGCTTGTACTGGTGGTGAAGCTGCAAGGTTTACAAAAGTACTTGCAGAGCACCTGCAACGTCCGAGCGAAAAGTAACTTATAAAAATCAAATGATAAAGGCTTCCAGTCCGGAAGCCTTTTGTTTTAGGAAGCAAGACTATATCTACAGCTTCTCTAACAGCTCAGGCATTACCACAAACAAATCGTCGACCAATCCATAATCTGCAATGTCAAAAATAGGCGCATCAGGGTCGCTATTAATTGCAACAATCACCTTGGAATCTTTCATTCCCGCCAAATGCTGGATCGCGCCAGAAATTCCGACGGCAATGTATAACTCCGGTGCAACAATTTTGCCGGTTTGCCCAACTTGATGGTCATTAGACACATAGCCCGCATCGACCGCCGCTCGTGACGCCCCTACCGCTCCACCTAGCTTGTCAGCCAATTGTTCTACTAAAACAAACTTCTCTTTACTCCCGAATGCACGACCACCCGACACTACTACTCTAGCCGCTGGCAATTCTGGTCGCTCACTTTCTGGCGTTTGTTGCGAAACAAACTCACTAAGTTTATTGATAATCACCGTGTCGACTTGAGTAAGCTTAGGGACAACTGGCGTGTCAGATAGCTCTGCGGCATCAAAAGCCGTACTTCTTATGGTCATCACTTTATAGGGATCATTCGACGTGACTCTCGCCAATGCATTTCCAGCATAAATTGGACGAATCACCGTATCGATAGACTCGATTGTCATCACGTCAGAAAGTTGACCAACATTAAGCAACGCCGCCACACGAGGCATCACATTCTTACCAAATGTACTGGCAGGAGAAAGAATGTGTGAGTAGTTTTTGGCTACTTGTGAGATCAAAGGTGCGATATTTTCCGCTAATCCATGTTCATATCCCTTCGCATCAACCCAGATAATTTCTGCAACACCTTGAACACAATTCAACTCATCCAAAACTGATTGGCACTGATAACCAATAAGCAACACAGAAACAGGAAGCGATTTATCATCATCCTTAATCTCAAATGCCGCTTTAATTGCACACAGCGTCCCTACAGCCAACGATTGGTTGTCATGCTCTGCGAGCACAAGTGTTGCTAATGGTCGGTCTTCCATGGTCATGCCTCATATAACACGTCAGATCCATTACTTGAGCTTAGTCCACTTCACGTTAACGTCAACTGAGCTATAGTTTTCTGTATAGAAACCAAAACCTGTCACGCAGATGACGATAATAGAAAGGAAGCATAAAGATGGAACGAGAATGCATGGAGTTTGATGTCGTGATCGTGGGGGCCGGACCCGCAGGCTTAAGCGCCGCTTGTCGGCTAGCTCAACTCAACCAAGACAGTGAAGGTGACGCACTTTCAATTTGCGTTGTAGAAAAAGGCTCAGAAGTGGGCGCACATATTTTATCTGGCGCTGTTTTTGAAACTAGTGCCTTAGATGAGCTTTTCCCCAACTGGAAAGAAATGGACGCCCCGCTAGCAGCCTCAGTTCAACGAGATGATTTCCTTTATCTTACTACTGAACAAAACCATATTCGCGTTCCCCACTTCCTTACACCGCGTCCAATGATAAATGGCGAGAATAATTACGTAATTAGCCTTGCCAACCTTTGCCGTTGGCTCGCTAACCAAGCAGAAAATCTTGGGGTGGAAGTTTTTCCGGGCTTTGCCGCTGCAAGCATCAATTATGATCAGACTGGCGCCGTGACAGGCATTAACACGAGCGATATGGGACTAGATAAGAACGGCCAGGCCAAACCTAACTTTGAACCAGGTATCGAGCTAAGGGCAAAATACACCCTTTTTGCTGAAGGTTGTCGCGGACATCTGGGTAAAGAACTTATTCAAAGGTTCGACCTAGACGCAGGAAAGCAACCACAGCACTACGCGCTTGGCCTAAAAGAGGTATGGGAGTTGCCCACTGACAGTAAGGATGTATCTGGCAGTGTTATCCACTCCGCTGGCTGGCCCTTGAGTGAAACAAATACCACAGGCGGCGGTTTTCTCTATCACATGGAGAACAACCAAATCGCCGTGGGGCTTATTGTCGACTTGAATTACAGCAATCCTTACTTGAGCCCGTTTGACGAATTTCAACGCTTTAAACACCATCCTGCTATTGAACCACATTTGAAAGGTGCTCAGCGCATCGCTTACGGCGCAAGAGCCATTGCGAAAGGTGGACTTTCCTCTCTGCCGAGACAGCAATTCCCTGGCGGTTTATTGATTGGTTGTGATGCGGGGACTTTGAACGTTGCTAAAATTAAAGGCAGCCACACAGCAATGAAATCCGGAATCATTGCAGCAGAAGCGGTACATACGGCCCGACAAACTGGAGCTTCTGAGCCAGACTACCAGTCGTTGTTTGAATCATCATGGTTGTATGACGAACTCGCTGAAACGCGTAACTTTGGTGCGAACATTCATAAGTTTGGCAGCATACTGGGCGGTGCTCTTTCGACTTTTGAACACAACCTGTGGCAACCACTGGTTAAGAAGCCGTTACCTTGGTCTATCAAGGACTATTCGCACGATCATGAGCAGTTAAAACCTAAACAAGAGTGCCACCCAATTGCATACCCAAAACCAGATGGTGAAATCAGTTTTGATAAGCCTTCGTCGGTATTTTTGTCGGGAACACAGCACGAAGAGAATCAACCTTGTCACCTTGTTCTGACTTACCCTCACATTCCAATTGATGTGAATTTAGGTATGTATGACGAGCCGAGCCAGCGCTATTGCCCAGCAGGGGTTTACGAAGTGGTGGAAGTTGAGAGTAAGTTGAAGTTTCAGATAAATGCCGCCAACTGCGTGCATTGCAAAACCTGTGACATCAAAGATCCTTCACAAAACATCACATGGAAAGCACCAGAAGGCGGTGGTGGACCGAGCTATCAAAACATGTAGATACGTTAGTATGTTGACGATCTAACAAATGGATAAACAAACCGATTGGCAGAGCCTCATTACTCCTGCCAATCGGCAAAATGATCAAGTAGAAAATCGATAGCCAATCGCGCTCGTAGTGGCAGAAAGTGACGATTCTGATAAACAATCCAGCTGCTGTTGCCACTTCCCCAATAGGGCTCTAGGATTGGCACCAAACGACCAGACGAAATAGCATCGTTGAAACTACTCTTCGGTAAGTACGCCACACCTAATCCTTCTGCACAGGCTTGCAAGACCGTGTGTGCGTTATTGCTCTTCCATCTGCCCTGCACTTTTACGCCATCTAAAGGCTTGCCGTCTTTTTCAAACAACCAAACGTCCTTATTGGCAATAATGCAGCTATGACGCTTGAGTTGCTCTGGGTGCGTTGGTAAACCATGTTCATCGAGATAACGCTGACTGGCTGCCGCTGCCATGGGACGATCCACCAGCTTTCTCGCAACCAAGCCTGAATCACTCAACCTGCCGTAACGAATGGCAAAATCGAAACCATCTTCAATAAAGTTGACCATGCTGGTGTTGAAGTTAATTTCAACCGTGAGATTAGGATGTTGCTTGGCAAACGCCATCAAGGCAGGCGCTACATGGTTCTCAGAAAACGCACCAGCGGCACTCACACGTAACGTACCACTCAATTGAGTTTGCTGCGTGGTGAGTTGCTCATTGGCTTGCTGAAGCCCAATCACCAACTCTTTACACTGTTGATAATACGCTTGCCCCGCTTCCGTTAGACTCACCATTCTTGTCGAACGTGCTAACAAAGCGACACCTAATCGCTCTTCTAGTCTTGTGACTTGGCGACTGACGTGACTGGTACTGCAACCTAACTGTTTTGCCGCTGCAGAAAACCCTAAGCTCTCAGCAACCGTAACAAACTCATTGATGCCTTCAAAACTGTCCATACTTACCTTTGCTATATAGCAATAATGTTTTGCCAATTAATCATATTATCACTTATTTGTTTAGCAATTAGTATGAAGGTGTTCAACAAATATACGTAAGCCAAAAAGGAAACCATCATGAAAAAAGTACTCATCATTGTGACGAACCATGCGACCCTTGGTGAAACTGACCAAGCAAACGGAACTTACGCGCCAGAGCTCACTCATGCGCTTAGCGAGCTACTAGGTGCAGGCTTCGATTACGACATTGCCTCTATCAAAGGCGGGCAAGCACCACTGTACGGAACCGACATCGAAGGCGACGCAGTCAACGAGAAAATCTTAGCGGATGATGATTTCCAGAACCGCATCAACAACACGATTCCAGTATCACAAATCAACGGTGACAACTACGATGCGATCTTCTATCCGGGTGGCTTTGGTCTTCTTTCAGACCTAGCGAGCAACGAAGATTTTGCCAAGATTTCTGCAAAACACTATGAAGATGGCGGTATTGTGGCAGCAGTTTGTCATGGTCCAGGCGCTCTTCTCCCTATCACGCTTAGCAATGGCGAAAAGCTGCTTGCGTCTAAATCAGTAACAGGTTTCACTCGCGAAGAAGAGATCGACTCCGGCACCATCAACGATATCCCATTCCTATTGGAAGAATCTCTTGCACGCAGCGCAGCGCGCTACTCTAAAGTGCAACCATGGCAAGAGTTTGTAATTGTGGATGATCGTGTCATCACAGGTCAAAACCCAACGAGCGCACACGGCGTAGGCAGAGCGATTGTTGAACACCTAGCTTAAACGCGCCGGAAACTACAACCATCCTAGAAGAGGAAAGCGTGCTTTGTCATGCTTTCCCTTGCTACAGGCGATCGCAAGATGCGCTTATACTTCTACCCCTGCTTCATCTTCTTCTACGATATCCGTTTCTTGGTTCGCCTCTTCCAACCATTGCTGTAAAGATTCACTTGCTAGCACCTTTTGTTGGTAAGCTTTGGCACCTTCCGATAACTCGATGCCGTAAGTTTGGAAACGCAATGCCACAGGTGCATACATAGCATCCGCTATCGACCATTCTCCAAATAGCCAACCGTTTGGATGCAGTTCTGCTTGCTCTGCCCAAATGGCGTCAATACGAGCAATATCTTTAAGCGCACCCTTCGTTAAGTCGACTTTTCTGTGTGCGCGGATGTTCATTGGGAGTTCGTTTCTTAAATCAAAGAAACCCGAATGCATTTCTGATGCAATGGCGCGTGCTTTAGCTCGTTCTGTGGAGTTGCTTGGCCAAGCTTTACCTTGTAAATATTGCTCGTTAACGTATTCCAAAATCGCTAATGAATCCCACACGGTTGCGTCACCATCCACCAAGGTAGGTACTTTCGCGGTTGGTGTAATACCTTCCAAGGTCTTATAAAAATCTTCTGTGAATAATTTGAGCTTGGTGACTTCGACATCTAGTTTGAATTGAGAAAAGATCAGCCATGCGCGAAGTGACCAGCTTGAGTAGTTTTGATTAGCAATAAACAGTTTCATGACGCCTCCATGCGGTTCGTGTTTTGAGTACCCATTCACAATATCTGATTGTATTTAAGGGGACTAACGGATAGTTTTGATGGAACACTTCAACAAAAACGATGGATGAGTTTTAGATATGGATATCGATGCGTTACGCAGCTTTCTGGCTTTTGTCGAAACGGGAAGTTTCACTCGTGCAGCCAAGCAGATCAATCGCACCCAATCCGCGTTCAGTGCGCAAATGCGTAAGCTAGAAGACGAACTCAGCGTCAGTTTGTTTGAAAAAGAAGGTCGCAATCTTGTCTTAAGTGAAGCGGGATTAGCACTACGCTCTCACGCAGAGCAATTGGTTAGCTTGCACAATCAAGCACTGAAACAAGTGAAACGTTATGAAGATAAGCGTCCTCTTCGATTAGGTTGCCCCGAGGATTACAACGACAATATCTTGCCTAAAGTCATCCGCGTATTACAGCAATCTGAGCCCACATGTTCGATTCAGGTCTTTAGTGAGCCGAGCATCACCTTGAGAGAAAAACTTGATGAAGGAAAGCTAGACGCCGCTATTGTGACAAGAGCACCGGACAGTGAGGAAGGTTACTGGCTAGCAAGCGACAAAGGCGTGTGGATTGCTCATCCTGATTTTGACATTGAGAACGCCCAACCTCTCCCTCTCGCCCTATTCCAAACCGACTGTAAATACCATGCGGCAGCAGTAGACGGATTAACCAAACGTGGCACTCCTTATCAACTACTGGCATGTTGCAATACGGCTTCTGCACAACGAGCGATTGTACGTTCAGGCATGGCTATCGGTGCGATGGGCAGTATTAGCGTTAGCGAGGATCTTAAGATCTTAGACGATATGCCATCGCTGCCTTCCGTGGATATTGTACTGGTCACGGGCGTCGAGCCTCATCCGATACTGGATAAAGAATGCTTGGCGCAATTGGTTGAGTTAATGGCTTAACCGGATTAGCTAGCCAATCACAAAGTTAAATTGGCCCGTTAACCGCCCGTCGATTCGTATAGTTTCAAACTGCAGATAATCACGGGCTTTGCCACCCCACCATTCATCACCAGTATTGCCTCTTAAGTATAATTGAGTGGTCAGAAGCTCTTTGTTACCCCGCCACAACTTAACGTGAATGTGCGGCGGACGAGAGGCATAAGGCACAGGGTACAAGGTCTGAAACAAGTAGTGACCATCCGATTGAGTTTCTACCGCACCAAAGCCCGCAAAGTGCGCATCAAACTTATCGTTATTTGGTTGCTTAGGATGATCGTAAATCCCCTGCCCATCGCATTGCCAGATTTCTACTTTGATGCCTGAGACAGGGTTTCCCGATGTATCTACTACTCTGCCTTGCAACACGATAGGTTCACCGACCAAGCCTTCTGATTGCAGAATCAAGTTTTGACGAAGAGGAATATCCACTACTGGATAAAATGGCCCTTCTGTTTGTGCTGGCGTCGGCCGCATTGGTGTCGTCGCTTTTAAAGAGGGTGCGAACAACAATGTCCACAGCGCTAAAAAGTGTCTTCTTTCCATGATGCCACCAATGCAATTACGTTGAATTAAGTTTGGTGGAACTTGAGAGATTTGCCATGACGAATATAAAAATGCCCCTGCAAGAGAGTCATTTGCAGAGGCACTGTGGAACTAAATGATGAGTGTTGATCGAAGGATTATGCGGCTTCGAACGCCAGTGCTTTCTTCTCTACCTGACGGAAAATGAGAGTCAGCACACCATTTACCGTTAAATAAAATGCGCCTGCAATACCAAATACCGTCAACGTGTCGTAGGTTTGTGCGTTAATGCGTTGCGCGTAGCCCATCAGATCCATGATCGTAATCGTGCTTGCTAGTGACGTACCTTTGAAGACCAAAATCACTTCGTTCGAGTAAGCCGGAACAGCACGACGAATAGCGTATGGCAGCAGCACTTTTAGTGTTGCGGTTTTGTTCATACCCAGAGCACGAGCCGCTTGCCATTGACCGGAAGGAATCGCGTTAAACGCTCCTTTGAACAACTGAGTGCTGTATGCAGCGGTATTGAGTGCTAGCGCTAACATCGCACAGAACCAAGGTTGGCTTAACCATGTCCAGAATACACTTTCTCTTACGGCATCAAACTGACCCGGACCGTAGTACACCAAGAAGATCTGTACCAGCAAAGGCGTACCTGTGAACAAGGTGATGATGCCACGACTTACCCAATGCAAACCCGGAGTACGTAGGATCAGAGTCAGCGTCATCATCAGAGCTAAAAGACAGCCCACAACCAAGGAAGCGGCGGTCAATTGGAGGCTAGTGCCTAAGCCATCCAGCATTTGCCAAACGTGTTGTTCGTTCATGCGGTCGCCTCCTGTCCCATGCTCATGCCTTGAATTGAGAACTTCTTATCAATCAGTTTGACGGCACGTTGTGTAATCAAAGTAATGCCTAAGTAAATCGCCGCAGCAGTTGCGTACCATGTAAACGCTTCATGCGTCGCTGCAGATGTTAGCTGCGCTTGTTTCAACAAATCCGTTACGCCAATCAGTGATACAAGCGCGGTGTCTTTCAGCAGAACCAACCATTGGTTCGTTAAACCTGGTAGTGCGTGTCTTACTGCTTGTGGTAAAACAATGCGAACGAAAGCGTGTGCTTGACTGATGCCGAGTGCACTTGCTGCTTCTCTCTGCCCTCTTCTAACGGCTTTTAATGCGCCACGTAGAGTTTGAGAAGCGTAGGAAGCGAAGATCAATGACAACGCCACCACGCCAGACAAGAACGGGCTAACTTCAATAAAGTCGCCGGTGATTAAAAACAGAACCTGCGTCGAACCAAAATAGATGAACAACACGACAAGGATTTCTGGCAAGCCACGTACAATCGTCACAAACGCCGTCATTGGCCATTTAACGAAAACGCGGCGAGACATTTCACCACTGGCGAATACCACTGCCAGAATCAAACCGACTAAAAGGCTTGTGAAGGCTAGCTGGACAGTCATCCAACTAGCTTGAACAAGCGATAAAGAGTAACCCGTTAGTGCCATATTACTTACCGAAGTACTTGTTGTAGATTACGTCGTATTCGCCGTTCGCTTTCACTGTTTTCAGTGCCGTGTTCAGCTTGTTCACTAGCTCGTCGTTACCTTTATTTACTGCGATACCGAAACCGTTACCGAAGTATTTAGGGTTAGTGACGTGCTCACCCACGTAAGCTAGGTTGTCTTCTTTCTTGAACCATTCTGCTACGACTGCTGTGTCACCGAATACAGAATCAATACGGCCATTTTTCATATCGATGAACGCGTCTTGGTAGCTTGAGTAAGGAACCGCGGTTACGCCCGGCATTTGCTCAATCAGGTAGCTTTGGTGTGTTGAACCGTTTTGAACACCAACACGCTTACCTTCTAGTGCTTTTTGATCAGCCACTTTTTCTTTGATAGAAACAAACGCTGCTGAGTTGTCATAGTATGCATTCGTGAAATTCACTTGCTCCAAACGCGCCTCAGTAATGTCCATTGCAGAGATTGCCGCATCGTAGCGCTTGAATTTTAATGCTGGGATCAGGCTGTCAAAAGATTGGTTGTGGAAGGTGCATTTTGCTTCGATTTCTTTACATAGTGCATTCGCCAGATCCACATCAAAACCTTGGATTTGGTTGTTTTCATCCATGTATTCGAATGGGGCGTACGTCGCTTCCATCGCAAATTTGATCTCTTCTTGTGCTGCTGCATTCGCTGAGACAAGTCCGATTAGTGAAGCTAGTAGAATCTTTTTCATTGCAATACTCCGTGTGTACTTAGTGGGCTGACACTCGCAATGACAGCCGAGCTTATCTGTTAAATAGACTGAACTTTAAAAACGTGATTTAGTGATTTAAGTAGTCAGCAAACTGGGCGGTTTGCGGGTTAGAAAACGAATCATTTGTGCCGTGCTCAACGATGTGTCCTTTTTCTAAATACAGTACGTGGCTAGCGATTTTCTTGGCGAAATCCACTTCGTGCGTCACAACTACTTGTGTAATTCCGGTTTCGCTTAAATCTTTAATAATCTTAACGACTTGGTTAGTAATTTCCGGATCAAGCGCAGCGGTCGGTTCATCAAAAAGCAAGACTTCCGGTTTCATCATCAATGCACGAGCAATCGCCACACGTTGTTGCTGACCACCAGAAAGTTGCATCGGCCATGCATCCGCTTTGTCTGCCAAATGCAGCGTCGCAAGAATTTGCATTGCCTGCTTCTTCGCTTCGTCTTTATCCATGCCAGCGACTTTTACCGGAGCCTCAATCAGGTTCTCCATCACTGTCATATGCGGCCATAGGTTGTACTGTTGGAACACCATGCCCACTTTACGACGAAGCGCTAAACCTTGCTTCTCTTTGATTTCAGTTGAAAAGTCGAATGCGTCATTAGCGATGTTTAACTGGCCGTTATCCGCTCCTTCAAGAAGGTTAAGAACACGTAGTAGAGAGCTCTTCCCTGCACCACTCGGACCGAGTAACACCAGTGTTTCGCCGCTTTCACACTTAAAGCTGACATCGTGAAGCACTTGTGTCTCACCGTAGGATTTATTGATTCCGCTTACCTGAATAGTCATGCTGACATACCGCATTAATTGTCACTTGGCATTTATATTACTCAAAAGGATTTTTTATGCAATAAAAATGTATAAAAATTAATTTTGTTAAATTTTTGTATGATAAGCAATCAATACAACAGAGAATATGACTGGTTTAATCAGTTGGTTTTAACTGAAATTGTTGATGAAAATCCAACAATATGATGGCAATCGAAACAAGGTTAAAATTCTGGTTACTTTTGTGCTTGTGTAGACGGAATTTTGAGTCTTTGAACGTACTACACCCGACGCAGACCTTCTCATTTTTGCCGGGCTTCCCCCCTCGATTTCCGGTAAAGCCTTCTATCGGCGGGTTCCTGATTAGGACTTTGTGAATGGACTATAATTTCTCTTTGTATTCTGGCCCTTAATTCGAGTCATCTAAGTATGAGTGAGATAACCCCATGTTGAAGTCGCATTGTTTTTCTCTCATTGCACTTGCTTCTCTGAGCTTACTTTCTATACCCAGCGTTTGGAGTAGAACAGCAATCGTGTTACCTGGATTGCATGAACAGGGTATTGATCTTCAAGATAAGCCTATCTCTGCTGTGGCTACACGTGAATGGGAACTGGATCATGCTGATATCGTGTTTGGAGCTTACAAAGATAAGAGTGATAACGAGCGTGTAAAAGCGCTTGGTTACATGTACAACCAAAAGCTGGAACTTAACTCAGGTTGGCTGGAAAACGATATACGTAACCAAGCAGAACTGAATGGAATTGACTACGAAGATTTCTTTCTCCACTTTTCTGAAGACACTATCCTAGCTGAAGTCGACTCAAGCCATGGCGAGAATACTCTACTCAATCGAAAACCGATGATCGTTGGCTATACCGCCAGCGCTAACCACGCCGGTTTTTGGCTATATCAACCACCGCCATGGGATGCTGATGTATTTGGTCAGGCGAATAATGGTGGAGCCCTCTATGTCTATCACTCAGAGAAGTTCGACCGCTTAGCCTTTACGTTCTCTCAGTTTGCTCAAGGCGGCAGCTTCACGATTGAATACCCTTCTGCCATCGACTCGTTTGGTCAGGTAACTGAATGGAAACGCTTCGCGATTAAAAAAGACAAAACTGAGAACATGACTAAAAACCAAACGGTCAACTGGTCTGTCCCTTCGGATTGGGTTCGCGCTACAACGCATGATGGTAGCGGAAAAACTTATGGTGGCGGTCAGAACTTTGGCTCCACCTTTTTACGCGACGGCGGCCGCCTTTACGTTGCGAAAATTACTTGGCATGACGACAACATAGAAAACCGCCCACGTCTCGAAAACATTCAACTCAAAGATAGCTTCCCTGCCGTCAATATCTCAGGAGCACCAACGGAGACACCTGAAGGTCAAACCATTCAACGCTGGCGTAAAATTCGTGGCTTCGACAAATCTGCAGATCGAAACCAAGACAATTATCTTTCTTGGCATGAATACAAAAACCGTTCGAATAAGAATGCAACCGCACGATTTCGTTGGGAGTCACGCGTTATTCCATTTGGTCGTATGTGGAATCAAACCTCTTCTTGGGCATTGACCAATCTCGGCAATCCCTTTTTTGCCAATACGATGCGCCACTCTTACCAAGCTGAATGGGCGAAACAAGGTTTAAATGGTGCGTACAACGACGATACGAATAAGTTACTCGGTGCAAATCAGTTCTACATATATTCCGGAGGCACAGTGGATGAACTTGGTTTGGTGGCGGGTAGCCAAGCTGCTGACGATGCTTACAAAGCGCAATTCTCGGCGTTCTTGAATAAACTGGCAACGCTGGATGAAGATGCGTTAATTGGCCTCAACATAGGTACGGCAAACTTATTCGGTCGTAATGGGCAAAACCACTTGGTTAACGCTGGCTCCTTGTACTTGCGCGAGCACTACCTTTTCCCTGCTACTGGCTTTAGTGGCTATGCTGGCTTGGCTAAGTTTTGGGATAACTCTGCACTCGCCAAAGCGGGTCAGAAAGTGATTTATCAAGCGACCACGCGTTATGGTCGAGTTCAATACTTTGGTAACACAGAAAACAATTGGAAACAGGACCAATACTCTGCACTAGCGGTGTTCTACTTAAACTATCACCCTGAGCGCATTTACTTTAATCAGTGGAACAATGGCTACTTATATGGAAGTAATAACACAACAAGTGACAACTTCTGGAAGGCAGGCGTACCAAAGAATATTGCTTATCAACCTAGCGCCTTGCTTGCCATCGATTTAGGTATGCCAACCAATCAAATCCCAGATGGGTATCAGGCGACTCCGCTAATGATGTCCACCAGCACGCCCTATTCCGCCGATTACACGGTGATTGGAGATGCTTCTATGAGCAAAGTGGCTCATCCTGACTTGCCTAATGGCGCTATCGATTTGTTACCAACCCATACGTACTTTGCGTATCACTCAGACGATACGGTGGTGGTGCATGGCCCTACAGAGATGGTGTTAGCCCGCGAATTCACCAAAGGCCGAGTGCTGTATCGGACTGATTTCTTTGGCAAAAATATCGATTACTTCTCCTCACCGAAGATAACTATCGCACTTCCAGAGCCTATGCGACCTGTAGATCAAGACGGTAACATCGGCGACTATGTTTCTCATATTGAGATTGGCGGCTACGAAGGAGTGTTCTTGCTGTATTAACGCCCTTTAAACCCCTCTCACCAAACGCTTCATAAATCGCCGTTTTTATGCTCAACGTCACTGAAAAAAACTTGTTCACTGAATCTTTATAAACCGATGTATATACTGAAGTAAATGACAACGACAAGGAAATTCAGTCACATGAAGACGACACCTTCAATGCTCTCTGTTATGCTGCTCTCAGCATTATCAACTCATGCAAATGCGGATGAATGTGGAAAAATAACCATCGCGGATATGAATTGGAATTCGGCCAGCTTAATGGCGCACATCGACCAATTTGTCTTAAATGAAGGCTACCAGTGCGATGCGGAATTGATCCCTGGTGATAGCGTTCCTACGGGCACCTCTATGATTGAAAAGGGGCAGCCTGACGTTGCGCCAGAGTTATGGACAAACGGCATTAAAGAAGCACTTGATAAAGGAATTGCGGATAAACGCTTGCGCATCGCTAGTGAATCGCTTGTCAATGGTGGTGAAGAAGGGTTTTGGGTTCCCGCCTATCTGGTAAAACAGTATCCAGAACTCGCGACGATAGAAGGCGTCATCAAGCACGCCAAACTATTTGAACACCCAGAAGATGATGACAAGTTCGCGTTTTATAGCTGCCCTGCTGGTTGGACATGCCAAATCACCTCCGGTCACTTGTTTAATGCATTAGGGTTAAGTGAGCACGGCTTTGAGATGGTTGACCCAGGCTCTGGCGCTGCACTAGCTGGTACCATCGCCAAAGCCTATGATCGCAAAATGCCTTGGTTTGGTTACTACTGGTCACCAACACCCGTATTGGGCAAGTATGATATGGTCAAAGTGGATTTTGGTAGCGGAACGGATCTGGAAGAGTATCGCAACTGTACCACCCAGCCTGATTGTACTTCTCCCAAAGTAACAATGTACCCACCTTCTCCAGTTCGCACAGTAACAACTGAGGCATTTGCGAACAAAGAACCCCAAGCATTCGCGTACTTGCAGAAACGCGGATTTACCAACGAGCAAATGAGTGAAATGCTGGCCTGGATGGAAGATAACTACGCGGACGGTGAAGAAGCGATGTTTTACTTCTTTAATACCTACCCTGACTTGTGGAAAGGCTGGGTATCTGAAGACGTCGCGGTGAGAATCGAAAAAGCGCTTTGATGATTAATACTTCGAGTGCCACAAATCATTTAACCTCCCATACCGTTTGAATAAACGGCATGGGAGGCTAATCAACGACTCGTTAATACATGGTGTGACCATTCAATGTTTCTTTGGGTATCTCTTGCAGAGCGTCCCAATGTTCAACGATCTTCCCATTGTGATCAAAACGAAAGAAATCCATCGTCACGTATTCAATATCATTAGGCCATGTTTGGTGAGTGTGTAGTGCCACCAAATTCCCTTCAGCAATGGCTCGCACAAACGTAATATCTTTATCGGGATACTCATTTTGCATCCGCTCAAAATACTCGATAAAAGCCTCGGGGCCATTTCCAACTAATGGATTGTGCTGGATGTACTCATCACCTACGTAGTCTTCAACTGCCTTTCTTGGGTTACCTCTATAGGCGGTTTCGTAAAACGCAATGGCATTTCTTTTATTCTCTTGCAGATCCATTTTTCTTACCTGTGTTGCTCCATCTTGCGGATAACGGTAATCATAGTCTTTGAACTTCAGAAGTGACTGAACATCGCGCACAAAAAAGGCCGCTAAACAGCAGCCTTCATCACTTCTACTTGGAATCATCGCCTTTCATAGCTTAAACCACACCACCAGCACCGAGCATAGAACGCTCACTGTTCTCCACCAGCAACGCGGTTGCGGTTTGTTTCAGTGTTTCCCATTCTTGGTCTTCGACAAAGATACCATTTTGCCAAGAAGCTTGTTGCGTACGGCTTAACTCATCGCCTTCAATGTGGGTGGTATATCCTTGTGCACTTTTCTCGATATCGAAATCGTTCACGGAGAGCTCGATAACCATACTATGCAAATCCGTATCATGCCCATCAAACTGATCCGAGAAAAAGACTTCTGGCGCGATTCGTCCACGGTTTAACACATAAAGCGTTCGCTTGGGACTAGAGCCATTGACCCATTGTGCACGGCACGCAATGCCTTTTGCAGAGAGCTTCAACAACTCACTAAAACCTAGCCAACGGTTATGACACTGTTTCAACGTAACGGTAATCGACTTACGGTTGATCATTTTCTCGAGCGCGAAATCCAACACCGCGGGTAAATGACACGCTACACTCCCGTTGTGCAGTTCTACCTCTATGCTTGACGGCGTACTGTTGGTCACCGATACGGCGCAGTCTGAATCTAACCCAAGAAACAGACTGGCGTTATTAAAATGACGAACTCCATGTAAGCCAACCATTTGCAAGTCCGCCACCATGTTCGCAATGACATCCGCCTCACCACAGTGACGGCGCATGCCAAGAAATGCCTTATTAACCGCGGCCACCAATTCGTTGTGAGAGACGATCATAATGCAAATCCTCCACTGATTTTTTGATTGTCACTTTGCGCAATTTCGTCACGTGGCGGCATGCTAGGGAAAATCCATGTGTCTGCCAGTTTAGGGTCGTGAATTTCATCTAACAACGGCGCACCTTGGAAGAAAGTTACTCGAACCCAACGATCCGAGCGCGGATCAAACTTAGTCGCGCCAAAGATCGCCAATTTACAGCGCAGTAAGTGCATTGGTAACGCATCTTTACGCAGCACATTCATTTGAATATCCCCCATCGCACGGTTGCCTAGCGTCCATACGCGACGTGTGATCGAACGATAAGCCGGTTTTTGCAATAGAAACTCTGCTACGGACATTTCTACATCACAGTCAAGCAAGGCCTGGTACAAGCGATTCACTTGTCTGCCGATATCAAGCGGCAGTTCTTTTTCTTCTCCAGCCTCTTCCCCGCGAACACCAAGCCTTGGCTCTTCTTTATCTTGTGAGCGATACCAGAACCAGTAGTTGTTCTCGGCTAGTGAGTAATCCGCATCAATCGCCCAGCGGTACTTGCTTTGCAACACTTCCAGTAAATCTTGGATCTTTTTCCCGCCCGGAATAGATAACGTTTCATCCGTATTCATTTGGCTAGCAAATTCATCCACTAAAGATGGGTAGAGTTCGATCAAGCAAGAGGTGAGGATTTCTTGGGCCTCCACACTCATTGTTTTCTTATGCTCGACCAAACTCGCCCAATTCGGATGTGATGCCATTAACGTTGTTAGCTCTGATAGCAGTTGTTTGATGTCTGCTATCGCTTGATGATTGAGCCTGTCTTGATGTTCATTGATGGTGATGACTTGCTCTAAATGACGCTGTGCTTTTTGCAGCAATCCTTGCAAAGGAGCATGGAATGAAGCTTCACATGGCATCGCAAAGACTCGCGCTACCGCACGTTCGCGAGAGGTCATCCATTGGTCAACGATGCACGGGTGATTAATCAAGTATGGAGCCATGCCTAAGCCAGTCGCATTGCCGACACCAAGGTAGCGCTGCAAGCCACGATGCAAAGCCACCGCCTTGTCGCCACCTTGTTGAAGTGCCAGATAGTGCACCCAATCTAGGCTGAATTCACGCAACATATATACGGCACACATTTGCGCACTAAAAGACTGGCTGAAATCTGAGTTGTTCTCTAACAGTTTGAAATCGGCGATACCAAACTTTCCGTTACCATAAACAGCTGTGGTACGCAGGATATAACCCACTTCCGCTAACTCTTTCGGCTCAGGCTGCTCGCCTTGAGAAAGCGCGCTAACAATGTGCTCAAACACGCGCACACTTTTGTTTGCGCGAGCAAGAACAAGTACGTTGTTTGGATTACGTCCCGCTTCTTGCAGCGGTACATTTTCTCGCAATCTTTCCAACAAAGTAACATCAACATCGCCTTGAACCAGTGCAAATGTGACGTCCCACTTTTCAGCAATTACGCGATCATTACGCTCGTCGTCGGCAATTTCATCACAGAATACCACCAAATGATAAACGTGCTCTGGCGTGGTCAATTTGTAAATCACATGACCATAACCACGAGGACAAAGCTGCCACTCATGCTTGGTTACTTGCCAGTTTTGGCTTGCCATATTACGAATCAGACTGCGAACAAAGCTGATTCGGTTTTGGTGCATTGCGCCAAGCCTTTCGGCTGCCATGACAATCGCTGCATCGCGCATAGTTGCTTCCGTATAAGTAGAACGATGTGCATCCATTTTGCTCACCACCTATTTGTTATTGTAAGAATACTAGGGTTTGTGCGGATGCAGGAGGAAAACACCCGCACAAGCTCCACGTTGTTTGAATTAGATAATTGTTATAGCCCTTGCTCTTTCGCCATTTTGATTGCGATTTGCGGCGCATTCCAAAGTGACGGTAACAGAATCAACGAAACCGGAACCGCGGTAATCACAATGAAAGATTGCAGTGCAGAGATGCCACCAGAGCCAAGAGAAATCAGGATCAATGCCGTCACACCCATCATTACTCCCCAGAAGGTACGGATGATCGCATTCGGCTCCGTTTCACCACTGATCACGACACTGATTGTGTAGGTCATTGAGTCGCCCGTCGTGACGATGAAGATCGTGGTTAAAATCAGAAATAGAATTGAAGTCAGCATTGGCATTGGTAGTTGCTGAGTCACCGCAAGCAAAGCACCTGGCAGGTTAAAGCCTTCGAACGCCGCACTCACGCTACCCGGTTCAGCAATTTCAAACGCAAGACCTGAGCCGCCCACAATCGTGAACCAAAAACAGGTGGTTAACGGAGCCACAATACTGATGGTGGAAATAACTTGGCGAATAGTTCGACCACGGGAAATACGCGCAATAAAGATTGCCATCATCGGACCATAACCCAGGAACCAGCCCCAGAAAAATACTGTCCACCAACTTAGCCAACCTTCGTCACCGCGATAAGTCGCCATTGGGATAAAGTTATCCAACATGCTTCCTACACCTTGAATGTATCCGTTAAAGATAAAATTCGTAGGGCCAAAAAACAGGATGTAAACCATCAATGCCATTGCCAGAATCACGTTGTAACGACTAAGCAGTTGCATGCCTCGGCTTAATCCACTGAGTGCTGACAAGGTGTAAAGAGCAATCGCAAACAAGATGATGATAAGCTGAGTGGTAAAGCCATCAGGAATATCAAACAGCGCATTTAACGCGTAGCTAACCTGCAAGCCTAGAAACCCAATTGGCCCGATGGTGCCTGCGGCTACCGCGATAATGCAGCACGCGTCAATCAATGCACCGAGTTGGCCTTTAAGTGCTCGTTCGCCCAAGACTGGGTAAAGCAAAATACGGGGTTTTAGTGGTAAACCTTTGTCGTAATGCAGGTGCATCACCACGATCGAAGTTAAGCTACCTACAATCGCCCAAGCCAGAAAGCCCCAGTGCATAAAGGATTGCGACAACGCATTCACCGCACCTTGCTGCGGGTTATCTTGCGCGCCGTATAAAGGGGGTGGGCTAACATAGTGTGCGATAGGCTCAGCCGCGGCCCAGAAAACGCCACCACCAGCCAATAAGGTACAGAAAATAATCGCCATCCAGCGGAAAGAATCCATTTCTGGTTTTGCAATCCCGCCCAACATCACCTTGCCTGTTCGCCCTGCAGCCAAGCCAAGACCAATAAGAAAAGTGAGAAGCAGCAGTAACTGCCAGTATGGACCAAATACCTGAACTGCCCAGCCAAAGCCAGCGTTAACGATCGTAGATAACAGCTCGCCGTCATAAAGTGCAATAGCAACGAACAACGCGATGAAACCACCGCTATACCAAAAGGCCGGGTTATTCAGTCCTAATTTGTCCGTCGTGTTTTCTGTTGTTGATGTGTTGTGTTTTGCTTTCGACTTGCCCGATGACACGTTCATCGTGGAAGCTTTCATGCTATTGGTTAAATCAGACATACTCTGGCTCCAGAGGTTCTTTGCAGCAGCCAAAGACTGGCTACAAATGTGAGTTTTACGCCTGCCGTATTGTTATTATGTGGGCAGGCGGTTCCTACTTTGGGGAATGCTATGAAATAGGCTCTAATCCTTCTTTAAGGAAGTTGAACCAGTTTTCACCCAATATTTTTCCAGCCTCAGATTCACTGAATCCGTGACCCATTAATCCGTTGTAGATGTTCTCCATCCCTGCGCTGCCGCAGAACCATGGCAGCGCATCTGGCCATCCCGAGTTACTTGCTGAACCTTCGCCGTAATCCATCGCTTTTGACCAACGACCGTTGCGCATCCACTCCAACACTTGTTGCGGCTGATTTAGGCACAAATCGCTACCGATACCTAAATGGTCGACGCCAAACATGTCTGCGGTTTTCGCTACCATCTGGCAGAAATCATCCAGCGTGCACTGGCTGCCATTTGGCAAATGGAATGGATATAAACTGAATCCAATCAAACCACCGCGCTCCGTCAGTGCTTTGATCACGGTGTTGGATTTGTTGCGCAGTGCGTCATGCGCAAACGTCGGGTTAGCATGGCTGATACAAATTGGACGCGAAGAGAGCTCGATAGCTTCCAACGTCGAACGCTCCGCGCTGTGGGACATATCAATGATCATCCCGACTCGGTTCATCTCTTCAATCGCTTGCTTACCAAAGCGAGTTACGCCGGAATCGTTTTGTTCGTAACAACCTGTCGCCAGTAAGCTTTGGTTGTTGTAGGTCAGTTGCATGATCAGCAGACCTTGGCGGCGCATCACTTCAATCAGACCAATTTCATCATCGATAGGTGAGCAATTTTGCGCGCCGAAGAAGATGCCGACTTTGCCTTCTGCTTTGGCTTTTTCTACATCTGCCATTGAATAAATAGGCATGATGAGGTCCGCATTTTGCTCGAAGCGCAAGTTCCATTCAGCAAAACGCGTTAAGGTTTCGCGCGCAGTTTCGTGGTAGACGATAGTGGCATGAACGGCGGTAATGCCACTCGCCTTAAGCGTTTGGAAATACTCTCGATCCCAATTGCAGTACTGCAATCCGTCAATCACAATCCGTTGTTGGTACATAACCACTCCTTAAACAATTTCTTAGCCTTTCAGTGCGGGTAACTGACACCATCAGTTACCCTGCCGATCTTAGTAAGGACGCTGATAAGCGGTTTTCACTACGGTGTAGAACTCTTTGGCGTACTGACCTTGCTCACGAGGACCAAAGCTAGATTCTTTACGACCACCAAATGGAACGTGATAATCTGTACCCGCAGTTGGCAAGTTAACCATGACGCAGCCCGTTTGGACTTGCTGTTTGAAGATCGCGCTATTACGCAAGCTTTGCGTGATAATGCCGCCTGTCAGGCCAAAGCGCGTATCGTTCGCGACTGCAATTGCCTCATCCAGATCAGAAACGCGAATCACGCTCGCCATTGGCGCAAAGACTTCTTCTTGGTTCACTTCCCAGCCATTCTGTGTATTTAAAAACAGAGTTGGTGACATGTAGTAACCGTCATGCTCTAGGCTCAGACGCTCACCACCGAAAGCCAACTCCGCGCCTGCTTGGCGTGCGCTTTCGATCCACTCAAAGTTCGCATTCAGCTGGTTACCATCAACCACAGGGCCCATGAACACGCCCTCTTCCAGTGCGTGACCCACTTTAAGTTCGCTCATGCGTTTGATTAGCGCTTCAACATACGCGTCGTGAATTCCGTCCATAACCACAAGACGAGAAGACGCGGTGCACTTTTGACCTGCACCCGAGAATGAGCCTGCGATTGTCGCTTCGACAGCAATCTGAATATCTGCATCATCTGCCACTACGAGCGCATTTTTGCTACCCATCTCTAGCTGACAACGCACAAAATTTGGTGCGGTTGCCGCTGCAACTTTACGGCCAGTGTCCACAGAACCAGTGAAGCTCACGCCGTTCACTTCCTTCGAATTGATAAGGGTATTACCGACTTGCGAACCGCTACCCAAAACGAGGTTAAACGTGCCGGCAGGTAAACCTTGGCGATGGATAATCTCTGTCAGCGCGACGGCACTTGCTGGGGTTAGGTTGGCAGGCTTCCAGACGACGCTGTTGCCAAACGCAAGTGCTGGCGCGATTTTCCAAGCCGCTGTTGCTGTTGGGAAGTTCCAAGGAGAGATAATGGCGATAACGCCGACGGCTTCGCGAGTAACTTCAACGGAGACACCTGGACGGACGGAAGCAGCGTTATCGCCAATTTGACGCAGTACCTCAGCAGCAAAGTATTGGAAGAATTGGCCAGCACGGTAAATCTCACCTCGACCTTCAGCAAATGGCTTACCTTCTTCACGCGAAAGCAAGGTGCCCAATTCGTCACATCGTGCAATGAGCTCATCACCAATCGCTTGTAACACTGCTTGTTTGCGCTCGATTGGTGTTTTTTCCCACTCTGGCTGCGCTGATTTAGCCGCTTGAATCGCTTGCTCTACTTGCGACACACTCGCTTGTGCAAAATCACCAATGTTTTCGCTGATATCAGAAGGGTTAATATTGGCGATGGTGTCCATGCCCGATTGCCACTCACCCGCTATATAGAGGGATTTTTCTGCTTGAACATTGTTAATAAAAGTCATGGTTCTTTCCTTGTTCTTCCGATTTGTGATGGCAAGCCACCCACTCACTGATCTCTAATTGTTCTTATTGGATTTATTCTGGTTGGCTTGCCGACGCGTAGACGACAAACTCCACCAACATCTCTTCTCGCGCTAACCCTGCAACCACCATGGCGGCACGATTTGGGTACGGCGCTTCAAAATATTCCGCGTACACTTGGTTAACGGTCTTTAAGTATTCTCTGTCGGTCACATAAATCAGGACCTGCAACACCGAGTCCAAAGACTCCCCTGCACACTCCAGGGTGTGAATGAGATTGTTAAAGGTTTGACGTGTTTGTGCTTCGATACCGCCTTCCACAACCGCGCCTGTGTCATCAATAGGAATTTGAGCCGTATACAGGGTTCCGTTGTTGACTATCGCCCATTCAAGCGGCGCTTTAGAAGCAAATAGACTGGTTTTAACTGGGTGTTTTTTAGTAGGAGTATTCACGTGCCTTTCAACCTTTGTAACAGCTTTGTTTCAATATGGTTAAATGATGCACATTGACAGGCGATAAATCTAACGGTAAATTTTTGACATTTGATAAATTAAACTTATCACTCTGTTTAAAATAACGTAAATAAAGGGATTAAGAGGCATTAGGGATGAGTATTAAGCTTCAACAATTAATGCATTTTGTGATGGTAGTCGAGGAAGGAGGCTTTCGAGCCGCTTCACATCGTGCAAATCGTTCTCAGGCGGCACTGTCAACATCGATAAAAGAGCTTGAAAAAATTCTAGGGCAAACGCTGTTTGAACCCGGAAACAAAACCAAATTGACCCCGTTTGGTGAAATTTGTCTGCCCAAAGTGGTTCAGTTTCTCAATATCTACAGTGCACTAGACAACGATCTCAAAGCAGCCGCTGCCGGACAGCAAGGGAGAGTGCGAATTGCGAGCGTTCCTTCTGTTGCAGCGAAGCTCATCCCTAGCGTGTTGGGTGCCTTTTGCGAACAGTATCCAAATGTAGAAGTAAGCTTGATAGACGATAATGCCGCTGGCGTCGAGGCTCGCCTACTCTCCGGTGAGGTCGACTTAGCGCTCGGTAACCCCTCTCACCTCGATGAGGGCGGCATTGACTTTACGCCACTGTTAGCCGATCCAATAGGCGTGGTATGTTTAAAGGATAACCCTATTGCGAGTCATCCAGAAGGAATCGAGTGGCAAACTTTGTTGGAACAACCCTTTATCCGTAACGGCACTTGTACACTTCTCGATCCAACCCCAGCAAGAGCTCTGAGTCAGCAAGCGCTCTATTCGGTCGAAAATATTACTTCGCTGTTTTCTGTCTTAGAACTTGGGATTGGTGTCACGACCCTACCGAAGCTTGCTTTCCCAACCAATGAAACACGCTTGGTTTGGATTCCGCTTATCGATCCACCACTTGAAAGGCAAATTGGTATATTTACGTTAACCGATCGCACGATCTCGCCTCAAGCTAAAGCATTTCACGATCTTTGTGTGCATTATTTAAACTATCAAAAAGAAGATAAATAATGGTTCGATTAACATGCGGATAATTAAAAGCCTCCATATTCAGAGTGGAGGCTAATTTGTATTTGTGTATTCGCTTCGTTCTATTTTTTGCGACGATTTCGGTTCTTATACACCACGCAAAAGTTACCGCGCTTGGTACGACACTTTGAGCAACGTTCGCAATCTACTGGTGCGCGATTGCCTTCTTTCCAACGTTTGATCAACTGTGGCTCAGCCAATAAAGGGCGTGACACAGCAAAAAATTGGATACCTGTGTTTTCTGCAATTTTCTCAATCGCATCAATGTCGCTCAGCCCGCCGACAGTAATCACCGGTATGCTAACGTCCTGACTGATCACGTGACCATATTCGTGAAAGTAACCTTCTTCTTGTAGTGTGTAACCATCGAACGTTTGACCAACAAGTTCGTTTGCTTTGCCGTGAACATTGCCAGATACGATGATCGCATCAACGCCTACTTCTTCAAGTTTCTTACAGACGACGCGAGTTTCATCGAACGTTAAACCGCCGTCAAAGAACTCTGTTGCCGTCAGTTTAACGAGGATGGGAAATTCGCTTCCAACCAGCTTTCTGGTTTCAGAATAAATTTCTAAAAGAAAGCGCATGCGATTTTCTAAGTCACCACCATATTCGTCTTCGCGACGATTATAGTACGGGCTTAAAAACTGGTTAATTAAATAAGTGTGCGCCGCATGAATCTCTACGCCGTCAAAACCAGCGTCTTTAGCACGTTTACTCGCCAATGCGAATGCCTTTACGATGTAGTCTATTTCGTCCTTTGTCATCGCTTTGCCTTGCGTATTTGTACCACGCTCAGGCACGTCACTCGGAGCGAAGATGACACGCTCACCGACGTTATGGGTGGTTTTGGTGCCACCGTAAGCAATTTGCATCACGATTTTAGAATCTTGTTGATGTACTAGCTCTGTTAGCTTTTTGTATTCTTCAATAAAAGAGTCGTTGTAGATCCCCATCATACCTGCGTTGGGTTTCTCTTCTTCAACGATATTGGCATAACCCGTGACAATAAGCCCAACTTCCCCTTTCGCAAGCGTTTCGTAAATATCGTAAAGCTTTGCCGTCATGTGACCATCTTCGGTCGCCAGGTTCTCCCACGTTGCGCTTCGCACAAAACGGTTCTTTAGGGTCATGTTGCCAATGCGGGCTTCGGAAAACAAAATGCTCAAAACCAGTCCTCTTAAAGTTGTCTTTATGTTTTATCTTTTCGCAAGTAAACAAGAACGAAAAAGGAACAGCGATACACGATGTATGGCTGTTCCTTCTCTGAATCCTTGAGACCTGCAAACTACAGGCGCACCTTAATGCCTCGGAGACGATAAAACTTTAATCTGGGTTAAGGTTTAGTGAGTTTTTAGATTATGTAAATGGATGATTCTTAATCGTGTTCATTTCACTGGAGTTAAGATGCTTCGTCACCCACTTTCAGTCGTAAAGCTTTTGTATTTCGCTAGCTGGTGATTCAACTCAAACATTCACATTGTTAGTTTGTATGCTGCTATCGGAACTAGCACTACCCCAAGTGTTTACATTACAAACTATCGATATTGAATTCTCATATGGCAAATAGAGTTATTGCGCTGTTTATACTTTTTGGCTTAATCGTCGCTATCTCTTGGCATTATTACGCGTCAGCGGAAACACGCGACCCACTATGTTTTACACACTGGTTGTTTTTGCTTTTAGATATGAATACGTGATAGTGAAGCTAGAGGAGGAACAGGAAAAACAGGGAAAACAAAGGACAATAGAAAGTTAAATGACCTTACTTCTAGGTAAGGTCATTCATGCATTCAGCAGCAAAAGATATTGGCGCTTAGCAAACGCTTAGGTTTGGTTGTTACAGAGCTAGAGGAATCAACTCGACACCAAGCACACCACTAATCCCCATCACCACTAGCAGTGAGACTTTAAACACCGACTTTGACCAAGCGATGTAGTTGTTGTCATCAATGCTGCGAAAGGTCACTTTCGTCCACATAAAGCAAACAACCGCTGCAACCGCTAAGTATTCATACCCGGCTTCACCTAGTAAAAATAACCCCAATGATGCTGCTCCAAACGCCACAACATACGCTTTCATGTGTCGATGCGCTTTATGAATGCCTTCTTTAACTGGCAATACGGGAATCCCGGCTTCTCGGTAGTCTTGCATGCGGAACATGGCAATGGCATACGAGTGCGGCATTTGCCAGAGACAGAACATGGTAAAGAGTAAAATCGCTTCCAAGCTAATGAAGTTTGTTACCGCTAAGTAACCCACCAATGGCGGAACTGCGCCTGAGATACTTCCCACTAAGGTCCCATACACCGAGTTACGTTTGTACCACATCGTGTAAAAGAACACGTAATACACGTAGCCAAGCAACACGACGACAGCGGATAGTGGGTTCACTCGGATAAATAACAGTGCGGTTCCTACCAGCAATAAAGCAAGTGCATAAACAAACGCAATATCGATATTGATGTTGCCTTTCACTGTTTCACGATTTCGTGTACGTGCCATCTTTTGGTCGATATCACGATCGAAAATATTATTCACCACACAACCTGAAGCGATGACTAACCCAACACCAACTAACGTCGTAACGAACAACATTAGACTGGCTGGTTCTGTTTTTGCGGCGAGGAAGAACCCCGCCGCAACAGAAATCAGGTTGCCGAAAATAATGCCCGGTTTAGTGATAGACAAATAACTTTTCAGCATACCTTGACCTACAACTTCATGTTGACGTTCATGTTGTAGATGATCCATACCGAGCCAGCGATAAGGATAAGTACAACAATGGCGGTAAACATCAGTGATACAAGGTTCCAACGTCCGTCGGATGTTTTTGTTTCCATGTGCAAGAAGTATTTAAAGTGAACAAATATCTGCACTAATGCACATCCAAATAGAATCGCATAGGTCGTTGTATCTGGTAATGATTTCGTCCAAACAAAGTAGAACGGAATTACCGTCAGAATCAGTGAGGCAATAAAGCCTTTCACGTAATCTGACGCACTGGTTTCTACATGTTGATCCATTACATTACCCCCAGTAAGTAAACGATGGTAAAGACACAAATCCAAACGATATCTAGAAAGTGCCAGAATAGGCTTAAGCAGTTAAAGCGCATTGCCATATTGTCGTTCAGACCTTTCGTCGACAGTTGATGATACGCTACCGCTAACCAAATCAAACCAAAGGTTACGTGCAGGCCGTGCGTACCAACCAACGTAAAGAATGCCGACAGGAATGCACTTGTTTGGGGCCCATAGCCTTCTTCAATCAGGTGATGGAACTCATAGACCTCCATACAGATAAAGCCAAGACCAAGCGCGAACGTGACTAACATCCAACGTTTGAGACCAGCAACGTTGTTGCGCTTCATCGCGATAATGCCAAAACCAAATGTGATACTGCTAAACAGCAGCAGCATGGTTTCGACAAACACGAATGGGAGTTCGAAAATGTCTTTACCTGTAGGGCCCGCAATTGAATTGCTCGACAGCACAGCGTAAGTCGCGAACAAGGTCGCAAACAATACACAGTCACTCATCAGGTAAACCCAGAAGCCAAATAGCTTGTTGCCATTCGTGTCATGGTGGTGATCATGGTCGTGATGTGCTGCGATATTAGTTTGCATACGTCACCTCCAGATCATCTTTACTTTCGCTGTCTTTCACTGAGTTTTTCTTCGCTTCTTCAAGCTGAGCTCGACGTTCGGCCTCAATTGCTTTGATCTCTTCAACTTCCACGTAGTAATCCACATCATCGTTATAGCTATGCTGAATACACGTCACGATAATACCGACCAAACTTGCCGCCGCTAGCCACCAGATGTACCAAATCATTCCGAAGCCAAATAGGAGCGACCAAGCCGACACGTAGATGCCTGTTGCCGTGTTTTTTGGCATATGAATACGTTCGTATTCCACTTCTTTAGTTGGATCGAACTCGCCACTTTGTTTCTGGTACCAGAAGGCATCCAGCACATCACCTTTTGGTAGGTGCGCAAAGTTGTAGAACGGCGGTGGAGACGATGTTGCCCACTCAAGAGTACGACCACCCCACGGGTCACCAGTTAGATCACGGTTTTGCTCGCGGTCACGGATACTCACGTAAATTTGGATGAACTGAGACAATACGCCCAGCGCAATCACAACCGTACCTGCTGCGGCAATCGACAACAGTGGGAAGTATTCTGGGTTGATGTCTTGGCTTAAACGACGAGTCATCCCCATGAAGCCCAGCGCGTAAAGCGGTAAGAACGCCATTAAGAAACCAATAATCCAAAGATAGAACGCGCGTTTGCCCCAAGTTTCATTCATGGTGAAACCGGTCGCTTTCGGGAACCAGTAAGTGATCGCAGCGAAACATCCAAACACCACACCACCGATGATAACGTTGTGGAAGTGAGCGATAAGGAATACTGAGTTATGCAGAACGAAATCTGCGCCCGGAACAGCCATTAGTACGCCCGTCATACCACCAACAGTAAAGGTGATCAGGAAACCCACCGTCCACATCATTGGCGTCGTAAAGCGGATGCGGCCTTTGTACATCGTGAATAGCCAGTTGAAGATCTTCACCCCTGTTGGGATAGAAATGATCATCGTGGCAATACCGAAGAAGGCATTTACGTTCGCGCCAGACCCCATCGTAAAGAAGTGGTGTAGCCAAACGACAAAGGCAAGAATCGTGATAACTACGGTAGCCCAAACTAGCGATGTGTAACCGAACAACTTTTTACGTGAGAAGGTTGCGGTGACTTCTGAGAACACACCAAAAATTGGCAAGATCAAGATGTACACTTCTGGGTGACCCCAAGCCCAAATCAGGTTGACGTACATCATTACGTTGCCGCCAAGATCATTGGTAAAGAAGTGCATGCCTAGGTATCTATCCAGCGTAAGCAGAGCGATAGTCACCGTTAGGATTGGGAATGAAATGATGATCAAAATGTTTGCACACAGAGACGCCCAAGTGAAAACTGGCATCTTCATCATTGGCATAGACGGTGTACGCATACGCAAAATGGTCGCGAAGAAGTTCACGCCTGTTAACGTCGTACCAACACCTGATATCTGCAGCGCCCAAATCCAATAGTCGACCCCGACTCCTGGGCTAGCCTCGATACCTGAAAGCGGCGGATACGCCAACCAGCCGGTACGACCAAATTCACCTAAGCCGAGAGACATGTTTGTTAGGATGACACCTACAACAAACAGCCAGAAGCTCAAGTTATTCAGATACGGGAAAGCTACGTCACGCGCACCAATCTGCAATGGCACGATGATGTTCATCAGACCAATGACCAATGGCATCGCTACGAAGAAGATCATGATCACGCCATGGGCAGTAAAAATTTGATCGTAGTGATGCGGTGGTAAGTAACCTGCTTCACCCGCAGAAGAAAGGAGTTGCTGACTACGCATCATGACTGCGTCAGCAAAACCACGAACAAGCATCACCATCGCTACTGCGATGTACATGAAGCCAAGTTTTTTATGGTCTACTGAAGTAAACCATTCATTCCACAAATATTGCCACTTTCCGGCTTTGGTCACCGCGTAAACTACGGCTAAACCAACCAGCGCCACAACCGCTAGGGTGATGACAATAATAGGTTCGTGGAATGGAACTGAATCAAGAGTTAATCTTCCAAACATTACGATTATCCTTGGTTTTCAGGCAAACAGTTCATTGAACCAGGATGCTGAGTCACAACGTCGGTGAACAAGAACGGAGGAACGCTAGAGAACAAAGTGACTGGCTCTGCGATACTTGGCGCTGCCAGTGAGCTGTATTGCTCCCAATCTTCAATACGATCAGGGCTCGCCTTCACTTTCTGCACCCAATTTAGGAACGCAGCACGATCAGACATTGCTGAAGCTGTGAACTTCATTTGCGAAAAGCCTTCGCCGCTGTAGTTCGATGCAAAACCCTTGTAGTCACCTTCGTGGTTCGCTATCAGGTTGAGCTTGGTTACCATTCCTGGCATCGCGTAGATCTGTGTACCTAAGCGAGGGATGAAAAACGCGTTCATGATGTTGTCCGAAGTCAGTTTGAACTGCACTGGCACGTCTTTCGGGAACGCCACATAGTTTACCGTCGCAATGTTTTCTTCTGGATAGATGAACAACCATTTCCAATCGAGTGACACCACTTCGATGGTCATTGGTTTAACATCACTTTCCAATGGTTTGGAGGGCTCTAGTTCATGAGTCGAACGCCATGTGATCGTCGCAAGAATCGCAATGATGATGATTGGAATTGTCCATACCACCACTTCGATTTTGGTCGAGTGTGACCACTCGGGTGCGTACTCTTCTTCAGTGTTAGAGGCGCGGTATCGGTAAGCGAAGTAAATCGTCATTAAAATCACAGGGATTACAACGATCAACATCAGCAAAAGAGCAGTAATAATTAACTCTTTTTCTTGCACACCAATGGCACCTTTGGGGTCAAGTAAAGCTGAATTACATCCTGAGAGCATAAGTATGACGGACGCCAAACTTCCCCTCGACAAGATGCGTTTATATCTTGAGGCTTCCATTAACTTTCTCGATGGTTGTCTGGTTTCAAAGCAGATGCCAATCAAAGTAAATAAGAGCTCACAAATAGCGCAGAGGTAATGTATGAGAACAAGAAGAAACTTCGATAAGTAGTTATTCTACTTACAATTTTTCAACTTCGCCATCAAGCATTTAACCAGCTAGAATGAACCGTTATTTGCTACGATACGATTGGTATCAAGCCAAGAACCAGTTGTTATAGTCATTAGAATGTTTATGTGTTGAGCATGAGTAACGTCGGGCTCAGAGCGAAACAAAACGGAATTGAGTGGAGATCAAAACCACACTCTTAGTGTGAGTTTATTGTTACACTTTGAAACACTATGTTACATTTGGCGCATTATGAGGAGTAAAAAGTTAAAGCTCATTAGCCACAACTGGAAACTAACCTTCCATTAATGGAAGTTACACACTTTAAATAGAATATTAACCTCAACACGAATTTCTCGTGCTTCAACAATTAATTATTTAAAAACAAATAGTTGAAACTTAAAATTGATGAGACTGACTATCAACTTCATTTACGCAGATAGCCTTAATGAGAAGCGGAAACTAAAAAACCAAAAGTGTGATCAGCATCAAATTAATGATTTCACTTAATATTTGAGTGGTATTTACATCTCTTTATTGGATTGTGAGAAATCATTCTCAAGGTAAATCCAAACATAAGTTGTAAATACATTTGGGTTGCGCAGAATTAGCACTCCACAACATAGAAAATGTTGAAATGGAAAGAGACTTATTATTCAGGTCTATCAGAGCCTTATTTCAGTGATCACTTACATACGAATGCCGCCATCCACTTCTAAAACCCTGCCAGTAAAGTAATCACTCTCAATAATGTATTTTACTGCATGCGCGATTTCGCTTGTTTCGCCCATCCTGCCAACTGGGATCATCTTTTCTAATCGCTCTATGGCTTCGGGTTTCATTTGCTCTGCCATCGCGGTATGAACTACACCTGGTGCAACCGCCGCCGCGCGAATACCGTATCTTGCGAGCTCACGAGCCCATGTTGTCGCCATGGTCGCGACCGCCGCTTTTGACGCAGAATAATTGGTTTGTCCGATATTCCCAGCTCTCGCAACACTAGAAATATTGATGATAACGCCTTGGGAGCCACTCTCAATCATCTTGACGGCAGCTTCACGCCCACACAAAAACGTTCCTGTCACGTTAACGTTCATGACCAAGTTGAATTGATCCAAAGACATCTTACTGATCACGCCATCTTTTGCTTTTACAAGTAACCCATCTCTTAACACGCCAGCGTTATTGACTAACCCATTGAGTTGACCAAAATCTTGGATAATCGCTTCAAACGTGGTTTCAACATCGATTTCGTTGGTGACATCCACTTGATATGTCAACGCTTTCGCACTCAGCATTCGACACTGCTCTTGTGTTTCCATTAAGCCACTGGCGTTTACATCCAACAACGCTAAATCAGCGCCAGCTTGAGCAAGGGTAATGGCCATCATTTGCCCAAGCCCCTGCCCTGCTCCTGTAATGGCAATAACACTACTTTTTATGTCCATATTGGTGCACTCCATAGCTCGTAATGTTCTATACCTCAACCAGTCTAAGTTGGCCGAAATGATGCGCATTTTACGTCACCATCTCGGGCTGGTTTGTCACAAAACTCGGTCTAGCCTTTCTTACTCTTGTATAACTCAAATAAGCTTGAGAAATCGAGCTCGCCGTGGCCGCTCGCGTTGTGGAAAGAATATAAGTTGCGCGCTAACGACCCCATCGGAACCGAAGAATGTGTTTGTAACGCCGCATCTAACCCCAAGCCGAGATCTTTTAGCATGAGTTTGCTCATAAAGCCCGGTTGGTAATCGTGACTGGCTGGCGCACTGTCCATCACGCCTGGGCAAGGATTGTAAAGCTCCAATGCCCAATTTCGGCCAGAGCTTTGCAGCATGATGTTTGATAGCACTTTTGGATCGAGTCCATGATCGATACCTAGGTTTAATGCCTCGCACGTACCAGACATTAAAATGCCGAGCATAAGGTTGTTACAGATTTTTGCCATTTGACCATCGCCTGCTTTGCCAGCATGGAAAACATTTTTTCCTATATACTGCAAAATCGCATTGGCTTTAGAAAACGCTTGATCCGAACCACCAACAATAAAGGTTAATGTCGCCGCTTTAGCGCCAGCAACGCCCCCCGAAACGGGCGCGTCGACAAACAACACGCGTTTATTTGCCGCTTCATTGGCGACTAATCGCGCAGAGTCCGGATCAATGGTTGAACAATCAATCATCAAGGTACTTGGCGAGACAAGATTGAGGACACCTACGCCACCGTGTAAGTCACCAAGATACACGGAACGAACGTGAGACCCTGCTGGTAGCATCGTGATGACTGTGCTAGCACCATCTACTACCTCTTCGATAGAGCTCGCCACCACCGCACCAAAAGGTACTAGTTGCTTTGCGGCTTCGCTATCGACATCGAATACTTGCACGTTAAATCCAGACGCGAGTAAGTTTTGCGCCATAGGATGCCCCATTCTTCCTAAACCGATAAATGCGATGGTACTCATGATCATTCTCCTTATTGACCTAGTGTTTGTTCACCCAAATTAGCAAGCGGATGCTCATTATCCGACCAAAGCGAGGTAAACAAAGTATCGATAACATCTTCATCGACTTCACTGACACTGTTAAATATCCAGCTCGGCTCGCCATCCCGGTCAATGAGCCGAGAACGGACGCCCTCTTTAAATTCACCTAATAAGGCACTGCGAACCGACAAACTCAACTCTAAACGGAAGCAATCTGCAAGCGGTAAGCTGTGGTACTCTTTCACTTGTCTAAAGCAAATATGCGCGGTGATCGGACTGCCCGATGCGAACGTTTGTTTCGCGTTTTCTATCCACTGGCTATTCCCTTCGATAGTCATGATTCGCTGTGCTATCGCATTAAGATCAAAGCCTTTGCACGCTTCCTCTATCTGATCTAAGTATGGACAAATTTGCGTGGTTGGTTTGCTATCAATAACTTGTTCTTCCATTAACTGTAGTAGTGCAGTTACCAACTCTTTCGCGTCTTCTTTGCCCCACTGGAGCCGCTTTAGCTCATCCAGTAAGGTGGGATACTGCTCTTCCAACAGTAACCAATCGGCCAAACCAATAGTGACAGCGTCACTTGAGTTCACCATGGAACCTGTCAATCCGAGGAATAAACCCACCTGCGGATCTATCTGGCTTAAAAACCACGTACCTCCCACATCAGGATACAGTCCAATATTGATTTCTGGCATAGCAAGGCGTGATGTTGTTGTCACAACTTTATGGCTGGTTCCCATAAAAAGCCCCATCCCACCACCCATTACAATACCTTCTCCCCAACCGATAATAGGCTTGTTGTAAGTGTGAATGAGATAGTCACACTCATACTCCAACGAGAAATAGTCCGTACAGAACTCTACGATTTTTTCTTTACTCTCGTTATGCATGACGTGATACATAGCTCGAACATCGCCACCAGCACAGAATGCTTTTTCTCCAGCGCCAGTGAGTACCACACAAGTCACATGCGGATCGTCTTGCCACTTGATAAGCTGATCGTTAAGTTGGACTAACATGTCATACGTCAATGCATTCAATGAAGCGGTGTTGTCTAACGTTGCGATACCAATGCGGTGCACGCCATCGAAGCACTCTATTTCACTAATGGCTACCATCCCTGCCATGTGGCCTCCTATCGGTTTTTCCATTGCGGTGGGCGTTTTTCTAAAAAGGCGCGAACACCCTCAACTTGATCTTCCGTATCAAAAAGAGTCAGAAACAACTCTCGCTCTTTCATTAAGCCGTGCTTAAGTGGCGCAGAGCGCATATTTTGAATGAGCGCCTTACATGCGGCGACAGAAGATGGCGACTGGTTCGCAACAGAGTCAGCAAGCTCCAGCGCTTTACTTAAAGCTTCGCCTTTGGAGACCAACTCCTCAGCCAAGCCTAGTTCTTTTGCTTTGTCAGCGCTGACTTGCTCTCCACATAAAATGATACGCTTTGCCCAGCCTTCCCCTACTAACGCTGTGAGGTTTTGGGTACCGCCAGCGCAGGGCAAAAGTCCGACTTTGGCTTCAGGTAAAGCAAGTACCGCTTGCTCTTCAACGACTCGAATATCACAAGCTAATGCCACTTCTAAACCTCCACCCATGGCGTAACCATTAATAGCGGCAATGGAAACACCACGGAATTCCGAGAGCGTTTCAAACGCTTCACCAAAGCATCGCGCCATGTCTAACGCAACCGCTTTGTCACCGTCAGAAAATAGCTTGAGATCTGCACCAGCAGAGAAAAACTTTTCTCCACTGCCGGTTAAAACCAGTGCGTAGACCTGCTTATCATTGTTAAGTGTGAGTATCAGCGACTTCAGTACCTTGAGGCTCTCTGCTGTCCACGTATTGGCCGGCGGGTTGTTCATCGTCACCACCGCAACGTGATTAGTGATCGTATGTTGAATGGCTTCTTGGGTTAATGGCATATCTGAATCCTTTCTCAATGAGCAAATCCAATACTTCGCTACAGCAAGGCCGACTCCTCAGAGAGCAAACGGCGCGCGATGATCAAGCGCATGATTTCGTTCGTTCCCTCCAGAATTTGATGCACACGCACATCTCTGAAATGACGCTCCATTGGATACTCTTTGATGTAACCATAGCCGCCATAAAGCTGCAGCGCTTGGTCGCAAACCTGAAAGCCCACATCGGTTGCGAACCGTTTTGCCATCGCGCAATAAGCCGTGGCATCTGGGTCATTTCGGTCGAGCTTGCTGGCGGCATAGCGCACTAACTGCCGAGCAGCCACTAGCTCTGTCGCCATGTCTGCTAATTTGAATTGTAAGGCTTGAAACTGCGCAAGCGACTTGCCGAACTGCTTACGCTCCTGAATGTATTGTGTCGCCTGTTCAAGGGCCTGTTGAGCCGTACCGACGGAACAGGTCGCAATATTTATACGCCCTCCATCAAGCCCTTTCATCGCAAAGACAAAACCTTGCCCTTCTTCGCCCAGTAAATGGCTAGCTGGAATAACGACATTTTCAAAAGTAACCGCTCGTGTTGGTTGGCTGTTCCAACCCATTTTGGGTTCTTTGCGCCCATAGCTGATACCATCTGCGTGAGCAGGAACAACAAATGCAGACACGCCTTTGGCACCCGCTTCTCCGGTTCGCGCCATCACGACCAAAACATCTGTCTCTCCTGCGCCAGAGATAAAGGTTTTGCCGCCGTTGATGACATACTTATCTCCCTTTTTTGTAGCGGAAGTGGTCAGTGCAGCGGCGTCTGATCCTGCGTTAGGCTCAGTTAAGCAATAGGAGCCTAACCACTCCCCCGTAACTAATTTCGGACAGAACTGCGTTTTGGCTTCATCGGTAGCAAAACTGGCTATCATCCAACTGACCATGTTGTGAATCGTCATAAACGCCGTAGTGGACGTACATCCCATGGCCAGTTGTTCAAAGATAATTGAAGCATCCAAGCGACTCAGCCCTAGGCCACCTTGCGCTTCTGGAGTGTAGAGACTGAGAAACCCTAGTTCCCCCGCCTCTCTCAATACGTCTTTGGGGAAAATCTGCTTTTCATCCCACTCCGCCGCCATCGGTGCTAAACGCTCATCGGCAAATTGTTGAGCGGTATCGGCAAATGCACGTTGATCTTCATTAAGTTCAAAGTCCATAAAAGCTCCTTTTATTCACTCAGCGCAGTTGGATGGTCAGATTTGGCCCCGTTGGAATATCGTCATCAAACCAACGCGCCGTCACCGTTTTGGTCTCGGTATAAAAACGCACTGCTTGTTTACCATACGCATGTAAATCACCATAGAAACTGCCTCTCCAACCAGTAAAGGAGAAAAATGGTAAAGGGACTGGAATAGGCACATTGATCCCAACCTGACCGACTTGAATGTCATGCTGATATTTTCTCGCAGCAGCGCCATTAGCGGTAAATATAGAAGTTCCGTTGCCGTAAGGGTTGCGATTCACTAACTCAATAGCTTCTTGCAACGTTTCGACTTCCATACAAACTAAGACAGGGCCAAATATCTCTTGCGTGTAAATCGACATGTTCGCTGTTACACCGCTAAACAAGGTTGGGCCAATCCAGTTTCCATCGGGAAAGCCTTCCACTTCACACTGACTGCCATCGAGTTCACACACTGCGCCTTGTTGTTTGCCATCTTCAATTAGGTCCAATACGCGTTGTTTAGCTTGCTCACTGATCAGTGGGCCATAAGCAGCTTGCTCATCGTCCCAAGGCCCTGGGTGTACTTTCGCCATTGCCTGTTTGAGGTCTGTAATCCATTGTTTTGAATCGCCGACAAATACCGCAACAGAAATTGCCATACAACGCTGCCCCGCAGCCCCTACGGAGGCTCCGATTAGGTTATTCACCACTTGATCTTTGTTTGCATCAGGCATGATCACCATGTGATTCTTTGCACCAGCAAAAGCTTGAACCCGTTTAAAATGTTTAGTCCCTGTGGTGTAGATATAACGGGCAACGGGAACCGAGCCAACAAATGACACCGCTCGAATATCAGGATGAGCCAGAAGAAAGTCGACTTGCTCTTTGCGGCCATGAACAATCTGCAACACCCCTTTAGGCGCGCCAGCTTGCTCAAATAGTTCGGCTAAACGAATAGAGGTCAACGGCACTTGTTCAGATGGTTTGAGCACAAACGTATTGCCCGCAGCGATAGCGATTGGGAACATCCACAACGGAATCATGGCTGGAAAGTTAAACGGCGTGATACCACAACACACACCTAAGGGCTGAATCATTGAGTAACTATCAATATCCGTAGCAACGTTTTCGACGGTTTCTCCCATCATGTTGCTAGCAATGTTTGCCGCCTGCTCAACCACCTCGATACCACGCCACACATCGCCTTTGGCATCCGCTAAAATCTTACCCGTCTCATGAGAAAGCAGTGTGGCAAGCTCATCATGATGGTCTTTGAGCAAGTGCTGATAACGCAGCATAACTCGGGCACGCTCGGGTATCGCCACTTCTTTCCAAGATTGGAATGTCTCTTTCGCATTATCAATGGCGGCTTCCATCTCGTGCTCTGTGGAACATGGAACGTACGCAATGACATCATTAGTGGCGGGATTGGTTACCTCAACCCAATCCGATGTTTGAGATTCACGAAACTCGCCACCAATAAACAAGGGAACCAAACGAGTCATCATTTACTCCTTTCTGATTTCAATTAAAGCGGTATTTCAATGCCTATCGCCGTGGCTTCTCCACCACCGATACAAAGTGACGCAACACCCCGCATCACTTTTTTGGCTTCGAGATCACCATTGGTGCCTAGCGCTTGTAGCTGACGCAAACTGTGAATCAATGTCACCAGAATTCGTGCGCCACTAGCCCCTATCGGATGCCCAAGTGCACAGGCTCCACCTTTAATATTTACTTTGCTCGTATCAAGCCCAAGTTCCGCCACCGCTATTTGTGTCACAACGGCAAAGGCTTCATTGATTTCCCACAGGTCCACTTCATAAATTGACCAATCTAGCTGGAACAGCAGTTGCTCAATTGCGTAGACGGGTGCCAAAGTAAATTCTGCAGGTTTTCTGGCATGTGTAGAGTGCGCCTTGATGATCGCAAGTGGTTTAAGCCCCTGATGACGCGCAGTGTCTTCATCCATAAGCACCAGAGCCGCCGCGCCATCTGAAATGGCACTCGAATTAGCAGCGGTCACCGTACCTTTTTCATCGAATGCAGGTTTGAGTTGAGGAATTTTACCAAAGTCAATCGAGCGTGGGTGCTCATCGTAATCCAGCACCGCTTGTTCTGACTTGGTATTGAGTGAAACCGGCGAAAGTTCATCGGCAAACAAGCCTCGCTCTTGAGCTTCCAACGCACGTTTTGCCGACATCACGGCCCATTCATCCATTTGCTCTCTGGTGAACTTAAGCCTGTCAGCGACTTGCTGAGCATAAACACCCATTAAGTGCCCTTCGTAAGCATCTTGTAGCCCATCGAGAAACATGTGGTCATACGTAGACTGGTGCCCCATGCGCATTCCCTTTCTCGCCTCCCTCAGCAAATACGGCGCATTGGTCATACTTTCCATACCACCAGCAATGGCAGAGCGAATCGTTCCAGCTTTAATGAGATCGTGCGCTAACATGACGCTCTTCATGCCAGAGCCACACACTTTGTTAATGGTGGTGCACCCTACACCCAAAGGAAGATCTGCCCCCATAGATGCTTGCCTCGCAGGAGCTTGTCCACACCCTGCTGGAAGCACACATCCCATGAACACTTCATCCACCGAAGTCACATTCACTTCGTGCATTGCCGCCTTGATCGCCAGTGCGCCTAATTGAGGAGCAGAGTAAGTTTGCAACTTGCCTTGAAAGCGCCCAATTGGCGTTCTTTTCGCGCTGACAATCCAGATGTCTTTTCCCATGATTCGCATTCCCTTAAGGTATATGTGAACACTTGGCAGAATGATGACACCCTACATAGAATTACTCACCAAGCGCCACACCAGCCTTTATCGCCTTTTTCACTAACAAACTTTCATTCCGCGATTTCTTGACGTTTACGTAAGCATAGCACTAGCCTTTACAATGAGATGAAAAAACACACCAAGCAGACGTTTATATTTCAAAGTTGATGTTCGGCCTTCCCATTTAAGGTTCGATTTCCAGAAACTGGATTTTTATTCGAGGTAAGTATGTTATGGAAAAATACAAGATCAGTGACCTCGCCAAGGAGTTTGATATTACTACTCGCAGTATCCGGTTTTATGAAGACGTGGGTCTGATTGAACCAGAGCGAAAAGGCAATATGCGCGTTTATCAACGCAGGGATAGAATTCGCCTCAAACTGATTTTAAGAGGGAAACGACTCGGTTTTTCGTTGGCAGAAATTCGTGAACTTTTCGAGCTCTACGACATGCAACAAACCGAAGGACAGTTATTGAAAATGCTCAATATCATTGAAGAGAAACAAGCCGTCCTACAACAACAACTCAACGACATCAGCGTCGTTATGGCTGAGTTGAATGCCGCTAAGGAGCGTTGTATTCAAACACTCAAAAGCAAGCAGACATAAACGCTATACTCAATTAGCAACACCGCTACCGGCTTTTCCACCTTACCTCTGATACCGGGAGACGTTATGAAAAGCACCTATACCCCACTCAATTTCGGACTTGGTGATACCATCGATATGCTCCGAGAACACGTTAATGCCTTTGCTACGGAACATATTGCGCCCATCGCCGCTGAGATAGACCGCGATAACCAGTTCCCGAATCATTTATGGCCTTTGTTGGGAGAAATGGGGTTGCTTGGTGTGACCGTCGATGAAGAGCTTGGTGGTGCAGGCATGGGATACCTCGCTCATGTTGTTGCCATGGAAGAAATCAGCCGTGCCTCTGCGTCTGTCGCTTTAAGCTACGGCGCTCATTCTAACCTGTGCGTCAACCAAATCTTTCGTAACGGCACGCCTTCTCAACGCGAAAAATACCTTCCAAAACTCATTGATGGTACGCACGTTGGCGCCCTAGCGATGAGTGAGCCCAATGCCGGTTCAGACGTGATAAGCATGCAACTGAAAGCGGAGAACAAGGGCGACCATTTTGTACTGAATGGCAACAAAATGTGGATAACAAACGGGCCCGATGCTGACGTAGTGGTGCTTTACGCTAAAACGGATGTCAGCGCAGGTTCACGTGGCATTACCGCATTCATTATTGAACGTAACTTCGCAGGTTTCACTCATGCTCAAAAGCTGGACAAGCTAGGCATGAGAGGCTCGAATACTTGCGAACTTGTATTTAACCATTGCGTAGTGCCAAAAGAGAATATTCTTGGCGAGTTGAATAAAGGCGTCGAGGTGTTAATGAGTGGGCTGGATTACGAGCGCGTCGTCCTCGCTGCCGGACCACTCGGGATAATGCAAGCTTGCATGGACATTGTGGTCCCGTACGTACATGAACGAGAGCAGTTTGGAAAATCCATTGGCGAGTTTCAGTTAGTTCAGGGCAAGATCGCCGATATGTACTCTCGAATGAGTGCAGCAAAAGCGTATGTATATACCGTCGCAGCGGCTTGTGATCGAGGTAACGCAACACGCAAAGATGCGGCAGGAGCGATTTTGTACAGTGCAGAGCTCGCCACACAAATGGCACTCGATGCAATACAACTGCTCGGTGGGAATGGCTACATCAATGAATACCCTGCTGGTCGTTTGCTACGTGATGCAAAGCTTTATGAAATCGGCGCGGGTACCTCAGAGATTCGCCGCATGTTAATAGGCCGAGAGTTGTTCGAAGAATCTCGCTAACGGAACATACGACAAGGAAGTCATTATGGCCATTATCAAAAGTAAAACTAAGCCAACTGACGAGTTATTTCTTTCCAATAAAGCTGCGATGGAAACGTTGGTCACTCAACTTAATCAACACATCGAGACCATCAAACAGGGCGGCGGTGAAAAAGCCATTCAGCACCAGAGGCAAAAAGGAAAACTCCCCGCACGAGAACGCATCGCGCGCTTGCTTGATGACAACACTGACTTTCTTGAAATCAGCCAGTTTGCCGCCTGGCAAGTGTATGACGAAGCGATCCCCTGCGCTGGCGTTATCGCCGGCATTGGTATCATAGAGGGGATTCAATGCATGGTCATCGCCAACGATGCTTCGGTAAAAGGCGGAACCTACTACCCACTCACGGTAAAAAAACACCTTAGAGCGCAAGAGATTGCCCAACGTTGCCAACTCCCCTGCGTGTACTTGGTGGACTCCGGTGGCGCAAATCTCCCTCATCAGTCCGACGTCTTCCCCGACAAAGAACACTTTGGTCGCATTTTCTTTAACCAAGCGAGAATGTCGGCGAAAGGCATCCCCCAAGTTGCTGTTGTGATGGGGCTTTGCACTGCTGGGGGCGCGTACGTTCCTGCCATGGCGGATGTGTCCATTATGGTTAAAGAGCAAGGCACCATTTTTTTGGCGGGGCCACCTTTGGTGAAAGCGGCCACTGGCGAAGTCGTGACGGGTGAAGAGCTCGGCGGTGCAGACGTGCATTGTCGAAAATCTGGTGTCGCAGATTATTACGCTGAAAATGATGAACATGCCCTAATGCTTGCGAGAGAAGCCATTGCCAATGCCAATAGAACAAGACCTGTTAAGCCAGAAAACACCGTGCTTCCTCCCCGCTACGACGCAGAAGAAATCTACGGAATTGTGAATGCCAACTTACGACTGTCATTCGACGTTCGAGAAATTATTGCCCGCATCGTCGATGATTCTGATTTCGACGAATTCAAAGCCTTGTACGGCAGAACGCTAGTGTGTGGCTTCGCTCGTATTCAAGGACACTTGATTGGTATTGTGGCAAACAACGGTATCTTGTTTTCTGAATCGGCACAAAAAGGCGCGCACTTTATTGAGCTGTGCGCCAAACGGAAAACACCGCTTCTCTTTCTCCAAAACATTACCGGCTTTATGGTCGGAAAAAAGGTTGAAGAAGAAGGCATCGCAAAACATGGCGCCAAGCTAGTGATGGCCGTCGCTTGTGCTGACGTGCCGAAGTTTACCGTGATCATCGGTGGATCGTACGGCGCTGGTAATTACGGCATGTGCGGCCGAGCGTATGATCCAACCATGATGTGGATGTGGCCGAACGCGCGTATTTCTGTTATGGGCGGAGAACAAGCAGCAGGCGTTTTAACACAAGTTCGAAAAGACGCGAAGGAACGTCAGGGGGAAGAGTGGTCAGAGCAAGAAGAGCACATTTTTAGAGAATCGATCATAGGCTTGTATGAAACACAAGGACATCCCTATTTTGCGAGTGCTCGGCTATGGGATGACGGAATTATTGACCCTAAAAAAACGCGTCAGGTGTTGAGTCAAGCGTTAATGGCAGCATTAAATGCCCCCATTCCTGATAGCGAGTTTGGCGTCTTCAGAATGTAAACATCCAAAGATGAATTAAGGAAGTTAGTATGCAGGAAATGCAACCAAGCATTATTCCCAACGCCCAAAGGCAAGATGATGTTCTTTGGCATGTCGATGATAATGGCGTAGCGACCATTACCCTAAACAGAACAGCTAAACACAATGCTTTTGACGCTTGTACGATCGACTTGCTGATCCACCGCCTAGATTATCTCGCTTTACGAACGGATGTGCGGTGCTTGGTATTAAGAAGTAACGGCAAGCACTTTTCATCCGGGGCCGATTTGAATTGGATGCAGTCGATGGCCGACAGCACGAGGCAAGATAACTTCGTTGATGCCCAAAACTTGGCAAGACTCATGGAAACATTAGATTCGTTCCCTCAACCCACCATCGCAGTTGTTCAAGGTTCCGCTTATGGTGGTGCTTTAGGGTTGATTTGTTGTAGTGATATCGCCATCGCAAGCCAAAGTGCCAACTTTTGCTTAAGTGAAGTTAAGCTTGGTTTAGTTCCAGCGACCATTGCGCCTTACGTCATGCGCGCGATGGGGAATAGACAAGCTAGACGCTATATCTTAAGTGGTGAAGTCATTTCAGCCGAAGATGCCGAACGGTTTGGTATTGTGCACGAAGTGAAAGAAGCCAAACAGCTTGAAAATGCGGTCGATAGCGTAATCAAGACGTTGCTACTGAATAGCCCAGATGCGATGCGTAAAGCGAAAACGCTCTGCCATCAATGTCATCAAAACCCCATCGATCAACAACTGATTCACTATACTAGCAAGCTCATTGCGGACATTAGAGTATCACCCCAAGGTCAAGATGGGCTGCAAGCGTTTCTTGAAAAACGTAGCCCAAGTTGGGTCACCAAGTCACAGGACAAGTAATGCTACCTTCCAAAGTAAAGATTGTCGAAGTAGGTCCTAGAGATGGGTTGCAAAATGAACCTCCTGTTGCGACCCAGACTAAAATCCGGCTGATCAACTTACTCTCTGATACTGGGTTAACGCATATTGAGGCGGGCTCTTTTGTTTCGCCCAAATGGGTGCCACAAATGGCGGACTCAACAGAGGTCATGAAAGCAATAACAAGGCGAAATCATGTTACTTATTCTGCCCTGACACCAAACCTAAAAGGCTTCGAACAAGCCTTGGAGGCTGGTGCCAATCAGGTCGCGATTTTCACTTCATCATCAGAAGGATTCTGCCAACACAATATCAATTGCTCGATTGCAGAAAGCCTAACTCGCTTCGAACCTGTAATGCGATTAGCCACCAAACACGGCATCCCTGTTCGTGGCTATCTATCCTGCGTTGCCGACTGCCCTTACGATGGCCCGACAGCCCCTAAACAAGTGGCGAGCGTGGTCAAATCACTCATCGATTTAGGGTGTTATGAGGTGTCTCTAGGCGACACAATCGGTACAGGCACGCCAAACCGTATCGCTGCTATGCTGGAAGCCGTCATGTTGGTTGCACCTCTTCCCCAGCTTGCTGTCCATTTCCACGACACATGGGGACAAGCTCTCACCAACATTTATCAGGCATTGAGTATGGGCATCAATACCATCGACAGTAGTGTAGCTGGGCTGGGTGGATGCCCATACGCTCATGGCGCATCAGGAAATGTCGCAACGGAGGATGTACTGTATTTATGCCAAGGGTTAGGAATAGAAACGGGGATCGACTTAGAGCTACTGGCTAAAGCTGGCTGGATGATCAGCGAAGAGCTGGGTCGGCAGCCTACATCAAAAGTGTCATTAGCATTGCGTAACCGCGTATTATCACTTTCGTAGAAGGCCATCCGGCACCTCAAATTCTCCCAACCCAAGTTAATTTGCTCTACTTTCGAGTAGGGAAGCGAAACCGCCCGCCAGTACGATAAATAATTAGAGAAAATAAGATAAGCACACAACCTACTAGTTTATTTGCCGTTAGCACTTCGCCATACCACAGCACGCTCAGAATAACCGTCCAAACTGGTTCTAATATCATAATTAGAGCAGCGTTACCTGCCTGAACAAATTTTTGCCCCATGGTTTGCATTACGTAACGCAAGCTCGTCGCTAATAAGGTACTCAACGCAAACCACCACCAAATAGAGGAGTCCACCTCAGCCGGGAAAGATTCCATAAAAAATGAAACCAACAAACCTAAGCAACCTGCTGAAAAAAGTTGCACGCAAGTAAGCAGCAGCACAGGTAGTTTTTGAGAGTATTTGCTGTTCACATTAAAATGAAGCGCCAAAACCAGTGCTGCACCAAGAAACCACAATTGACTGGCCGATTGTTTCCAGCCACCAACTAAAGAAAGACAAGCAAGACCTAATACAGCGATAGGCAAAGAAAGCCAGAAAATTCGTTGTGGTCGTTGACGAAACATAACCCATGCAACAATCGGCACAAACAGCATGGAAAGGCTCATGATAAATGCGCCTTCCCCAAGAGTATCACTGATAGAAATAGCGTAAATCCATGTCATAACGGCACTGCCTAACAGGAGCCCGACACCACCAGCAGAAAGCACATCTTTTAAGTTTGCTTTCAGCAAAGGTCGGTAACATAGAGGCAGTAAGCAGAGCGAAGCGATAGTAAATCGCGCCCCAATAAAGCCAAAAGGTGGTAAACCCTGTATTGTTTCCTTAGAGAATATCCAGCCAAGTGCAGCGATCATCGTCGTCGCAACCAGAATAACCGTCGCTTTGCGTTCTGAGTTAAACATAAGTACTCACAAAATATGGAACACACAATAGCGCAGCAAGAGAGTTTTACTGCGCTATTGTGTAAATTTGAAAGGGGTTTGTGTCGAGCGAAAAAGTGAAAGCCCGATCCTCTCCTGTATTGTTGTCACGCAGATTGAAGTTCTGCTGCTAGATACATTAAATGCAGGCAAAGTCTTAAGGCAAGCCTTTTCGCATACTAAATTACTTTAGCATTCTATACAGCAAGCAAACTGGCTAAAACCTGTACCGGGTGTCGAACTACCTCCCCTTCAAAACGCTTAACTTGACTGCGGCAGGAGTACCCCGTGGCTAACACACGCTCAGTGGGCAGGTTCTTTATATTCGGTTTCCAACTAAGCTGATATATAGCTTCAGACGTACTTTTCTTATCCACTTCATGTCCGAATGTCCCAGCCATGCCACAACATCCCGTAGGTATGACTTGCAGATTTAAGCCAAAGTGCTGAAAAATAGACTGCCAAGATTTCTCAGTCTCCGGTATTTTGGTCTTTTCTGTGCAATGCGCCATCAAATACCAAGGCTCTTCATCTGATGCGCGTACAGCTGGCCATTCGTTGAGTGTATCCACCAGCCATTCATGAGCCGTATAAACTGTAAATTCGCCTCGCTTCTCTTTTAGAACCTGATGGTATTCATCACGATAACAAAGCACTAAGGCTGCATCGATACCGATCATAGGAATTTCAACCTCAGCAACTTGTTTGAGAAAATCCGAGGTGTTTTGTGCATTTCTGGCGAATGCCTTAAGGAAACCTTTTACATGTTGAGCTTTCCCATTGGGTTTGAAAGGCAGAACAACAGGGTGTTTCCCTAACCGCTGCAATAACTGAATAAAGTCCGCAACCAACTCGGCTTCATAAAAGCTGGTAAATGGATCTTGAACAATCAAGACGTAATTTTGCTTCACTTCTGGGGAAAGCGATTCTAGATACACAAAGTCAAACGGGCTCACTCCAAGTGCCTGACATCGACTTTGCAACGTAGGGATCGATAGCACTGGCGAATCAATAAAACCGATGGATGTCTCTAATACTTGCGTAACAGGCCTACTAGATGCAATTTGATTAACCAGCTTGGGAGCTTTTGCCATAATCGGCAGCAGTTGCTCAATATTCGACACCAGATAGTCGCGCAGAGGTCTACGATAACGAGAGTGATAGAGGTGTAAAAAACGCGCTCTAAAATCAGGCACATCAACTTTAACAGGACACTGACTCGCACACGCTTTGCACGCTAGACAACCGTTCATCACCTCATAAACTTCATGCGATAAATCATCAGGATCGGGGCGAGATATCAACTTACTCAGCTTCTGAGCCAAAAGCTTAACCGATAACGTTTGATTGAGAAGTTGCTGTTCGTTAGCGAGCAAATCGAAGTCACTGTCATTAAGGCGACGCAGCCATTCACGCATTATCCCCGCCCTCCCTTTCGGAGAGTGGCGACGATCGGCTGTCACTTTAAATGATGGACACATTGGGCTATCAGCATCGTAATTAAAACACAGCCCATTGCCATTGCAAGACAGTACGGGCTTAAGCGACTCTCGGACTTCTACGGGGATCTGACGATCATAGTAGCCACGCTTGGTCGCTGTGACTTTTACCATTTCAGCGTCGCTATTCAGTGGCGTGCAAATCTTGCCCGGGTTCATTTTATTGTCGGGGTCAAACGCCGCTTTAATACGCCTTAATTCAGTAAAGAGCTCATCACCAAAGAAGGCAGGTCCATATTCTGAGCGATATCCTTTACCGTGCTCTCCCCACATTAAACCATTGTATTTTGCCACGAGCGCGACCACATCATCGGACAGTTGATGCATCAACGCTTCTTGTTCGGGGTCACACATATCGAGCGCTGGACGCACGTGAAGAACGCCTGCATCCACATGCCCAAACATGCCATAATGCAGGTTATTGCTGTCTAGCAACGTACGAAATTCCGCGATAAAGTCCGCCAAACTTTCAGGCGGCACACAGGTATCTTCCGCGAATGCAATCGGCTTTGCCTGACCTTTAGTCGCGCCAAGCAGCCCAACCGCTTTCTTGCGCATTACATAAATAGCTTGGATGTCTTTGGGGTCGCGACAGACTTGATAGCCGATGATACCACTGCGTCGATGAACGATTTCTTTATCAAGAATTAAAAGTAAGCGTTCAACTTTATCCTCAATATCATCGCTTTGACTGCCTGCGAACTCGACAAAGTTAATCCCTTGCATCTCTTTGCCCTGCACGTCTGAGATCGCGTGTTTTACCGAGTGCCAGACAATGTCTTCTCTTGCAAGATTGAGTACCTTTGCATCAACTGTCTCAACCGATAGCGCCTCTGCTTCGACCAACAAGGGCGCATTTCGTAGCGCAGAGTCAAAACTATCGTATTTAACGTTCACTAATAGTCGCGTGGTAGGTATTCGCGTAAGATTGAGCTTGGCTTCAGTGATAAAAGCTAACGTACCTTCAGAGCCACATAATATTCTCGTGACGTCAAACTCTTCACTCTTGTCGTTGATGGCGTTTTTTAGGTCATAACCAGTAAGAAATCGATTCAGAGGAGGAAACTTATCCAGAATCTGTTGACGCTTGTCTCGACAAACTTCCTCCGTAATTTTTAACGCTCGCGATACTACATCACTGTTTAACCATTTGTTTTGTTGAATTGCTTCGGTATCGAGAACCGAACCATCCGCCAATACTGCTTTGAGCGCCAACACATGATCCGAGGTTTTACCATATTGCAAAGAGCCTTGGCCTGATGCATCAGTATTAATCATCCCACCTAATGTTGCGCGGTTGCTGGTCGACAGATCTGGCGAGAAGAAATAACCATAAGGGCGAACGATGTCGTTGAGTTGATCTTTAACTATCCCAGTTTCCACTCTCACCCAGCCTTCCTGCTCGTTGATCTCTAACACTCGATTCATATAGCGAGACAGATCAACCACGATCCCCGAGTTCAATGATTGTCCGTTGGTGCCCGTTCCGCCTCCTCTGGGCGAAAAGGTCAGGTGTTTAAATTCATCACGAGCACTGACCTTGCCAAGTATTACCACATCATGATGGTTGGCAGGAAAGACGACCGACAACGGAAGTTGCTGGTAGACGCTGTTGTCAGTCGCCATACTCAATCGAGTGGTATAGCGAGCATCAGTATCCCCCTTGAAACCAAGCTGTTTAAGGGTGTTAAAGAACTTGATAACCACAGGATCAGAAGAAACCTGTAGCGGAAGTGCAGGAAGCATAATTTGAATCAGTGCCTTACGGTTGTCTTTTTAGGTTCATAACATGAATGTGGAGTTAAAAGCGGTAGAGGCGCTTGGGGTTATCGACCAGAATCTTACTAAACAGTGTCGTATCTTGCGTCCAGTGCCACAAGGTATCTAACAACTGGCCATCATTTGGCATCTCAGCAGCAAAACATGGGTGAGGCCAATCCGAACCCCAGACACATTGCTCTTCATTCGCTTCTAACAAAGCTTGAGCAAATGGAGAAACGTCATCATAAGGCGGTGATTGAGGCGACAAACGATACGGAGCCGACAGTTTTGTCCACACTTTCCCTTCGGCCTTAAGCTTCAATAAGGTTTGAAAACCAGGATGAGAAATCAGCTTGTTTGTTGGCATATGTCCAAGATGATCAATCACTACGGGCACGGGTAAAGCTCTTAATCGATGATATAAGTCATCAAACTGCGAAACATCAATTAAGCATTGAAGGTGCCAGTGTCGCTCTGCAAGGCGAGCCGCTAAACGCTCAACATCACGCCACTCAATACCACCTTTAAACAGCAAATTCATCCGTACACCACAAAATCCCGCTTCTTGTAGCTCATCAAGCGTTTGCTTAGACACATCCGCATCCACGACCGCGACGCCTTTGTAGTCGTAACCTTGCTGGCGTAAATACCGTAATGTATCAAGATGCAACTGGTTGTCATTGCCATACACACTCGGCTGAACCAGAACACCATGACGGATGCCTAATTGCTTGTGCAAATGCAGGTACGCGCCGACGCTGGCATCAGGTGGCGTGTAGGTTCGCGTTTCACAGTACGGATAACGTGAAGAAAAAACGTGGGCGTGACAATCAACCGCGCCTTCAGGAATCGCGATTGTTGGTTTATGTACAAATGGTTCCGCCGCTTCACAAAATGGAATTATGCTCATCGAAAATCATCCTGTCAGAAAGGTAGAGGTGCCATCAACGAAAGCACCTCTTGAAGACTTAACTGAAGTTCTCACTCAACCAGTTCGCGATCACGCCAGAGAACTGAATAAACTTAGGATCGTCGTCCAACATCCACTCGGTGTGACCACCTTCAGGCAGTAAGAATAGAGATTTCGGCCCAGGGTATTTCGCGTACAGCGACTTTGCTTCGGTCACTGGGTGAAGCTCGTTTTCTGCACCGTGCGCAATCAAGATTGGCGCGTCTGCAAATCGTTCGTCCAGTAGGGCTTCCGGTTTGAAATTGATGAGAGAATCCGCAAAATCCAGATCAGATGTCACGCCGTAGCCCGGTGCTTTGACCAGTTCAGTGAATACATATTCGCGGCTTACTGGGTCAAGCGGGTAGATTTCAAATGGATCAATCCCCTGCTTTTCTCCACCAAGAGCAAGACGTGTACGCTCTTCTAACATAAATTGACGGAACGCTTTCCAACCGTGCTCGCCACGTTGAGCAACCTGAACACGTACCGCATCATAAAAGCCGTTCATGGAGATAAGGCCATCAATCGCATCTTGACAAACTCGGTAAGCATCAAGAATTAATCCACCGGCCATGCCCCAGCCAGCCAGTACGACTTTGCGGCCTTCCTCGTCAGCGCGCTGTTTCACAACCGCAACCGCGTTCGCGATGTCACGTACTTGTTCATCTAGGATAACTCGCTCACGAATACCCTCAGATTCACCAAAGCCACGGTAGTCAAATCCGAATACTGTAAAGCCCTTCGCAGTTAAGGCTCTCGCGTAACGCTCTGGGTGAATATTTTTTTGCCCAGTAAAGCCTGAGCAGACAATAACGATCGGTAAGTCTGGGTTGTTAACGTTCTCGTCAGTAAAGAAAGCGCCATCAAGGCGTAGACCATCACTAATTACTGGGGCTTTTTGTTCAATCATAATTATCTCGTCCAAATGAATGTGTATGCTCGACAAAGAAGTCCTTGTCTTAAGTCACATCATGTTCGAATTTTGATAGCAATAATTTAACAATTGCGACATTCTTATCCAGAAATACGACATAGATGAACTGCCCACTTGGTGACCACAGAGAATGAAAACGACACACACGTATCGCATTGGTTTTTTCCTTATTCCTGATTTTTCGATGCTCTCTTTTTCGGCGGTTATCGAACCTCTTCGAATGGCCAACCGCCTCGCTGGTTGCGATTTGTATCAGTGGGATATTTATGGATTCGAAGATAAAGAAGTGTCGGCCAGTAATGGCGTTTCATTCTCGCCAACACAGTCAGTCAACAACATTGCTCATTTAGACTTGCTGCTGGTTGTGGCAGGTATTGGCGCCCATGTTGCTGCTGCGAGTGGCTCGGTGAATCAGTGGTTAAAGCAAGCGCTTCGTCAAGGCATCGCCGTGGGCTCGACTTCGACAGGCAGCGTATTGTTAGCAAAAGCTGGCCTGTTAAAAAACAAAACGTGTACCGTGCATTGGGAGTCCGCCAACAGCCTGGCAGAGGAGTTTCCAAACATTAACGTGACCAGTGAGTTGTACGAATTCGACCCACGCACACCAACTTGTTCGGGCGGCTTAGCCGGTTTGGATATGATGCTTCATTTAATTACAAACCAACATGGGAGTGACTTGGCGAATCAAGTGGCAGAGCAATGCATTCACCCTGCGATTCGACCCGCGCATGATAAACAGCGGATGTCGTTAATCCGTAAGCACAACATCCGCCACCCGCGCCTGCTCGACGCTGTAGAGATCATGGAAGCCAACATGGAAGAGCCGCTAAAGTGCTATGAAATTGGCGAACAAGTAGGATTATCGGTCAGGCAGATGGAAAGGTTATTTTTGCAATACTTGCAAGACAAACCAGGCAATTACTACCTTCAATTGCGCTTAGAACGCGCTCAACATTTGTTGTTGCAAACCATGCTGTCCATCACTCAAATCAGCACGGCTTGTGGGTTCAGTTCTACATCGTATTTTGCGCGCTGCTACAAAAAACGCTATGAAAAAACGCCGCGTGAAGAGCGACGTTTAGCTTAAGATTGAGTAAGAGAAAGGAGTTCAATCTCTTCGATCTCATCGTGATGTGTCAGACGGCTTATCGGACAACGTGCCTTGGTAAAGCAATGATAGCCAAGCAATTACCTGCTCTTTACTGGCTTTATCAAGTTGCAAACAGCCCTCTTCTATCGCTGACACGTGCGAGGCGGGCAGTTCTTTCTCTGCCAAAGTACGAAACTTACCTCGCATCTCGCCTCGACTGAGCGGATTTTCAGGATTACCTCGCGCAATACAGGGAGGTGAAGTCAGTTTGTCGCCATTTTTCAACGTCACCACGACATGCGCCCAACGTTCGGCTGGAAACTTATCATTGTATGCAGGCTCTTCAATTAACTTCATCCGTTCCGTAAGTGCCAAGCGAGCAGGATCGTTCAGTCCTTTGGTGACGGCTTCTACCGTGACCGTATTATCTATAACCGCACTCGCGACTGAAAATGGCAAACTGTACTGAGCCTGCTCGGTTGTCTCAGGGCGCTTGGTATGCAGGCACACCGCCTGGTGAAAGCTGTGAACTTCGATAAGTTCAATCTCATCAGGTTCTAGTTTATTTTCTTGTTGCAGCGCTCTCACCGCTTCAACCGCGGGTTGAGCCCAACGACAAACCGGATACGGTTTAAAGTATTGCTCCAGGATATACCAGCGCTGCCCTAAATCTGCCCACAAAGCGTGAGTTTGTTGGTCCAGCAGAGTCACGGCTGGCGCGCCAGTAAAGCCCTCTTCTGCCAGCTCTGCACTGGCAAAGCCCGCCATCGCTCCCCAGCCAGAGCCGTCTTTGAGCATGGTTGGATGTTCAATACAACGCATCATTTGACTGCGCGGGCCATAGAACTCGGCAATGCCGAGCGCATGCTCTGTTTGTGCATCCGTTAAGTCTTTTCTTCTTGCAGACACCGCAGCGACGCCCAACGCATTCCAAGCACCAGAAGTATGATAGTCACAAGCGGTTTGATGCAGCGCGATTCCGGCGCGAGTTGCAATTTCGTAGCCAATGATGAGGGACGTTAATAACTCTTCTCCCGTGATCGCTGACTCATGCATACTGGCGAGCAGCCCCGGCAAAACAGCGACGCCAACATGGCCTTTCGTCAGGACTTGGCCGTCGTGCGCGTCCATGCTGTCAATCAACATGCCGCCATATAGAGTCGCCCCACAACCACTGGCCGTGTGATCAGAAAACAGCATCGGCGTATCACCGGCAAACTGCTTCTGCGCGAGTTTAGCTACCATATTTTGCAGTTGCGTCGCTTTACCTGCTGCGGCGACACCCAACAGATCCAAGACGCAATATTTCGCTTGTTCAATAACGTCAGCAGGAAGCTGTTCAAAGGTTAATTCGTGAATAAATCGATGAATAGATTGCATCATCTACTGCTCCAGTTTTAGCGTTTTGCCTTCGACAATAGCGTTGTGATCAATGGTGTATTGCTGTCTCGCACGGTAGGCAGCTCGAACCTGGCTTTATCAATATCGTCCAATGACAAGGTTGCAGTTATCAAGGTTTCACCGTCTTCTGCCTGCGCCAATAGCTCGCCCGTTGGAGACAAAATACAGCTTCCTCCCCAAAACCACGCTTCGCCCTCTGGCCCGTAACGATTAGCCATCAAAACTGGAGTTCCGTAGAGCACCGCATAAAATTTAACGTTAACTAACCAGTTGTCTTCGTTGGAAAAGTCTTTACTGACAATACTGCTGGCCGAGTTGATCGGCGCGAGCAAGATTTCAGGCTTATCGAGTAGCGCGCAATGAACCAAAGGTGGGTTCCATAAATCGGCACAAATTAAAACCGAGCCTCGCCAATTTTCATCAAGACAAACGCTGGTGGTAGCCTCTCCCGAATGAAACCACTTACCCTCTTCAAGCCCACCATAGGTTGGTAAATTGACTTTACGATGCACAGCAACCACCGTACCACCGAGCAACCAAGCCATCGCGTTGTAGTATTCTCCCGGAGCGGCCTGTTCAACAAAGCCGACAATCACGGACATCTGCGGTGCAAGTTGCGCAAGCTCTTTAAGCCGAGCATCATCACGCTTCATGGCAACTTCACGCACAGAGGATTGGAGCTGGTATCCGGTCAAGGAGAGTTCAGGAAACAGCAATAGCTGCGACCCTATGGCCGCAGCTTGCTTTATGTAATCCTGATGAGTATTCAGATTGGCATTCACATCGCCTAACTGGGCGTTGATTTGGGCCACACTGACTTGCAGGATAGTCATGGTATTACCCCAAGTTATGCTCAGATAGGAACTGGCTTGCGACTTCTGAGATCGAACGTCGCTCCACATCAACTTGTTGATTCAATGTCGACATCGTATCGCCATCGATCGCCGCAGAAAGCGCGTTCATTTGCTCGGCAAGGTCTGGGTTCGCATCTAGCGTTTCTTGGCGAACCACAGGAGTGATCGCGTAATCAGGGAAGAACTGTTTGTCATCCGTTAAAACGGTAAAACCAAATGCTTTGATACGACCATCTGTTGCAAATACGAGCGCAGCATCGACTTCTTGCCCTTTTAGCGCATCATAAGTTAACCCAGTATCCATGCGTTTCACTTGGTCTCGTGAAGCTTTGAATTTGTAGGTTTTCTGTAAAGGTCGGAAGCCATCTTTTCGTGCATAGAATTCCGCATTCAAAGCAATGGTCATTGGCGGGTCTTGGCGCATTTGCTCGGCAAACTCGGACAAGGTTGAGATGCCACGTTGTTTCGCATCGTCACTGCGCATAGCGAGCGCGTAGGTGTTGTTCGCTTTTGAAGGGTTAAGCCAAACTAGGCCTTTCTTCGCATCGAGTTCCTTAACGCGTTGATACACTTGCTCTGCTGGGAGCTTGTCTTTGACTTTGTTGTAAATGATCAGTGATGTGCCCGTGTATTCCCAATAAAGATCAATCTGGCCGTTTTCTTGCGCTTTACGCAAAACCGCACTGCCCATGCCCGAACGCTTATCAACGTCGTAGCCTTTTTTGGTTAAATATTGAGACGTGATCTCCGTTAAAAGCTGTTGTTCTGTAAAGTTTTTGCCACCTACGACGATTTCCGCGGATGCGTGAAAACTTGAAAGCAGTACACCAACGGCCAGCAAGCGGCGAGTAATTTGCTTTAACATGTTTGACTCCTGTCTGTGTTCAATTTTTAGGATTGTTATTGTCTAGCTCTAATAGGGTTACAGCCTTTAGGTACAGTGACATAGGAAACGGCTCCTACCACACTGTCGATAGCGATAGCCAACATCGCTGTAGGAATAGCGCCTGCCAGCATCATGATGGGTTCATCCAGATCAATACCGGTAAAAATGAGCTCCCCTAACCCACCGCCACCAATTAAGAAGGCCAGTGGCACGGTGCCCACGTTGACAGCTAACGCCGTGCGGATACCGGCAAAAGTGACGAACAGCGCATTAGGAATTTCAACCTGAAATAACATTTGTAACTCGGTCATACCAATGCCTGACGCCGCTTCTTTTAAATGAGCGGGCACTTCTTTCAGCCCGATGTAGGTGTTTCTGACAATCGGCAACAACGAGGCAATCGTCAGCCCAAATACCGCAGGCACGGTGCCAATGCCAAGAAAGCTCATTGCCAGCGCAAGAATAGCTAAAGTAGGAATCGTGGTCCCCACATTCAAAACCTGCATCGCCGATTCTGCGACTTTCTGAAAACGAGGACGGCTGAGCAATACGCCGACGGGAATAGCGATTAGGATCGCCAATCCACCAGACAGCAGCACCAGTTCAATGTGCTGAACCGTCAAATAAACAATGTCTTCTTGGTAGTAGAGGAAATCATCGATCGTACCCGCGCCTTGTAAATAAATACCCAACGCAAAGACACACGCCAATAAAACGAAATAGTAGGTTTGTTTTAGCTGATTGGTCACGATGCCTCCTTAGCCTGATGCAATGGCTGTGGCTCACTAAGAGAGGTATCGCGCTGATAAGTTGCGCCTAGATAATGAGTAATGCCGCGCTGTGTGACTTCGCCCACTAAGCGGCCATTCTCGTCAACACACGGCATCCAAACAATGTCGTGCGTGAACATCTTCGACGCGACTTTACGCAGATCATCCGTGGTTCGGGCGATTGTTTTCAGGCCGACATAATGTTCACCGCAGTACCCCTTCATATTGATTGCTGTAGCTTTTGGCACATAACCGATAGGCTGGTGTTGGCCATTTACTAATATCACGGCGTCGCGATACCCATACGCGTCAATTTTGGTTAAAGCGTCGGCAAGCGTCTCGTTAGGTTTCACGTGCGCAAAGGTGGTCTGCATGACGGACTCAGCCGTCACTAAGCGTAGACGTTTAAGTGCGCGATCATCTCCGACAAAGTTTTTCACGAAATCATCTTTCGGGTGTGCGAGCAAATCGTCAGGCGTATCGTACTGAACCAGATGACCATCGCGGAAAATCGCAATTCTATCGGCCATTTTGACCGCTTCATCAATGTCATGACTGACAAACATGATGGTCTTGTTGAGCTCTTGCTGCATTTTAAGGAACTCATCCTGGATTACTTCACGGTTGATCGGGTCAATCGCACCAAAAGGTTCATCCATCAGCATGACGGGAGGATCCGCAGCTAGCGCTCGAGCAACTCCAATTCGTTGCTGCTGTCCGCCAGACAACTCATTTGGATAACGATTAAGAAAGACACTAGGATCAAGAGCAACCATCTCCAATAGCTCTTTTGCACGCGTCATGTATCTTGCCTTATCCCACCCTAATAACTTGGGAACCACCGCGATGTTTTCGCCGATCGTCATGTTGGGAAATAAGCCAATTTGCTGAATAACATAGCCGATGTTGCGGCGCAGAGTGACTGTATCCATCCCAGAAGTATCTTCACCGCCAAGATAGATCTTGCCCGATGTCGCGGGAATAATTCGGTTGACCATTTTCAGCGTGGTGGTTTTGCCACAACCGGACGGGCCAAGTAACACACATATTTCACCACTGTGAACTTCCATCTCAATGTGATCTGCGGCAGTCACCGGGCCATTAGGCGTTTCAAAAATTTTGGTTAGCTTGTCAATTTTGATCATTTGAATGTCCCTATTATTTGTCCTTTATCGAGCAGCGGTTAGGCCCGGTGGCGTTAATCTTTTTTGTAGTCGAATCAATCCGTAATCCGCGATGATAGCCAGAAGGCTGACGGCGATGGCACCAACGATCAGTTGTCGAGGATCACTTTGCGAGATGCCACGGCTGATAAACACGCCCAGCCCACCGGCTCCGATATACGCGGCGATCGCCATAACGCCAATATTCATTACTACTGCCGTTCTCACACCCGCCATAATCACCGGAATCGCCAATGGAATTTCCACCATTTTCAAACGTTGAAAAGGCGTCATCCCGATACCGCGAGCAGCCTCTCTGAGCGATGGTTCTACGTTGTGAATTGCGGTACAAGTGTTGCGAATAATAGGCAGCTGAGAATAAAGCAGTACGGTAATCACGGCGGGCACGTAGCCAATCCCATGACCAATGGTCGATAAGAGAGGAATCATCAAACCAAACAATGCGATTGAAGGAATGGTGATAATGATGGACGCTACGTAAAGCACCACTTTCGCAGCGCGCTCATTTTGTGTGATAAGAATGCCGATAGGTACGCCAGTTAAGATGGCAAGCCCAACAGCCAGAGCAACCAAAGAGATGTGCTCCATGGTAAGCGTACCTAGCAGCGCTAAGTTATCTATGGTGAAATTTAGTAAGTCCAAGTAGGTCTCCCCCAACTGTGATTCGCAACCAAGTTAACAGGAGATTAAATTACGCTACTTTTTATTAACAGTGTTGTAAAATAGCGACACGTAAAGATAGAAATACGAAATATTAAGAAAGGAATGAACTGGCTTTCTCATCACCAAAAACACGCTTGATTGGCGATGAGTAGCACTAGTAAACAATTTGATTATATAGGAACTTAAAAGCCTGTGCTGGCATGAAGAACTGACTACAACGAGCGGTTAAATTGCTCCACGGCCTCTACAACACGGCTAGCGCCATCTTGTATTTCATTCATCACATTGCCTGCTTTTTCAGAGAGCTCTAGCGTATCTAGTGCTTCTTTTTGGCATTTAGCGATCAGCTTAACTGCGTTATCTGTTCGCTGTAGGTTTTCACTGACCATTGTGACAATTTCATCGGTGGTTGCATTGGTTCTTGTAGCAAGCTGTCTGACTTCATCAGCAACAACGGCAAAACCTCTGCCATGCTCACCCGCACGAGCCGCTTCTATCGCCGCATTTAACGCCAATAAGTTAGTTTGGTCAGCAATACCACTGATGCTATTTACCAACTCGCTAATACGCGATGAGTGCGCTTTAAGCTCGTCAATCGCCGTGTTCGCTTGCTGCATTTGCTCGGAAAGTGTCTGCATCTTTTCTAACGTTGAGCCTATAACCTCTTGCCCTTGCAGGGTTTGTGTTCCAGTTTCTTGGGAGATTTCGTTCGCCAATTGCGCAGCCTGGGCCATTTTCTGTTCCTGCATCACCTGTTGGGTAATATCTGTCGCGAACTTAACGACCTTATAGAGCTCTCCTCTGTCGTTATGGATAGGGTTATATGAAGCCTCTAACCACACCTCTTCACCATAACGGTTAACTCGTTTGAATCGCTCTGATGAAAATTGCCCTTTTGCTAAACGTTGCCAAAACTCACGGTAAGCTTGAGAGCTCGACTCTTCCTGATCACAAAACATGCGATGATGCTTCCCTAGAATCTGATCAAGCGTATAACCCATTGTGTTTAGGAAATTATCGTTGGCTTTTAAAACATGGCCATCTAATGTGAACTCAATTACCGCCATAGAACGACTTAATGCATTTAGCATGTCCTCTTGCTCACGGGATGATTTGATCGTTCGCGTAAGTTCAGAAGCAAAAACAAAAAAGCTTTCTACTTCTCTGCGCTCATTTAAAACAGGCTGGATAATCGTTCTTAACCAGGCTTCCTCACCATTACCTTTCCGTACTTGCAATGCCCCATTCCAGAACACTTTATCTTGGACGGCTTTCTTCATTCGATGAAAGTGGTCTGTATTGCGCGAATTTGACGGTACCAATTCAGTAATCGATTTCGTTAAGATCTCATCATCATTTAAGAAAAGTTCTTGCTGTAGCTTAGTATTTGCAGAAGTAATGATGCCTTTACTATCCAATGTTAAGCGGATCATCTCTTCATCTAAACTGGTTTGGATTTGCTGCAGGATTTGCAACTCCTGCTTTAATCGTTGATTTTCTTGTTGAAGCGACTTATTAAAAAACATGACTTTCTCTCATTTGACCGACCTTCGGACTAGTCAAAGGTTTATTATTTGTATACCGAATAAACTGCAAGCGGCAAAATCATTTGGTTGCATATTCAAACGCGATTTCTATTTCTCATCAAAGGACCCCGCTGGGAATACGGCGATTTTTTCTACAGTGTAACCTAAGCGCAGTATACTGAAATTTCTTCAGCGCCCAAGCTGTTTATATATTTATTAATATTAAAGCTCTTTATCGCCAGTTTGAGGTTTGTATTTGTGGATGTACTTATATGGAAAATTGGTGTGTTCAGATCAATAAGCCTTTCCATCAAAAAAGGGCTTTGACTTAGTTCCAATAATTTTTGCCGTTTTATCGCTGTTCCACCCGACTTTTGAGCGATTACCCACTCCTTATTCGCTTGTATTTCTATTAATAGCGCACGGAGCAACCAATAACAGCACACCGACCAACAAGCTTTTGGACAATTATTGGCTAGAGTGAAATATCTACTGCCAATAATTGTGGCTTGAATTTCGGTGAAAGCTATTCAGACAACGAATGATTATTCATTGCTTTTGGCTAAAATCAATTTAAGGTAAGTAAACAGTAACCCTTTAATCATCCACCACTTCAATCGTTATATGCTGCGCACCAAGATACGTGCCTTCATCAATCTCATAACGCAAAGTTTCATTGCAATGAGGACACTCAAATTCTTCATTGGGTTCAATACACTCATCTTCGAGCCAATCCCAACCAATATGTTTTTCACAAGTAGGACAACGCATAATCAAACTCCTTTGTTGTATCAATTAACTCGTTGGTTATGATCTCACTCATTCAAATACAACTCCGCCATACCATCTAGCTTGCTTTTCACTTCTTTCCAGTTCGGCATCACGCTCGTTAATAAGCGCCAAAAACGCTCGCTGTGGTTGTATTCTGCGATGTGGCAAAGTTCATGCAATATCACGTAATCAATACACTCTTTAGGGGCTTTGATTAGGTGAGGGTTGAGCATCAACGTCCCTTTGGCTGAGCAACTTCCCCATTGTTTTTGCATCGGCATAATGCGAAATGAAGGAATGCCTTCTACCCACGTTGCCTGCGGCAAAAGCGCAGCTAAGCGTTCATGGAATACGCGCTCGGCACGAACGCCATACCAACCAGACACCAGTGCTTTAACGAGCTTTGGCTTATCTTCATTGAAGCGGTTGAGCGTGACTAACAGCTTGCCTCGTTCCATCTTCACGTTGGAAATTGCTTCTTGGTCTTCAACCACCTTTAACACATAGCGGCGGCCTAAATAGAATTGCATTTCGCCGCTCACGTAGTGCTTGGTTTGCACGTATTCTAAATGGCTTCGAAATTCCATCAGTGCATTCCAAATCCATTGAGCGCGTTGCATAACCGCTTCATGGATTGCCGATTTTTCAGCATCTTGAGGCGCAGTGACAGTCACTCGGCAATCTGGATGGACTCGGATGGTGATTTTCTTTTTCTTGCCTTCAGCAAATACCTTGCGGATCACTTCATAGGTAACAGCTTCATCACCATAGATGAAGCTGTATTCCTCGGTATTGCCTTCTTTATGGTTAACCGATGTCATGCTTAGTCACCTGACTTATTGCTACCAGACAGGCCAAGGCGGGTGATTTGAATGACATCTGTAATAATAGCTTGCGCTTTATCGATACCCACATCAGCGAACAGCAGTGGCAATAGCCCTAAACGGATCTGATTTTCAATCTCCGATGGGTTAATTGAAAACTCAGCAACCGCTTTACGCACAATGCCATCAATGTCTAACGCATACTGAAAACACTGGTCTTCCGTTAGTGGAGATGGTTCACCTAGCACTTTCAGAAACAGTCCATAGTAAGCTTGAATATGGCGTTTGATTTTAGGATCAAGCACTGCAAAGCGATCAGTCGGTAATCCTGCTACATCACGGTTTTTAACCTGCTGCTCGAAGTCCGCAAATAGAAGATACTGTTTAACAGGGCTATCAAACATCTCCTTAGTTTTCTCGATAGCTTGCTTTAACAAGTTTGAGAAATACTCTTGGGCATACGGATCATCCGCCAAATCTTGCTCAATCATCTTGGTTACACGACCTGTGATGACATCCTTTTTGTTTTTGGCTTCATCATCGGTCATTTGCTCTGGTTTGGCATCTTTACCCATGTTACCGACCAGATAAGCGCCTTCTGGCTCTTCAATCGACACACCTGAAATGTGCTTGTCTAACATGGCGCGAATATTTTCCGAATACTCATCGTAGTCCACGGTTTCCTCTGCATCAGCACGTACTTGTTGGCGCAGTTGGCTCATGGATTTCAACGTGCTCTTATATAGTTCTCGCTTATTGTCGAAGCTCTTATCTGCAAAGTACGTCGCTGATTGAAGTGCTACTTTTAGGCAGTTAGCAAACGCAGTCAGCGCATCATAAAAATCATTACGCAGCTTTAAGTTGGTATCCGTCAATTGACCATCAATCGTATCAATTTTAGGTGCCAAAGCCTGACGAAGTGCTTGTCCATCTTGCTTGTTCTTCACACCAGAAAAAATTGCCCAAAGGTCATCATACAAACCTGGCAACTTCTTGTACTCGGTATCCATGCGGTTATATAAACCTTTGAGATCATCGATATCAAAGCCGCCTTGAGTACGTTCAGCTAAGTCTTGGTACTTTTCAATGGTGATATCCAGCTCTTTGAGAATGCCACGATAATCAATCAAATAGCCGAACTGCTTTTTGCTGTGCAGGCGGTTAACTCGCGCAATGGCTTGAATAAGGTTGTGCTGCTTTAACGGCTTGTCGATATACAACACCGTGTTTTTAGGCTCATCAAAGCCCGTTAGCAGTTTATCGACCACGATCATAATGTCGGGACCTTCATCCTTTTCAAATTCTTGAATGATGTGCTTGGTGTAGGCTTTTTCATCGCTCCAGCCTTTCTGTGCGACGTTATCTTTCCACCAATTTTGCACCAGATCGGTACTTTCATTATCGACGTTATCGTGTCCCTCACGGGTATCAGGTGGTGACATCGCTACAACTGAAGTGACTTTACCGATTTGATCTAACAGCTTCTTATAGCGGATCGCAGAGGCTTTAGAATCACACGCCAGTTGTCCTTTCAAACCTTGCTGCTTGAAGTTCTGGAAGTGATCAGAAATATCGTGCGCAATTAACTCTAATCGCCCTTCGGTTTGGTAGATCTGACCTTTTTGCGCAAACTTGCGCTTTAAGTCAGCGCGTTGCTTTTCCGATAGGGTATCGGTAATACGGTCAAACCATGCATCAATGGCTTTGTCGTTGGTGCTCAGGTCAGGCTTACGTTCTTCGTACAACAACGGCGTAACAGTGCCATCTTCGACGGCTTGCTGCATGGTGTATGAGTGAATGATCTTACCGAATTTGTTCTCGGTTTTGTCATCTTGCAGCAGAGGCGTGCCTGTGAAACCGATATAAGCGGCTTTTGGCAAGGCTTGCTGCATTCGAATGTTGTTTTCACCGTTTTGGCTACGGTGTCCCTCATCTACTAATACGATAATGTCTGGGCTATCGTTGTAGCATTCAGGTAGATTAATCGCTGTACCAAACTTGTTGATGATCGAGAAGATGATACGTTCATTGCCTTTACCTATTTGCTCAGCAAGGCGTTTACCTGTGGTTGCCATCGCATCTTTTTTGTCTTTATCTGACAGTGCGCCGCCAGAGGCAAAAGTACGAGCAAGCTGATCTTCTAAATCCACACGGTCGGTCACAACCACAACACGGCATTTCGCTAACTCTTTTAGCCAAATCAGTGCTTTTGACAAAAACACCATAGTGAATGATTTGCCTGAACCTGTGGTATGCCAGATCACACCGCCATTACGTGCGCCTTTGTCATCAAAAGAGGTGATGCGTTCCACTAAGGCTTTGATACCAAACACTTGCTGATAACGCGCAACAATTTTGCCCGCTTTTTTATCAAACAGGGTAAATAAACGGGTAAGCTCTAGTAAGCGGTCATGGCACAGCAAGGATACCAATAAGCGATCTTGGTCTGTCACCACCAAATCACCGCCTGCAATCAGTGATAGATATTCGTCTTTGATTGCTGGCGTGCGATGGCTGAAAATCGCATTCCGTTGCGCGTCATTCAGTGGCGTGTTCTTAAGGCGTTCAAAGGTGCTTTCGGTGATTTCTTCTTCTTTCCATTTCGCCCAGAACTTCTCAGGTGTGCCGCACGTACCGTATAAGCCATCATGACCATTGATGGACAACAACAGTTGGCTGTAAGCAAACAGATGAGGGATTTCATCTACTTTTTGGTTGCGGATGTTTTGCGAAATACCTTCGGTGATGGTGGGTTTGCCATTGATGCTGCTATCAGGACGTTTGGCCTCTATCACCACCCATGGCAAGCCATTAACGAAACAGACCACATCAGGAATGCGTTTACCTGTACCACGGGCGTTCTCGACTTCCATCTCTTCTGTGAAATGGAATTGGTTGTTTTCAGGCGTGTCCCAATCGATGATTTGAATCGTTGGGTTGGCTTTTTTACCATCGACAAACTCAGTCACACTAATGCCATAGGTTAAGGCGTTATAGAGTTTTTCATTGGCGGCTTTTAGCCCTTCATTCATAGCAGGGTTAGCCAGTTCTTGTACGATTTTATCAATTGCAGCTTTCGATAAATGGCGCTCTTTACCCATGAATGAATAAGTTTTAAAGCTCAATACTTTGCGTAACACCTGCGGCAAAATTACGGTGGTTTTGTTGCCCCGCATTGTCATGCATTCACTCGGCGGAATGAACTGATAACCAAGGTTGGTGAGCAAGGTCAGTGCTGGGATTTTTGCGCTTTGTTCTTCTTTGAAATTCGGTGCGTGATGCTTAGGTTCACTAGGAGATAATGGTTCCATACTTAGCCTATGACATTGTTCTTATTGTTAATCAGGGCTTGCTAAACAAGCCCTGTATTGGTTGTCAAAAGATACGCTAATTAAGCGGCTTCGGTTTTTGCCACTTTTACGCGGCGCTTACCCTTCAACAACTGCTGCATCAACGCCTTTTTCTCTTGCTTGAAGTAAGCAAGCTTGACTTCTAACAACTCGATGTCCTTATCGGCAGCGGTGAGAACTGAGGCAATTTTTTGCTGTTCTTCAATTTTAGGCACTCGCAACTTCATTACCTCAAGATCTTTAGGGTAAATATGCGGTTGTGCTCCGCCACTTTGCATAGAGTAAATGCGTATTTGGTTTAGTTGTAACCATTGAAAAATAAACCCAAGATAATTGGCAGGTTTTGCTGTTACGACTGAACAATCTGATGCCCATATTTTGTAAGGGTGGAATGACACATATCCCGCGTAAGCTCCACTTGCACTGACCGTAATAACATTTTCATGGGTAAAATCGACATGTGAATATGGACTACTTTTACCTCCTGCAATAACAGGGTAACTGCCAGCTACAAGGTTTTTAGCGCTTAGGGCTTTCCCTTTTTTTATCGAAGCTATATTTGAAAGATAAGTATCTTCCCATTCCCCCTCAAACGCTTTACCCGTTTCAGGATCAACCAAACGCTTTTTACCCGTCAACAACTGCTGCATTAAGGCTTTTTTCTGCTGTTTGCTGGCATCAATCAGCTTTTCTGTGGTTGCAATACCGCGATCCCACGTTGAAAGGATCTGGGCGATTTTGCGTTGTTCAGGGAGTGGGGGGACTGGTATTCCCAAATCCCCAATGATTTCTGTATTTAAGTTAGGTTGCCCTACTCCTGGAGCTAAAATCTCGCGGAAATATTGAGTTTTAGATGATAAATAGAAATAAGCAAACTTCGTAGCGATGCCATTTAGTTTTAATAGCATCGCGATTCCATCGTTAGCGCCACATCTTATTTTTGAAATCTTAGGCACACCTAAAGTTGCGCCACTATTTGTAAGCATCAATGTGCCAGGTTCGGTAATTCGAGTTCTTTGTGCACCAGCCTCTGTAAGCATTGTTTTGGTGCTTAATAGATACATCTCGTCATTACAGGTCAAATCTGCAACTGTTGCCCAAGGCAAATAATCACCATTAAAATACAAAGGGCTTCCTGCTGGACGAGGAGAGCTGCCTCTAACAACTTGACATACATTTTTTAATAAAGATGCAGACCAGTCAGTTGGGAGGATACCTGCTACTGTGTTATGCACCATAACCCAGCTCCTCTAGGTAGCCTGCCATCTCCGCTTCTAAGTCAGTTAGCTCGCTTTGGAGCGCTAAACGCTCACTACGCACAGCCATCAAATCAATTTCGGCTTCTTCTTCAAACGTATCTACGTAACGAGGAATGTTAAGGTTGTAGTCGTTTTCGCGGATCTCATCAAGGGTTGCCACATAGGCGTACTTATCCACGTTGTCGCCGCTACGGTAGGTTTTGACGATCTTATCTATGTTCTCTTGTGTCAATACGTTCTGGTTTTTGCCCGACTTAAACTCACGCGAAGCATCAATGAACATCACATCCTTGGTGTCTTTCTTCTTCTTGAAGATCAAGATTGCCGCTGGAATGCCTGTACCGAAGAACAATTTTTCAGGTAAGCCAATCACTGCATCTAGCAGGTTTTCTTCAATCAGTTGTTGGCGGATTTTGCCCTCACTCGATGCACGGAATAGCACACCATGAGGCACAACCACACCCATACGACCAGTTTCAGGTTTTAAAGTCTCAATCATGTGCGAGATAAACGCGTAGTCACCTTTGGTTTTCGGTGGCACGCCACGGCGGAAACGACCAAAGTGATCGCTTTCAGCATCTTCATGTCCCCATTTATCTAACGAGAACGGTGGGTTTGCGGTTACAACGTCAAAGTGCAGTAAGCCACCATTGCTGTCTTGTAGCTTAGGGTTACGAATGGTGTCGCCCCATTCAATGCGGTGGTTGTCTTCACCGTGCAGGAACATGTTCATTTTCGCCAGTGACCACGTTGAGCCAATCGCTTCTTGACCAAACAAGGCATACTGCTTAGAGCCGCCAAAGTTCTTTTGAACTTGCTTACCACATTTCATCAGTAGTGAGCCTGAGCCACAGGCTGGGTCACAAATGCTGTCGCCTTGTTGTGGCTCAAGGATGATAGAAAGCAGATCCGACACCTCTGGCGGGGTATAGAATTCACCTGCCGATTTTCCGCTGCCAGCGGCAAAGTGTTTGATCAGGTATTCGTAGGCGTTACCAATCACATCCAATGACCCAACACGGCTTGGACGTAGGTTTAGGGTTGGCTTGCCAAAGTCTTCCAATAGGTGGCGTAGGATGTCGTTCTTTTGCTTTTCATCACCCAGTTTATCGGTGTTGAAGCTAATGTCTTGGAATACGCCTTTTAGCTTGGTGCCATTGGCTTCTTCAATCGCGTGCAGCGCTTGGTCAATACGAGTACCGTTACCTGCGGTATTACGTGCATCATACAAATCCCAGAATGTTGAACCTACTGGAATTTTGAAAGATTGGCTAGCAAGCATGGCTTCGATCATATCTTGGTTGCCACCGAACTGAGTGGTGAGTTCTTCCACTTTGTCTTGGCGTACATCTGAGATGTACTTTAAGAACAGCATGGTCAAGATGAAGTCTTTGTAGATGGATGGATCTACGGTGCCACGGAACGTATCGCACGCCGACCAGACGGCTTTGTTGATTTCATCTTGGTTGATTGGTGAATTTGGCATTAAATTATCTCGAATAGTGTTAAATTTTTTCAATTAGCGATGCTGCAATGCGTTTAAATGAGGCAAAGCAGGTATCAAAATCATGGGGTTCGGTGTTAAACACCATTGGCGTAACAAAGTCCTGAAAGCGTTGGCGGAAAATTGGATTCTCCTCAAGCTCTTTGATGCCAAGTTGTAGCTCTTGTTTGGGGTTGGCAACAAACTCAGCATGTTGATTGCCAAAGCGGGCAATATCTTCTTCCAATACCGCTTTGAATAGACCGACAATCCCGTTGAGTTCAGGCATTGAGAGCGTTGTTATGCAGTGCACATCGTAAATGTGGCGCACGAGTGCAACATCATCGCTTCGATCCGTATTGCGTTTTACCGACATGGTACGACGCAGCATCGAAATGATTTTTTCAACCAATGTTGCATGGATAGAGACGCAATCAAATGCACTCACTTCTTGTGGTAGTTGGTACAACTCTGCGACCAGAGATTGAATGCTGCGCGGCTCCACATCCAGTAATGGAATGGTCTCGATTAACTCTAACTTGATGATCGGGCGAAGGCAGGGCGCTTGACTAAACTGCTGCGGGTATTTAAGTTCAAGCTCGACGTAGCGGTATTCATCTCGCACAGAACGCTCTTCAACGGTAAATAGCTCTGACTGAGTGATCGCTTGTTCTATCTCATTTACACATTTCTTTCTCGCTTCTTTCTTTTTCGCACGGCTCAGTTCATCAAATGCTTGGTTGGGGATGAGTTTTATATCCACATCCTCCGACATTCTTAGAATTTTAACGTTTGATTTCGCCAACGCCGTGCCGCCAGAAAAGACCATTTGATGATGTTCAGGAGAAACTTTCACTAGCTCGGCAAGTAAGGCAACGACCCAGTAATCTTTTTCAATAATGGCTGGGTTTCCGAGCTCAAGCGCATCGGAAACCTCAAGGAATTGTTGTTTTAGTGTGTTCATTTTAACTTGGTAAGTTCAGCACACGACTACCAACAACCAGTTTGCGATTAAACTGTTTTGGGTCCCATGAATACTGAATAGAAAATGGAATTTGGGTACTCGTGCCTGAAAGACTTTGTAGCGATAGACTATCCATCTCAAAATCAACGCCTTTCATTTTAAGAATTTCACGCACAAGAGCATCGGTGCCACCTGGATTGGTGGGCATAGGCTTACCTGTGAGGCTATTGATTCTTGCTTTGGTATACAAACCATAACCAAGCTTCATTAGTTCCCCTTGCTGCACAAGCTGCCTGAGTGCCCGACCTATTTGGTCGTAACTTGCAAATCCATCAAAGTCTTTGCGTTCAAATACATAACGTCTTGAACGCTTTATCTTTTGACAAATGCGGTCTACTGCTGTCATTTGAACCTCCTTACGTACAATAACAGCAGTATAACTGACCGTGTACATTCAAGGAATAGATGCGGCATAGTGCCATGAAAAAAAACGGCATGATTAGACATATTTTTTTGATATAAGCAATTGTTTTAGAATTAATTTTACCGACACCCTCCGTAGCCCACCTTAAAAGACAAAAAAGAATGACCTAGTTCAAGAATCGGTACTCTCAGATATGTTTAATGCGTCTTCGATTTCAACGCCAAGGTAGCGAATGGTATTGTCGAGTTTTACGTGTCCAAGCAATAATTGAACCGCACGGATGTTCTTTGTCCGTGCATAAATGAGTGTGGCTTTCGTGCGGCGCATTGAGTGAGTACCATACAGATACGGATCGTAGCCAAGCTTCGCGGCCCAACGACGAATGATTTTCAGATAATGGCTATAGCTCATAGCGTTATCCGGTTTTCTGGAACTTGGAAATAGGTAATCTGCTGCGGTAATTTGGCTTTTCATGATCCACTGTGCTAACGATTGTGCTGTACGGGAAGTGATCTCAAACTGCACCTCTCGCCCCGTCTTACTTTGACTGTAGAGGACACGATCTTGAATGACACCACCAGAAGATATGTCTCTCACTTTCATTCTAAGCAAATCACATGATCGTAACTTGCAATCTATGGCGAGATTCAGCAATGCGAGTTCCATGATGTTTTCCTCGATCTCAAGTCGAGTACGAATTCGCCATATATCCTCAAGCTTGAACGGCTTTTTCTGCCCAGTTAGATGACCTTTCTTCGTCCACATAATTGACCTCCTCTATGACTTTAGAAATGGCCTTATGAATTTTAGTTAGAATTGAATAGTGGCGGATTGAATGGATATGCAGTTGAAGAGTAGGTAAGAATTGGCGACTTAAATTAGCTAGAGTATTTGCGCTGTCTAATAATGGGGCATTTCTGTGTTTCATGCCCCATCAGCAAGCCTCTAGATATACGTTTTCCTGAGCATCGTTTCTTTAACGTCACACAGAAGGGTGATTTACCATCCACGAATGCAACTGCTGGGCTTTATTTAGTGCGATACTAATTTCTTCCAATACTGAGTCAAAACTCTGTTCTGCGATTGATATTTGAGGTAATGGTGTTTCTATGTTTACTGATTTTCCCGACTTTATGATTCGATATCCACTACCTTCCAAACCTTCAAATTGACTTTTGATATCATCAAAACTGTCTGCTTGGCCTAGAAACTGCAACTTGATGACTTTGCCGTAGATCTGGTGAATGATTCGTATTTTTTTATTTATTGGATCGGGGTAGAAATGAATCCAGTCGTGCCCATTAGCTCGGGGTTTTGATTGCTCGGGATTCAATTGAGGAAAATGTTCTGAGACATAAGCTAAGTATTTTTGTGCAAATTCTGTTGTTTTGGGGCAAACCGTCGCAACGTAACCCCTTCTGTTTTTCTCAATAGCATCTCTTAATGTCTGCGCCTTATAGAGTCCTCGCTTATCACCTTGGGCAGCAAGGTAAACCATTATTTCTTCATATGAAATGGCAGCGTCGTACGGCTCCGCATTTCGAGCAATATATGCCTTTGGGGCAATGATACATGTTCTAAAATCTTGCCAAAGACCATCTTCTAAACCTCTGTTACCCCTAAGCCTGTATCTCTCTCCTTGTTGAGCCTGAGCTGAAGCATCAATCTTATTTTCAATAAGTATTGCTTGTGAAGATAAGTCATCTGATTGATAGATATAAACTAAGTCTGACTCGCCTAGGTTAGTATCTACGACAGAGTGCCAAGCACCGAGCGTTTTCACTGAGGTTATTTCTTCTCGAACACGACAAACAAACCATTGAGCAAATGAGTCGGAAACATTAAGCTCCTCTAGCACTAATAGGTCAACATCTCGCTCGTTAACACTCTGAAATGTATTTAATTCTTTCATTAGCCATAGCTTTCCTATAGTCGTTATTGTAAGCACCCACTTCCCTAGACATTACATAGATAAGAAAAAGTAGGTCAAATCACCTCATTATGATTTGTGAGGTTAAGCGCGGCTGGCAAGGAAAGGGGCATTTCTTGTTTAGGGGACTAGAGCCCATAAGGAACAGAAACGTTAAGCTTCTTATCCCAATGAACGCTCACTTGCTAACTTCTTAGCCACCCGAATTACCGTTCTAGTGGACACATTCGTCAATTTAGCGGTATCACTGATACTTAACCCATTGATAACTCTTAACTGATAGATTTTTTCATGAAGCTGGAGATCTGCTTGTCTTCCTCGATATTTTCCCTCTTCTCGAGCCTTCATGATCCCTTCAGCTTGCCGCCGCCGTCGATCTTGGTAATCTTTTCGTGCAATTGCAGCGAGCATATCCATCATCATCCCATTAATAGCCCTGATCATCGAACGAGTGAACTCGTCGGGAATGTGTGGCGCAAAAGCGATATGGCTAGTTGGTAAATCGATACTGATTACCTTAAGTTCCTTTTGGTTCAGCATTTCTTTTAATTTGAACCAACTTTCTTCATCAAGTCGAGAAAGACGATCAATTTGCTCTATTATGATCGCATCACCAATTGCAGCATCATCAAGTAATCGGAGTAATTCAGGTCTTTGTAATGAGGCTCCCGATTCATTCTCAATATACCAACCTGCTATTCGAAAGCCCTTTTGCTGTGCAAACTCCTGTAAAGCACCTTGAGCACGTTTTGCATTCTGATCAGAGGTTGATGCTCTTAAGTATCCAAAGATGTACATAAGCCCCTCAAAGTGACATTTAGATTATGATCTAAACAAGTGTGACAAATAGGTTATGACAAATCTACTTTTCGTGTCAATTTTTACGTGTGACTTATAAGTATACTTCATTGTCATACGAAGATCGTGATTTGATTTTGAATTTTAGTTGACCTATTATTGGTGTGTTAATTATTCACACATGTAGGTGGAAATATGTCACGCACAACTAGTGTTACGATTGGGTCTCAGCTAGATGAGTTTGTCGGCCAACTCATAGCGACTGGTCGCTATGGCTCAACAAGCGAAGTAGTTCGTTCTGCATTGCGGCTACTCGAAAGGCAAGAGAAACAAACCACGGCTCTAAAAATGGCGATTGAAGCCGGAGAGCAGAGTGGTCAATGCTCATTATCACTTCATGACATTGCGACTAAAGTAAAGCAGAGACACAATGTATAAACTTTCCAACCTCGCCGCAGAAGACTTTGAGCATATCTTTGAATACACCCTATTGAACTTTGGCATAGAGCAAGCGGATGCTTATACAGACAGTATGCATGACGTTTTGCTAACGCTTGCAGAACAACCTTTGATGGGTTACGAGTGCCCCGAAATTGCCGAAGGGCTTCGCCGCCACGATCACCATAAACATGCTATTTTTTATCGCCCACAACCTCATAGTATTTACATAATCCGTATTCTTCATCAGCAAATGGAACCATTGCGGCATTTCCATCCAGATATTTATTAAAATTCCTCATGGCTTACATGCCGGAAATGGGAAAACAATACGTCACTGATTTGAGTTTGTGTAACCAATAAGAGGTTTTGGCTATGCCCGTAGATTTTTTAACCACTGAACAAAAAAATAGTTACGGGCAATTTAATGGGGAGCCGAATGATGTTCAATTGGCGCGGTACTTCCATTTGGACGAGGCTGACTTAGCTTTTATTACACAAAGACGTGGTGAACACAATCGATTTGGAGTTGCGCTGCAATTAGGTTGTGTTCGCTTTCTTGGTACTTTCTTGATCGATTTAAATCAAATCCCAACGAATACCCAATGGTTTGTCGCAAGGCAACTGAATATAACCAATATTGGTATTTTGTCTGACTATTCTCAGCGCGAAACCACACGCCGCGAGCATACCGCTCTGATCCGCAATCAGTATGGTTATCGTGAGTTTGTTTGGCCGTGGTCATTCCGGTTATCCCGCCTTCTCTATAGCCGGAGTTGGATCAGTAATGAACGCCCGAGTTTACTGTTTGATTTAGCGACCGGATGGCTGATCCAACATAAAATCCTTTTACCAGGCGCATCAACTTTAACCCGTTTAATTTCACAAATCAGAGACCGAGCAGAAAACCGATTGTGGCAGCAACTATCCAGTCTCCCAAATTCGGATCAGCAAGCTAGGTTGGATTCCTTACTACAAATTCCTGAAGCAGCCAGAACAACACACTTCGACCGTTTTCGTAAGGGGCCGGTCAATTGGCCCTGCATTTAATGAGGCTATTGAACGTTACAAAGCACTTCAAACCTATGGAATAACTGAACTGGATTTTACTGGTATTCCTCCCGTCCGGTTTAAACATATTGCCCGTCATGCTGGAATGATCTCGGCATACAAAATAGGCCGTATGCCGGAGACTAAGCGTACTGCGATACTCGTGGCTTTTGTGAAAGCCTATGAAATTATTGCATTAGATGAAGCGTTGGATGTACTGGATCTTTTGATTACAAATATCGCTGGCGAAGCGAAGAAATTAGGACAGAAAAAGCGTCTTCGTACTCTAAAAGATTTGGATAAATCTGCACTGGCTTTAGCTAAAGTTTGTGCTCTGCTGCTAGACGACAACTTAGATGATGAGTCGCTACGTCCGTCAATCTTTGCTAAATTTTCACGGGAAAAGCTAGCGCAATCTATTTCTACCGTACACGAGTTAGCCCGACCTTATGATGACAATTTTCATGAAGAGATGGTTGAACAGTACGGGCGAGTTCGGCGTTTTCTACCAAAACTGCTCCGTGATATCGAATTTTCCGCCGCTCCTGCGGGAGACAAAACGCTTGAAGTTCACCAGTACTTAGCGCAACTACTCGACTCAAAAAAACAAATTCTTGATGATGCGCCAGTGGATATCGTATCTAATCCATGGAAGCGATTGGTATTAGATAAAGGTGGTCGGGTGACTAAACGAGGCTACACACTGTGTTTTTTGGATAAATTACAGGATAGCTTGCGCCGACGAGATATCTATGTCGAAAACAGCGATCGCTGGGGCGATCCGAGAGCCAAACTTTTGCAGGGGCAAGAGTGGCAGTCCAACCGAATTCAGGTCTGTCGATCACTGGGACATCCGCTAAACGCAAAAGAAGCCATCGATGCGCTAGTCAGGCAACTGGATACAACCTATCATCAGGTTGCCGCAAATTTTGACGATAATGGTTCGGTGGATATTGATATCTCGGGGAAACGACCAGCTCTGACCATCACAAATATTGATAGACTAGATAACCCTCCGAGCTTACAGGGATTATCCAAACAAGTTGAGGCGTTACTTCCTGCCGTAGACCTCACAGAACTACTACTTGAAGTCAATGCTCATACTGGCTTTGCCGATGAATTCACTCATATTAGCGAATCTAACGCACGTGCCAATGATTTAACGGTAAGTATCTGCGCCGTGTTACTGTCCGAAGCTTGCAATATCGGCCTTGAGCCACTGATAAAGTCTCATATCCCTGCTTTAACCAGACACCGACTCAGTTGGGTTAAACAAAATTATTTACGTGCTGAAACGTTAGTAAAAGCCAACGCGAAACTGGTCGATTTTCAGTCTACTCTTGCACTAGCTAAGCATTGGGGCGGAGGTGAAGTTGCCTCTGCTGATGGGATGCGATTTATCACACCAATAAGAACCGTCAATTCAGGTGCGAACCGAAAATACTTTGGCTCCAGCCGTGGTATCACATGGTATAACTTCGTCTCCGATCAGTTTTCTGGATTTCACGGAATCGTTATACCAGGAACACTACGAGATTCCATATTCGTACTCGAAGGGTTATTGGAACAGCAAACCGGATTAAACCCTACTGAAATCATGACGAATACTGCCGCTGTATAGTCAGGAAACCCTGTTTACACAGTCAGGTATCGAGTTATCGAGAACCACGATGGCAAGGTGGGTGATTCAGGTGAGCGAGAAGTTCAAACCACTGTATCAAGCACTGAAAAAGAACTTACTTGAGCAAATCGTGGTTCAAGCCGACTAAAATGTCAATGATAAGTGTTTGCTTTTGATTTTTTCTTCATTAACTCTGATTCTTGATGATAATCTCGTTCGTTAGTCACCTTTCTTGGTCTAGAGTAAAAATAACCTTGAGCCAAAAGATTATATTTTTTAAGATATTCATTCTGGAAGTAAGTGTCAACCCCTTCAATTATCAAGCCGTGTTTACAATAAGTCCTTAAAACAAAAATAAGAGACTTTAAGCAATCATCATCACCAGAATTGTATAATAAGAATGACCTATCTATTTTAATATAGTCCCATTCAATTACCCCTAAAGATAAGTGAGCCGCTATATTTTCTTCATAATAATCGTCAAGAACGATTAACATACCTAACTTTTGAAGTCGTTTTATATTTTTTAGTATTTTACTAAATTTAATGGAAGTGCTTATTTCATTTATTTCTATATGAAATTTATTATAGACATTTTTATTTATAACCTTCTCTACAAATTCATCATCTTCTAATGCAGATAGATTTAAATTCAAAAAAATACCTTTAGACGTTTTTATATTACTAAAATATTCCATCTGTAGTAAAAAAACAGTCTTAATGAATTCATCGTCAATATTATCGAAGAAGGATTCACTATTTAATGTCTCTCCTGATTCTTTAATTACTCTTGAGAGGCATTCGCAATAGATCGTTTCTCCAGATTTAGGGATGTATATTGGCTGCAATAAAAACTCTAGGGTTACATAGCTATTTTTGTTGCTGATTGTAACACCACCACACGTTGAATATTCAACAGTAAACATACGCACTCCTACTTTTACACAGTTTGTAAATATAGTTGAGTTTTTGTCGCAATCCTAGGCTTTTTTGCTTAAATCGGTGGAACTAAATCAAAAATCTACGATCTGATCGTGCTATACCCATCAATCGTCGTAGCCTCATGCCGAAACCTCGTTACAAAACAACTAACTGGAAGCAATACAATAAAGCCTTAATAAACCGTGGTTCTCTGACCTTTTGGATTGATGAGGAAACGATAGCCGAGTGGAAGCAAAACAAACA
>NZ_JAWPOX010000797.1:0-600 GCF_033344475.1 Vibrio sp. 1288
GTGTCAGATTTTGCGTTTGCTTCACTGCCCGCACCCACCTGTTGTTTTAGAGCCACGTCTGCGAAAACCGCTTCGATCACAACATCAATGTGGTTGTAACTTGTAAAGTCTACGCCACCTGACAGTTGCAACATCTTCGCCTGTAAATCGGCTTTCGACAGGATGCGACGTTTGCGCTGCTTCTCAAACAACTTGTAGTTGTAGTTAAGCGCATTCAACACACCGTCATTGCTCACATCTTTGATTCGAACAGGCACGTTTGCTTTTGCAACCGTTACATGGCTGATCCCAGCGCCCATTAAGCCGCCACCAAGAACACCCACTTTTTTCACCGCTGCTGGCTGTGCATCCGTGCCGTGTTCCTTCTTCATTTCAGTTGTCGCGAAGAAGATAGAGCGCAATGCCTTCGATTCGGAGCTCATCACAAGCTCACCAAATCGTTTCGCTTCAAGCTCTTGCCCTTGTGCAAAGCCTTTTTCCAGACCGTGTTGAATCACTTCTAGAATCGCGACCGTTGCTGGATAGTTGCCACGGGTCTTCTGGTTGGTTTTCTTCGCAGCTTGTTCGAAAACGAGCTTACGACCTAACCCACTGCCCGAC
>NZ_JAWPOX010000798.1:0-600 GCF_033344475.1 Vibrio sp. 1288
AAATACGTTTATGACGTAGGTGTGAAGAGCTTTGCTGACCTGGAAAAACATGCCGACAAATTTAAAAACCGCATTTACGGCATCGAACCAGGTAACGATGGTAACCGCCTGATTCAATCCATGATCGACAGCAACGCATTTGGTTTAAAAGACTTCAGCCTGGTTGAATCAAGTGAAGCGGGCATGGTGTCACAAGTATCACGTGCGGTACGTCGTAATCAGTGGATCGTTTACCTTGGCTGGGCACCACATCCAATGAATAACAATGTTGAAATGGAATACCTTGCGGGTGGTGATGATTTCTTCGGCCCAAATTACGGCGGTGCAAACGTTTATACAAACGTACGTCAAAACTACCTATCTGAGTGTCCGAATGTGGGTCAACTAGTGAAAAACCTAGAGTTCAGCCTAGAAATGGAAAACGAGCTGATGGAAGCGATTCTCAACCAGAAGCAAAAGCCATCTAAAGCGGCACAGGCATGGTTAAACGCGAACGCAGATAAAATCGAAGCTTGGCTGAAAGACGTGAAAACCGTCGATGGCCAAGACGCTCAGTCGGCAATTGCTCGTTACCTTAAAGACAACGCTTAATTGATTTTT
>NZ_JAWPOX010000799.1:0-599 GCF_033344475.1 Vibrio sp. 1288
TTGCGCGTCAGATGTTTGCTGTAGCGGCTGAGTTTGAAGCGCTGCCAAGTGAAGACCGCATCAGCCCAATTCTTGCCGAGCTGTCAGAGTTTGAATCGTTCCCACGTTGTGGCGATCTACGTATCGAAACGCCAGACACGAACGAAGCAAAAGAGCTGTTGAAGTTCTGCCGCAAGTTCACCGTACCAATGCGCCAAGCGTTGCGTGGTAAAGGTTTGATGTGGAATAAAGACAACGCGAAGAAGCCAGTGCTGCACATCTGTTTTGTCGCACCGGGTCATTGTTATGTGGGTTACTCACTACCAGGCAACAACTCGCAGTTCTTTATGGGTATCCCTCGCTTGAAATTCCCAGCAGACGCACCAAGCCGTTCAACGCTAAAACTGGAAGAAGCTTTCCACGTATTTATTCCGCGAGATGAGTGGGATGAGCGTTTAGCGCCAGGCATGTGGGGCGTTGATTTAGGTGCATGTCCAGGTGGCTGGACGTACCAATTAGTGAAACGTTCTATGTTCGTTCATTGTGTTGATAATGGCATGATGGCAGACAGCTTGATGGAAACCGGTCAAATTAAGCACCACATGGTGGATGGCTTTAAG
>NZ_JAWPOX010000800.1:0-598 GCF_033344475.1 Vibrio sp. 1288
ACCGGAGTCAGCCAACGCGCGATCAACCGACGAAAAATCTGACGGGTGAGCCGCCATAATAGAAATGACGCTGCGTTTTTTCGTAAATGGCGATTCTGCACCATAAATAGCAGCAAAAGAGCCCTCAGCCTCAACAGAAACATAATCCGCGGCCACTTGACGAGCATCACTTGGACTCATCCAGTTCATTCCGAGCTGCTTTTCATTTTTGCTTGGTAGGCGAATTTGTCTCTGACCCTCTTTAACCACTAAGTTAACTTGGTCAGGATTATTAGCGGCTTCTTCTAGTGCATCCACAACACCGATCGTCAGGATGTCTTTATCTTTTAGTTGCTCAGCATTCCATTTGTCTGTCAAAAGCACCTGAATACCTGGGTACCCAGAATCACGTCCTAACGACCCCATGACGTTTAAGAAGGTCTGCAACACTTCTTTTGGAGCTCTCTCTGGAACAACAATCGCAGTTTCTGACAAATCGGCCATGCGAGTGTAAGGGAAACCAGAAGTAGCAAAAGCGCGCATATTTGGCATTTCGATGTAGTGAGGGAAACCACTAAAATCAACCGTAGAGTCACCATCAATGACCGCGTATTGCTTA
>NZ_JAWPOX010000801.1:0-598 GCF_033344475.1 Vibrio sp. 1288
AAAGCCTTGGTTGATGATCTCGATAAATGAGCGAGTTTCGGTCGTTAGGGATTGGTTGCTCAGAACTACGTGGTTGATTTCATCAATCGACGTGCTGGTTCGAGTTGCTAAAGTTCTCACTTCATCCGCAACCACTGTAAATCCTCGTCCATGTTCACCAGCTCTAGCTGCTTCAATCGCTGCGTTTAGAGCTAGGAGATTGGTTTGTGAGGCGATGCTGTCGATCACTTTGACGATTTCAGTGACTTGCTGAGAGGTTTTAAATAGCTCTTGAACTTTATCGTCACAAGCGGTGACGGCACTCAGTACTTCTTCAATCATGGTGCGAAACTCATTCAGAGAATGTTCTGCGCCGCAGACGTTTGATGTGGCTTCTTCGCTGGCATTTCTCGCGATAAAAGAAGAGTCGGCTATCGCTTGAGAGATGTTTAAATCCCTTTGAACTTTATCAGTGATGTCAGATGCAAATTTGACGACTTTGATGACGTTGCCCAACGGATCGTAGATGGGGTTGTAAGTGGCTTCAATGTACACTTTGTCACCTGAAGCTGAACGCCTTAAAAATTGTCCGGACTTAAACTGGCCGGCGGCGAGATCT
>NZ_JAWPOX010000802.1:0-598 GCF_033344475.1 Vibrio sp. 1288
CGCTTCTTTACCCTCGTGCGCTCCGCAACGCCACCAGGACAGCCAGTAAAACGCATTTCCACTCGTCGCCCTTACGACGATCCGGGCGTTGAACGCGTCTACTACCGAATCATTCCAGAACAAGGCACTATTGTTGACAAAACGCACATGCCATTTGCGCTCAACAAACAGCGCATCAGCAACTGGAAAAAGTGGTTTATTGAAGCGGATTACTCCGTTACTCAGCTACCTAGCTACGAACCAGAAGTTGCAGCTAACCCGATGACGGCATTCATTGATATGCCAGTGAAGTCTCGCTTCAAATTCATGCTTGATAATGCGCAAAACACCATCATGGCGTACATTAAAGGCCCTGTTTGTCGTGGTCAGCTTGCACTTAACGTCATAAATGATCGCTTCTGGGTATTCTTCTTAGACCCAGACAAAGCTGACATTCCTGAGGTTAACGAGTTCTACCGTTCACAAGCAGATAACTTAAAACTGCCAGCCGAACAAGAAAGTAATACGCTTCCAGTCACAAACTGGGTTAAGTACGCACGCCAACAAGCGCGTTATCTTGAGGCGAAATCTGAGTTCACGAACAATTGGTTTAAGCATG
>NZ_JAWPOX010000803.1:0-598 GCF_033344475.1 Vibrio sp. 1288
GGAAAAAGTGCTTTTAAAGAAAGCTTTTCTGCATTAAAGCTTCTACAAAAAATGAACGTTGAATACAACGTTTTGGCATGTGTGACCAAAGAGTATTGCAAACATGCTGAGGCTATCTATTCATTTTTCCGAAAGAATAAGGTGAAACATATTCAGTTCTCACCTCTTGTCGAATCTTCTCCGTTAGAAACAGAGCAAGCTCGTGGCCAACACTTTGGTAGCAATCTGATTTTCTCGACAGACAAACTCCATACAGATCCTCAGAAATACGAACCTATCGCTTGGTCTGTTGATGCCAAAGAATACGGACGTTTTCTCACCGACGTATTTCATCTTTGGGTTTCTCAAGATGTGGGCAAAGTCTTCATTTCGAACTTTGAACAGGCATTAACACAATACCTTGGCAACCCCTCTCCAAACTGTATTCATGCCAAAAAATGCGGCTCGTCTTATGCCGTTGAAGCAAATGGTGACGTTTATTTCTGTGACCATATCGCCTACCCGGAGTCGAAACTCGGCAATGTATTCGAAACATCGTTGCACGAGATGTCGTTGAATCACGAACTTCAGTTCAATAAAGAATCCCGCTTATCTATGC
>NZ_JAWPOX010000804.1:0-598 GCF_033344475.1 Vibrio sp. 1288
GTTCAAAAAATAGAGTTTCTACTCGCAGCTTTAGGCACTCTTGTATGGGGTTTTGGAGACTTGGTGGGCAAACTCTAGCCAAATGCTAACAAAGCATTTAAGAGTGATTCTCAACGCTTGGCATTTTCCATTCATCGTTGAGTTCAGTGTTTACGGTGGTATGGGTAAGTTTCGTGGTCGCGTTGTTCACACCTTAATGCGGCGTTATTTCCGCAACGGATCTCTCAGGCTGAATGTACGTGATTGTAGCCTAAGAGTGAAAGTGGCGGGGTAATAGGGTGGAAAAGCGGCGAAAAGGGCGAATATTGGTCATTTCCATGCTAGCCTTAAAGCGCTTTAAGCGCACCTTAATATGGCGCAGCAATTAAAGAGTGACGCTAAAGCGATTTAAGGTAGTGAGCTGCCAAATACTTCGGCTTCGATTTTTGCCTGCATGCCGAAAATTTCTCGTCATATCAAAAGATTAGGCGTAAACATAGCCGACTTTAGTTGCGGAATAACAAGACGTTCAAGGCGATTCGAAACGCATTGGGGTTTTAGTGCCCAAATAGGCACGGATTTATCAGAGTTTATTTTAGGTTAGGGTGCATGTGCGTCT
>NZ_JAWPOX010000805.1:0-598 GCF_033344475.1 Vibrio sp. 1288
AGTAGATATAGTAAAGGTCGCATGTATTGCGGCCTTTTTTATATTAAAGCGTCTAGACCACTCAGTAACTATTATACATAGGTCAAGCGGGTTTAGATTGTCGAGGCGAGGGTGCGCTTACCAATTATCTACAGCGAGTTGTAGTGAAATGATTGGCTTTTCATTAATGATTTCCTCAAACTGTGATTAGTGGTAAGCGAGATTTAACTTTTTGATGTAATTAATCGGACTTTAAGGTTATTAGGATATGAGACTAAAAACTTGGATTGTAGCGTTTTTTCTTGGTCTGTTTGGTACAACAGCGAACGCAGACACAACACATAAAACGGATGTATCAGTAACTTTAAGTACCGCACAAGGTGTTCAAGTTCTGTTTGTAAATGGCGTTAGTACGGATGAATTGAGTACTCCGTATACTCTCATCGATGGCTCAAACCAAGTGGTTATTAAGGTAAACAAAGCTATCGGGCGTGGTGACAAGCGCACTCAAGTTTACTCTGCACCATACATTCTTGGTTTTAGTTCTGGCGCGGGTGAGCTTTATATTGATGCGCCATCTTTTAGAGATAAGCGTCAGGCAGACAAGCTGTTTGAACAA
>NZ_JAWPOX010000806.1:0-597 GCF_033344475.1 Vibrio sp. 1288
GACGGGAAAAGGAATTTAGAAGATCTGGGAGTTTCGACCATCAACCTTAATGGCATTTATTTTAAGCACTTCATAAGACTATATTGCAATTTAACTGACCTCGAAGATGAAGAAGATCAAGAAGGTCTAAATATACCAGTTCGCTGTGCTGGCGTTACAGATCTAGACCCTCCAAAGAAACAAACTATCCAAGTCGCTAGCGAAGAAAATGAAGATGAAACCATTGATAAAGAAGTCGACTTTATTCCACACGATTCACATCTACTTGAAGGCATGAACCATGCAATTAAATTAGTTAATTCAATCAACTCATCTGAAAACGCTCGCCTGTTTGTCAGTAAGTATAAGACGCTAGAATACGATTTGGCTATGGAAGGTAATAACGTAGCTCTAATGGCTGAGGTTGTCGCTTCACTTTGGCCAAAACCTAAAACAGGGAATAGCACTGTAATAGATACACTCAATCAGATTGCTGGCCAAGAATGGACAACGAAAACGTCTGAGGAAAAATCCGTATCTGCCCACGAAATTCTGAAGCGCATTGATGATGATAAGGTTGGCAAAGGTCTTTTTGCTCAAGTTTTCACCGATAAAATT
>NZ_JAWPOX010000080.1:0-2137 GCF_033344475.1 Vibrio sp. 1288
AGTTGGTTAGAATACCGGCCTGTCACGCCGGGGGTCGCGGGTTCGAGTCCCGTCCACTCCGCCACTTATATTAAGCCCCAGTCGAAAGACTGGGGCTTTTTCGTTTGGTCGTGTCCCCTAGAAATGCATTTACACATTGAAGGCGAGACAATACGACTTTCTTTACCCTTTTGGCACATGAGTTTCTCAGGAAGATGGGCCTGCTGCCTGCACTTCCAATTACTCCGAGTTTGTATCCTGTCCTCGTTGAAAGATTGGTCATTTGAACAATGAGTCTTTATAACACTCGCCCTCAACCGTAATAGAATGAATAGTCTTCCTCACTGCGCGTTTTGTTAGCGTCTCTCTTAAACAATAATTTTCTACATCTTATTTCTCAAACATTCATTGCTTCCATGTTTAGAGCGGGACCGTCGTTGCGTGGATTACGCAATTTCCCGAAATATAGTGAGGAAGAGAGCTAAGTCTTCCGAAAATTAATGCCTTTTAGAAAACTTTGTTTTCTTTGCTGAACTTGCTAGTAGCGATTAACCTAAGAGGAGTTCTTGAGGAGTATGTTTGATGATGCAACAAATAAAAAATGAAACGCTGAAATCTGTATTTAAGCAATGGTCTTCCGAAGAGGGAATTGTGGTCATCAACCCTGCAACTGAGCAAGAGTTAATTCGGTTAAAGCCTAGTACTCTTGATGAGTTAGATGATCTCATTGGTCAGTGCAAAACGGAGCAAGTCCGTTGGGCTAAATTAAGTGCCAAAGAGCGCTCTCGTCGTTTGAGGGGGTGGTATCAACTACTTCTTGATAATGCAGAAGACATAGCCACGATTATTACCTTAGAGCAGGGTAAACCTTTAGCTGAGAGCAAAGGGGAAGTGATGTATGGTGCCTCTTTTGTCGAGTGGTTCTCAGAAGAAGCAAAACGTGCTTATGGCGAAGTTATTCCTGCCCCCACGACAGATAGACGTCTATCTGCAATTCGCCAGCCTGTGGGAGTATGCGCTGCAATTACACCTTGGAACTTCCCTATTGCGATGATTACAAGAAAAGCAGCACCAGCCCTAGCGGCAGGTTGTGGCATGTTGATCAAGCCATCAGAGCTTACCCCTCTCACTGCAATTGCTGTTGTTGAATTAGCTTATCAGGCTGGTATCCCTAAAGAACTGCTTTCTGTCGTGGTGTCGGAGCAGGCTGCTGAGTTTGGTCAAGTACTAAGTACTGATCCTAGGATTCAGAAGATCTCTTTTACGGGGTCTACGCGCGTTGGGAAGATTTTGATGAAGCAAGCCAGTGATTCAGTCAAGGCGGTGTCGATGGAGTTGGGTGGTAATGCGCCTTTCATCGTGTTTGAAGATGCAGACTTAGATGAGGCTACGGAAGGGCTTGTCGCGTCGAAGTTCCGTAATGCAGGGCAAACATGTGTTTGTACCAATCGGCTATATGTTCATAAAAATGTAAAACAAGCTTTTATTGATAAAGTATTGTCGAAGTTAAGCAAATTAAAGCTTGGAAATGGTTTAGAGAAAGGTGTCACATTAGGTCCTGTTATTACGATGGCCTCTAAGCATCGACTAGAGGCGGTGATCGATCAAGCTGTACAAGAAGGAGCCTCTATTGCTAACTCTCCACAGAGACGGCCTGGTCGCTTTATGGAGCCCGTTCTTTTGGATAGTGTGACGCAGAATATGTCGATTGTTCAGCAAGAGCTATTCGGGCCTGTGTTGCCTATTGTTACCTTTGAAAATGATTATCAAGTTCTCGAAATGGCGAACGATACAGAATATGGTTTGGCTTGCTATTTCTATACGAATAGCTTGAAGCGTATTGTGACTTTTAGTGAAGGTTTAGAGTACGGCATGGTTGGAGTTAATGAAGGGATCATCTCTACTGAAGTGGCTCCATTTGGTGGAGTTAAAGAGTCGGGTGTTGGACGGGAAGGTGCTAAGCAAGGACTCGATGAATATCTGGAGACAAAGTATATTTGTCTTGGTGGTTTAAGCTGATTTCAGAGATGGCCGATTGAATTAAAAAGCTAGGTTTTTACCTAGCTTTTTTTTAGTTGAAAGTGTGCCGTCCTAAATAAGGTTGACACTTTCTACCCCCAAAATTGGAGAGTGTTATGAAATCAACAACTAAAAGAAC
>NZ_JAWPOX010000807.1:0-597 GCF_033344475.1 Vibrio sp. 1288
CAGTGGATGGGCGTGAGTGACAATGCCGCATTGGAATACGTATTCCCGAACATCCGTAATTTCACCACATCTAACCTTGGCTTTATGGCTTAAGCTAAGCGGCTTAGTTTCGTTTATTTAATTGTCAAAAAGGGAGCGCAATGCTCCCTTTGCAATATCATCTATGTTAACGAACGTTCATTAAACTTCGTCACGACGACGTTCGTTACAAAGCTTGATAGCGCGCTCAAGTAATTCTAGCGCGGATTTTTCACACTCAGGCAGAGCCGCATCACTTTCACCAATTGGCGTTACGCGGTCACCCCACTTCAGCACTGCTGCACCCCACGTCAAACCTGCACCAAACGCAGCCAGAAGCATGTTATCGCCAGGATTTACTCGGCCTTGCTCTACCGCCTCACACAATGCAATTGGCACCGTTGCCGCAGAGGTATTGCCGTAGTTTTGAATGTTCACAAACGCTTTGTCTTGAGGAATACCGGAAAGGTCGCACAGCGTTTGAATAATACGGATGTTCGCTTGATGCGGAATCACGACATCAATTTGTTCCGTCGTCAACTGAGATGCTTTCAGTACGGTTTTCGCCGCTAGGCCCAT
>NZ_JAWPOX010000808.1:0-596 GCF_033344475.1 Vibrio sp. 1288
TCTGTCAATGATCATGGTCGACTACCTTCAGTTGATGCGCGTACCTTCGCTAACCGATAACCGTACTCTTGAGATTGCCGAGATTTCTCGCTCGCTTAAAGCACTGGCGAAAGAGTTGAACGTGCCTGTCGTTGCACTATCGCAGCTAAACCGTTCCCTAGAACAACGAGCGGATAAACGACCTGTTAACTCGGACTTGCGTGAATCGGGTTCCATCGAGCAGGATGCCGACTTGATCATGTTCATCTACCGTGATGAGGTCTATCACCCAGATAGCCCATACAAAGGCACGGCGGAAATAATTATCGGTAAACAACGTAACGGTCCTATTGGCTCGGTGCGTTTAACATTCCAAGGACAACACTCGCGCTTTGATAATTACGCGGGTCCAGCATTCGATATTGATGATGAGTAATGCTATGAGCTACATGAAAGCCGCAAAAGCATGCATTGACTTGTCTGCGTTGCAGCACAACTTGCAGCGTGTGAAAGCGCAAGCACCAGAAAGTAAAGTGATGGCGGTAGTGAAAGCCAACGGTTATGGCCATGGTCTACGTCATGTGGCGAAACATGATAACCATGGCGATGCCTTTGGT
>NZ_JAWPOX010000809.1:0-596 GCF_033344475.1 Vibrio sp. 1288
ATCGGTGTCAGTTAAAACCACACTCAATGCAAAGTTGTACTCAAATTCTTTGACTATTAAATCATTAAGCGTTTCGGCTTGTGAAGCCGTGGACAAAAGTGACAGTGTAGCTATAGCATAACTGTTGATAACAGCTTGTTTCAACTTGCGTTTACCATTGTATAAGTATTGCGACCTAACGATTTTGAAGTATAAAGCGCCCTATCTGCCGTGGCATACAAATCTGCTTGATTCTCTTTTCCAGTGGGTTGGAACACAAACACACCCTGTGACACCGTCACTCTATTTGCAACGCTTGAGAACTCATGTTGATAGTCAAGGAAGTACATCGCTTCTTGAATGCGCTCTGCTTCCCTTTCTGCCGTTTGCGCGTCCGTGCTACTGAGTAAAACCACAAACTCTTCTCCGCCATAACGACCAACATATTCACCAGAACGACAGAATGTTGCTTTAAGCTGGATGGCAATCGCTTGTAAACAGCGGTCACCTTCTATGTGTCCATAGTTATCATTAAATGGCTTAAAGAAATCGACATCTAACAGTATCATCGCCATCGGCATATGGTGCCTTCCATGCCACGCCACCATTGAATCTAA
>NZ_JAWPOX010000810.1:0-595 GCF_033344475.1 Vibrio sp. 1288
GCTCAGAACATGGTATATGCTTGTAATTAATGGATTATATGAGGACTGAGCGTTGCATCAATTAAGAGCAGGGATTAAGCGGATTATTTGGTTCTTATTCATTTTGTGGTGTGTATTTTCTGCAACTCTTTGGTTTCAAGCAAAGCAGACGATGCAAACGCTTTCCACATTGAATGAACTCGGCAGTAAAGTTGAGGAAGTACGTAACTTCTTTAATTTTGAGTTGCCGTATCGAGTTAAGCATGTCGATCAAGTCTCACTCAAACTTCAGCTTGTGTACGCGGTTCGTCTTCAATTAGAAAGTGAAGTCTCTGATGCGAATGGGCCAGACGTCACGCAATTGCTTTATTCAACTGACCGATTTTTGGAAAGTGCACGCGCTTTTATTGGCAGTGATGGTGAGTTGGTATCGTTGGCGGAGCAACTGCACACCAGCCGAGGTGCGGAAAACAACTCGCAGCAAATTGAAAACATGTATTACCGCTTGGGAGCCTTGGTTCTTGAATCGATTTTTAGCGATTCCAACACCAATACGGATACCTATCGCGAACTGGATTTACTGTTCATCGAATCGGATTCACTGTCGACAGGGGAG
>NZ_JAWPOX010000811.1:0-595 GCF_033344475.1 Vibrio sp. 1288
CAAAACCCAGTTTCTGAAGACCATCTTTCAACTTCTCATGCATCAATTGATGGCGAGCCCACGAGTTCTCAAGCCCCTCGTTCTGTAACACAAGCAGCGCTTCATGCAATGCATATAGGCTATTCACTGCAGCGGTGTGATGGTAGCTACGCTTACCTTCCCCACTCCAGTACCCCAACACTAAGCTTTGATCGAGGAACCAACTTTGAACTGGCGTAGTGCGCGATTGAATTTTTTCGATAGCAGCCGGAGACAGCGTCACCGGAGACAAGCCAGGCACACACGACAAACACTTTTGACTGCCTGAGTACACAGCATCAAGCTGCCATTCATCAACTTTTAACGGTACGCCGCCTAACGATGTAACGGCGTCCACAATCGACAACACATTATATTGCTTGGCTAACTTACCTAGAGTTTGTGCATCACTGACAGCACCTGTTGATGTCTCAGCATGCACAAAAGCCAGAATTTTTGTATCAGGATGTTGCTGTAGTGCTTGTTCAACTTTATCTACTGAAACAGGCACACCCCATTCATCATCGACTAGCACCACTTCACCACCAGCACGAATCACGTTTTCACGCATGCGCTC
>NZ_JAWPOX010000812.1:0-595 GCF_033344475.1 Vibrio sp. 1288
CTTTAGTACACGATAGTTTACTTGATGCATATCAAATTATAAGTCGTCGTGTCGCACAACTATCAAAGCACGATATGAAATTAATAACGGCTAGGTAACGTGTTTAATGGATCATGTACAAATCAGTGTCCAAAAGCTTGATGAAATATTGAAGCTCAATGGGAGCGCGCTGCTCAACAGAGTGACTTTAGATATCCATCAACAGTTGAAGAGTCATTGTACATGCGTTGTTGAAGTGGCTCATCTTCAACATGCTGCGCACACCATTTCCTTTGCAAGTGGCGAAGAGATCTCAGATAACCCCAGTTACCACCTGTCAGGCACGCCATGTGAAAAAGTCGCGAAAGACATTGGCGAGCACATCTTTTACCAAGATCAGGTTTATAAACGCTTTCCTGAAGACCAGATGTTTCAGGATGATGGCGTTCAAGCTTACCTTGGCCTCCCGTTGAAAACACAAAGTGGCGAAGTGCTTGGGATTTTGCTGTCTACTTTTACGCGAAGTATTCACGCGAAAGAAGCACAAGATGCGCTCGAACTTCATCGCTTTTATGCCAATGTGATTATCCATAGCCTTCGTGAAAAATGGGTCAGC
>NZ_JAWPOX010000813.1:0-594 GCF_033344475.1 Vibrio sp. 1288
ACCTACGTGGCTACGCACAAAAGAACCCGAAACAAGAGTACAAACGTGAATCGTTTGAATTGTTTGAAGGTTTACTTGAAGCGCTGAAGACTGACGTTATTACTGTCCTATCTCGTGTTCGCGTTCAACAGCAAGAAGAAGTTGAGCGTATGGAAGAGCAACGTCGTGCACAAGCAGAAGAAGCTGCTCGTCGTGCGCAGGCTCAGCATGCCGCTGCGGAAAATCAGTTGGCTGATGGTGAAGAGTCTGAGGGCTCAAATCAACCTGTTGTTCGTGATGAGCGTAAAGTAGGTCGAAACGAACCTTGTCCATGTGGTAGTGGCAAGAAATACAAGCAGTGTCACGGTCAGATCAATTAATCTAACTTGATAACTTAATAAGAAAGAGTCGCTTAGGCGGCTCTTTTTGTATCGATAGATCCTAGGTAAATATCCATGAAAAGAATTCACATTGTTGCAGCGATCATTTTCAATCAAGATAAGTCGCAAATCTTTATTACTAAACGTCCTGATGATAAACACAAAGGTGGTTTTTGGGAGTTTCCGGGCGGTAAAGTCGAGCTAGGAGAAACAGTTGAACAAGCGATGGTTCGTG
>NZ_JAWPOX010000814.1:0-594 GCF_033344475.1 Vibrio sp. 1288
GCGGCGCGATTAAGAAATCCGGTACCTTGGTCATGGGTTTTCTGGTAGTTAACTTGTCTTTCAGCGGCTTTGCGGCGGTCAATTTCTTGAGTGAGTGAAAAGCTGAGTTGGGCGAGGTCAGTGGTTCGGTTTTCTACGCGATTTTTAAGTTCGCTGTTAAGTCTCAACAGTTTGTATTGCTGGTAGACAACAGCAAGTTGAGCTTCTATCGAGTCCTTGAACGTGTTGAGCAATTGCCGGTAAGTTTCGCTGTACTCATTGGCTTTGGAGTCCAACATACAAATGGTTCCAAACGTTTCGCCATTTGGCCAAAACAACGGCAAACCACAATAGGAGAGCATACCAAGTTTGATGTCCGGGTTATTCGACCATTTTTCATCTGCAAGGGCATCGGGAACAACCAGTTGGCTTTTGGTTTCAATGACATGTTCACAGTACAAACCATGTCCAAGATCTTCTTTGTCACCAGCTTTATATGGATTACCTTGAGTGTCGCTTGAGGTGTTTACTTCGATGTGGTTTTGATGCACTCGCATGATAAGCGTGGTTGGCACGTCTGCAATCTGTGCGAGGAGATTAACGATATCCTGCCAG
>NZ_JAWPOX010000815.1:0-593 GCF_033344475.1 Vibrio sp. 1288
GATAAGCCATTTTCGGTGATAGTGATTGGATGATCTTCCACTTCGCCGGAGGTTGAGCCGCCATCGTATTTGAGCCCTGTTTGTTGACTAAAGCGGAATCGGCTCCAACTTGGTCCTGCGGTTGCCAATTCAGAGACGATAAATGGAAGTGTGTTGTTTCCTGCTGCGAGTAACTGGTCTGTAAATACTTGTTCACCTTCATCTGCGAAATCACCGTCTCGGTTCCAGTCAAACCAAGCAGACAAGTAGCCAGAAGTAGACGCCGTTACATTCACCAGTGAACTCAAACCTGGATCGAGTGCGGCAACAAAGCCAACACCATCTTCGTCTGCGGTACCAACTTTGTTGTCGCCAGAAGGTGCAATTTGTCCGTCAGGATCGCCATCAGGCGCAATGACACCAAGCCATGTCACACCATCGATTTCGTGTCGTGGACCGTTTGAGGAAAGAAGCGTGTGGTAACTATCTGGAGCATCGCCAAAATCGATTGGGTCATCTTCATCAATAACTGGCGCGTTGGCGCAGCGTGCACCGTCATTTTGGCTTGAACTCGGGCCGTTCGAGACAAACTCAACCGCTGGGACAATGCCAGC
>NZ_JAWPOX010000816.1:0-593 GCF_033344475.1 Vibrio sp. 1288
TTTACATCAACCTAAAACCACTTGGAGAGCTAAAATATATCAATTGAATAGCGATATACTGAAGCGACATATATTGCCAAAACTTCAATATCGTAGTCACCTGATTGACTTCCAATATTGTGAAAAAACCTGCTCAGGCACTATTCTGTGTGACTCAGGTTCAAAGTTAGGAAGTTTTATTATCAAATAATGCTTTTTTAAGGCATTAATAATTCTCATCAATATTTTGGAAGATATCCAATGGCTAGAAAAAGTAAAAAGCAAATTGATAAGGAAAAGAAAGAATCTGAGGAAAATGCTGCCGCTGTAAAACAACGAACGCGCCGCCGTATCGAAGATATTATGGAGCAAAGAGCGTTTGATAAAATGTTTGATCTTTAACTCTGATTCCTACCTCTTCAAGCTTGTTGTGCAAAGGTAACCGCCACCTACCTTTCCACTCCGCTTTCCAATCAGTTTGCTATCTCTTAGCCAAAAATACACTTCTTAAAATAACCTTTTCCACACCCAAATTTTTCTTCATCTTAAGCTTCACGCTTTGCTTCATCACTGTAAGCCAACTTTAGTGTGCGCTGAAAAACAATCCAAATTCG
>NZ_JAWPOX010000081.1:0-2105 GCF_033344475.1 Vibrio sp. 1288
ATATTTCTAAAGAAGAAGCAAAACCAAAGTCTTCAACTAGAACAGAAAAAACTATTGAAGAAGAGTCAAATTCAAAATCTGGCTTCAGCCCTTGGGTATGGGTAGCTCTTTTAATAATCATTATTGTTGCAATCGTATCATCTCAAGAAAATCATAATAACAGCTCCTATTCTGAGAGCAAAAATAAGAACATAACACCTGAAAGAATAACAGTTCCTCGAACCGATAAAAACACAATCAATAATAATAACAAGCTCACATTCTCAATGCCTGAGCCTGGTTCAAATAGAGTTCTTAGCGTTTCAGAGTTAAGGTGGTGTTTACGAGAAGAAATAACATTAAATACCTATCAAACTGAATTAAATGTTAATCGTGCGTATTTCGGTGATTGCGATCGCTCGTTTCGGTTTATTCCGATCACCTGATCCTGCCGTTTTTCTCTCTTCCTATTTTTACTCTAAGTGATCGGATTGCGCCAGTTTTCTCATTGACTCACCTCCCAGTTCTATTCGATGACTATTGTGTACCAGCCGATCCATTAGAGCGTCTGCGACAGTGGCGTTACCGATCATGTTGTACCACTCCTTTACAGGTAACTGACTGATGACGATCGTGCTGCTGTTTTGGTAACGGTCTTCAAGCACTTCTAACAAGTGACCAGCATGCTCTTGAGTCAGTTTTTCCATCCCCCAGTCGTCGAGGAGTAGTAAGCCTTTCTTAGCCAGCGACTGAAGTTGTTTTTGATAGCTACCATCCAGACGACCTGCGGTCAGGTCATCGAGCAAGCGAGTTAATCGGTAGTATCTGACGGTTTGCTGTTGGTCGCAGGCGCTGGTTGCCAGAGCGCAGCCAAGATAGGTTTTGCCTGTACCTGTTGGGCCTGTGATCAAGATATTCTGGTGCTTGTGCAGATAACTCCCCGTCAGAAGTTCACTCATCTGTTTGCGGTTGAGGTTTCGCCCCTCCTTGTAGATGAGTTGGCTCGGCTGAGCATCCACTCTCAGCTTGGCTTGTTGTTTTAAGCGTTGGATTTTGCTCTGATTACGATTCAAGATTTCACTTTCCAGAAGCAGGCTTAACCTTTCCTCGAAGTCCAGCTCTGCGTAGGTGGTCAGTTGCTCTTGTTGCTGCTCTAACGCTTTCGCCGCATGACTTAAGCGCAGGGTTTTGAGTTGGTCATTGAGTGCGTTCATATCCTTTCTCCTAGTGATAACAGTTCGGGCCACGAACATTGCTGTGAACAAGGTTCGGTGTATTCGCTTTATCTTTACTCAGTTGCCCCTCGCGATTGTTTTTCAGCAGATTATTGATGAAGGTGTAGTTCGGTTTTGTCAGCATCAGCGCATCTTTACAGGCCTGCTCTAAGCGCGACTCGCCATGGGTTTTACTCAGGTTGAGTAACCCCAGACAGGAACGATAGGCCTGCTCTGGATGAGGTTTGGCGTTCAGCATCTTATTGACGACTTCTCGGGTGGCAGGGCCGATATTGGCGCCCCAGTTGAGCAAGCGTCCAGGCGACCACTTTTGATGTTGATGATGACTCGGCATATGCTCTGGTTGTGTGCTGTTTCCGCGCTCTCTTTGGCTGCGTGGATGCTGGGCGATCAAGTTACCTTGATGGTAGATCTGCACCAGACGGTTGGAGGCTTCCAGCTCGACGTGGTGACCTACCAGTTGATGGGGAACCGAGTAGTAGTGACGGCGATATTCGATGTGATAATCAGGCCCAACCTTGGCTTGTCTCGTTTCGGTATAGAGGTATCGCTGCTTGGGCAGCGGCTTTAATGCAGGTTTATCGAGTTTCTCGAATAAGGCTTTGCGACTCGCTCCATACTGTTTCATCTCACGTAGGTTTAATTCATCCATCAGCGCTCGGATAGCGAGATTCAGCTCTTTGAAGGTATAGAAGGTTTGGTGGCGTAGCCGCATCATGATCCAGCGTTCGACGAGGAGCACCGCATTCTCCGCCTTGGCTTTGTCTTTCGGTTTGTAAGGGCGAGCAGGCATCACGGCGGTTTGATAGTGATTGGCCAGTTTCTGATAGCTGTCGTTCAGTCTTGGCTCATAGCGATTCGCTTTGGTGACCGCGCTACGCAGATTGTCGG
>NZ_JAWPOX010000817.1:0-592 GCF_033344475.1 Vibrio sp. 1288
AGTTTTTTACAAAAAAAGACGGGCTATTATTAGATGAAGTGGCAGCCTACAGCTGTAACCTAAATATTAACTGGGTTCGTTCGCGTCAGATCATTAAGCTGCAAGAAGCGGGCTATAAGGTCATGTGTTACACGGTCAACAACCCGAATAAGCTCAAGCACCTTCCGCAATTAGATGGCATTTTTAGTGACCATCCAAAACGTTTTATGCAATAACCTTTCAAAGCTCCCGTGGGATAACGAGTCCTACCACTCGATCGTGATCGGTGTTCCCATGGTGACAAGCTGGATGAATTCATCCATTTCTTCATTGGTGAGCGCAATACACCCGTTGGTCCAATCAAAACTCTGAATAAAGCTAGGATCTTGCGTCTCACCATTCTTTAAACCATGAATTTTAATGTTCCCACCTGGGGAGACACCTCTCCGGTGCGCCTCTAACGTGTCAATAGCATCGGGATAGCTAATGTGCACCGAGCGATAAAACGCAGAATCCTCAATCACGTAATCGAGCGTGTAACTGCCTTCTGGCGTTCGGTTGTCGCCTTCTTCTTGCTTATGGCCTTTAGGACTGGCACCCAATGCAATACGAT
>NZ_JAWPOX010000818.1:0-592 GCF_033344475.1 Vibrio sp. 1288
AAAGATGAGCAAGCCTCGCTTCGCTGGCAATATTGGTTAGGTCGAAGTGAGATTGCGCTGGGTGATGATATTGCAGGCAAACAGCGATTGGCGACCTTAGTTGGTCAGCGCAATTTCTACAGCGTAGCTGCGGCGAATGCGATTGGTCAGTCAATCAAATATCCATCTCATCGTATTAAGCTCGATACTAAGGTTATTCACCCGTATCAAAACTCTCTCACTCGTATTGAAGAGTTGATTGCGACAGATAAAATTGCGGCAGCGAAAAGTGAGTGGGCGCATTTGCTGAGTCGCGTAGGTAAAGATGAAAAGGCGATGTTGGCGGCGTATGCCTCATCCAAGAATTGGCATCACCTAACCGTCACAGCCAGTATCCAAGCGCAAATGTGGGACAACATTGAACTGCGATTCCCCATTGCGCACCGCTGGTGGTTCAACTTTTATGCGAAGAAGCATGACATCGACCCGATTACGATGATGTCGTTAGCCAGACAAGAAAGTGCATTGGATTCAGAGGCGCGTTCTCCGGTAGGGGCTCGCGGTATCATGCAAATCATTCCACCAACTGCGAAGTACCCGTCACGTAAATACA
>NZ_JAWPOX010000819.1:0-592 GCF_033344475.1 Vibrio sp. 1288
ATGATCGCTATCTACATTGCGGCGAGGATTAAGAATCTACCTAAGCAACCATTCGTGGGATGGAAAGAAACGTTTGATGCAGCCAAAGATGCAAGTTGGGGCTTGCTGCTGGTGGTGATCATCCTTGGCGGTATCTATGGCGGTATTTTCACACCAACAGAGGCTGCGGCAGTTGCGGCGGTGTACTCATTCTTTATCGCGAACTTTATATATAAAGACATGGGACCATTTGCTGATAAGCAAAACACCAAACCAGCGATCGTCAAAGTGATTCAGACCTTTGTCCATGAAGACACTAAGCATACCTTGTATGAAGCAGGTAAGCTTACCATCATGCTGCTGTTTATCATTGCTAATGCACTGATCTTAAAACACGTACTGACTGAAGAACGTATCCCTCAGATGATCACGGAATCGATGCTGTCTGCGGGTCTTGGACCAATTACGTTCTTGATAGTTGTGAACTTATTGCTCCTGATCGGTGGTCAGTTTATGGAGCCTTCGGGCTTATTGATCATCGTTGCTCCTTTGGTGTTCCCAATTGCCATTGCGCTGGGCATCGACCCAATTCACCTCGGTATCATGATGGTGG
>NZ_JAWPOX010000820.1:0-591 GCF_033344475.1 Vibrio sp. 1288
GAAAATGGTGAAAAAGTAACGGTGCTTAATGGCTACTTCCCTCAAGGGGACAACATTAACCACGAAACGAAATTCCCATACAAGCGCCAGTTCTACAAAGATCTAATGACGTATCTAAACGATCATCACAGCAACGATGAACAGTTGATTGTTATGGGTGATATCAACATCAGCCCTATCGATTCAGATATCGGTATCGGAGAACCAAACCGTAAGCGTTGGTTGAAAACGGGTAAATGCTCTTTCCAACCAGAAGAACGTGAATGGCTACAAACGTTGTTAAATTGGGGATTTGAAGATACTTTCCGTAAGCTTTACCCAGAAGTGAACGATCGCTTCTCGTGGTTTGACTACCGCTCTCGCGGCTTTGATGACAACCGAGGTCTACGAATTGATGTGATTTTGGCGACTCCTTCTCTCGCGCAAAAATGTATTGAGTCGGGTATCGATTATGAATTACGCGGTATTGAAAAGCCTTCAGACCATGCGCCAATCTGGTCGACATTCAAGTAATACTTTACAAAGCAATAACCGTGACTCAACGCTAAGATAAATCTAGTAAAAAGGGAGACTCAGTCTCCCTTTTTCATG
>NZ_JAWPOX010000821.1:0-591 GCF_033344475.1 Vibrio sp. 1288
GTTGTGCTTTCGGTAAGCTAGAAGCAGGCAAACCCGTAGTATTTTACTCAGGTCATGATTCTCGTTTTGAATACCTTTACAAGTTCGAGTCTGCAGCGGCTTGGGATCCTGCTGATGCAAATCCTGCGAATCGCTTGGCGACGGGCGACAAGTACATGGACGAAGGCACACTTTACGTTGCGCGTTTCAATGAAGACAGCACAGGTACTTGGTTGCCACTAACGCTTGATAGTGTGACGACATCTGGTGGCACGCTTGCTGATCATTTTAACTCGTTAGCGGAAATTATCATTAATACGGCTGGCGCGGCTGACCTTGTTGGCGCAACGCCAATGGATCGTCCTGAATGGTGTTCGGTTGACCCGTTCACAGGCTCTGTATACCTCACGCTAACCAATAACACGCGCCGCACAGACGAAACGAATCCAGCAAATCCGCGCTTAAACAACAAGTTTGGTCACGTTATTCGTTGGGATGAAGGCACTTCTGCGACAGACTTTACTTGGGATATCTTTGTCTTTGGTTCGCCTGCAAATGGTGATGCAGACACAAACCGTTCTGGCTTGAATGAGTTTAACCAGTTTGCAAGTC
>NZ_JAWPOX010000822.1:0-590 GCF_033344475.1 Vibrio sp. 1288
ACTGGCGCCAGTGGCGGCGTAGGTTCGGTGGCGGTGACGCTTCTGGCTCAACTGGGCTACAAAGTGGCAGCCGTTACTGGTCGTGTTGAACAAAACGGTCCGCTTTTAGAAAAACTGGGCGCAAGTCGCATCATCGACCGTGTTGAATTTGAAGAGCCTGCACGCCCACTAGAAAAACAAATTTGGGCTGGCGCAGTCGACACCGTTGGCAGCAAAGTGCTAGCGAAAGTATTGGCGCAAATGGATTACAACAGCGCCGTCGCGGCGTGTGGTCTTGCTGGCGGTTTTGACCTGCCAACCACAGTAATGCCGTTCATCCTACGTAATGTGCGTCTGCAAGGTGTGGATTCCGTGATGTGTCCAACCGAAAAACGTATCGCAGCGTGGGAAAAACTGGTTGAGCTACTACCAGACAGCTACTTCGAGCAAGCGTGTACTGAAGTAGAGCTCGCTGAAGCGCCAAAATACGCCGAAGATATTACCAACGGCCAAGTAACGGGTCGCGTAGTCATCAAGCTGTAGCTATAAAGCTATCGTTATCAAGCTACAAGTCAGCACTTCACGTAAATAGAGCCAGCGTTGCTGGCTCT
>NZ_JAWPOX010000823.1:0-590 GCF_033344475.1 Vibrio sp. 1288
AAGCCAGAGATACAAGCCCGACACCAACAGTAAAATACCTAAGCTGGCTGATATTTCGATTAAACGATCGCCAAGCTCACCAATTAGCAAGGTGCCATGAATGTTATTCATCAGCTCATAAACGCTGTCTGAGCGATCAATAGTGCCTTGAACCTCGCCCGTGTATGGATTGACTGCAGCAACGAGCGAACGTCCATCTTCCGCTTTAATTGAAAACCGGTTGGCAAGATGCGCTGTTTTGGCAGGCACAAATTGAGTAACGCTGAAATCGGGATAGGCTTGCTTAACCGACTCTAACTGGACGGACACTGGTACTTTGTGCTCTTGCTGCACCACTTTTAGCGTAGTCTCATAACGAGCCAGTTCAATCTCATCATCAAACAGCATCACCAGTCCGGTGACGGACAGCATGAGCATAAATGGGATAACGAATAATCCTGCGTAGAAATGCCATCGCCACGTCATAAAGTAGATGGATTTTGCGCGCGACGCTTCCTTGAGTTGAGGCTTTGTTGAGTTTCTCAACATGTTTATTTCCTTTTCATTTTTGCACACCAAAAACGCAGACCAAATGCTTCCCCCACATACTT
>NZ_JAWPOX010000824.1:0-590 GCF_033344475.1 Vibrio sp. 1288
TCTCCCAGTACTTAGCGTGAATAAAAGCCCTTAACAACGCAGTTCGTCGTTAAGGGCTTTGTATTGGATGAACCGTTACAAACTAACCGATCATTTCTCTTTGGTGAGGAGAACTAAAGTCTAAATCAGGCCCTTTAGGCACCACTTGCGTTGGATTAATCCCTGTGTGACTGAAGTAATAATGGCGCTTAATATGATAGAAATCGGTGGTATCGGCGATACCATCAATCTGATACAACTCTTTCAGATAACCCTGAATATTGACGTAATCGGCAATGCGTTGTTTATTACACTTGAAGTGCCCAACGTACACTGCATCAAAACGCACTAACGTGGTGAACAAACGCCAATCGGCTTCCGTAATTTTATTGCCTGCTAGATAGCGATGGGTCGCCAAATGAGCATCAATTTTATCTAAGGCCGAAAACAATGATTCAAAAGCCTCTTCATACGCTTCTTGCGAAGTAGCAAAACCGCAACGGTACACCCCATTATTCACGTTTGGATAAATGTAATCATTCCATTCATTAATCACACCGCGTAGTGGCTCGGGATAATAATCGTCATGATTGCCCGTGAGATCAGGAAAG
>NZ_JAWPOX010000825.1:0-590 GCF_033344475.1 Vibrio sp. 1288
TGCTTCATGCAGCGCAGATTGAATACGGACGTGCGATACCGATTTGTCAGTTAAATCCGGAGAGTAGAACGCGTAGCCGTTACGGCCATTTTTCTTCGCCAGATACATTGCAGTGTCGGCGTTTTTTAGCAGTGTTTCACTGTCTTGACCGTCGTTCGGGTAGAGTGCGATACCGATGCTGGTGGAGATCCGCAGCGAATCGTGATTTGCCAGATCGAACGGACGGCGGAACACACCCAAAATCGAGCTTAACGTTTCGAGTAACGGAGAATCGCCGTCAATGTCCGGCAGTACGATGACAAATTCATCGCCACCGATGCGAGCCACATTCGCGTTCAGGTGCAAAATGTCTTGCAGGCGAACCGCCAGTTTCGACAACAGTTGATCACCGCAGAAATGGCCCATGCTGTCGTTAATGTGCTTAAAGTGATCGATATCAAGAAACAACGTAGCAAAAGGTTGTTCCATCTCGATGTGCTGTTCCAGCAAGCTGATCAAATGGGTTCGGTTGGGCAAGTTGGTTAGCGGATCATAAAACGCCATGCGTTGCAGTTTCTCTTCGTGCGCTTTGCGCACTGAGATGTCTTCAA
>NZ_JAWPOX010000826.1:0-589 GCF_033344475.1 Vibrio sp. 1288
GTGACGAGCGAATTGAAAAGTGGTGTGAACAAGTACTTGTGGAGTTCCACGATACGCTTTAAGCACCGACGCTTACGTTGATGCGAACCTGATACAAAAAAGCCCGATGAATCACTTCATCGGGCTTTTTCATTATTCAATTTCTAGCGTCTTTACGCCGCTTCTTCTCGTAGTTCTGGTTGAACAGATTTAGAGATGAAGAACATGCAGATGATAGCTGCCAGAGTAGGAAGAACCCAACCCATGCCCACTTCAAACAGCGGTAGTACGTTGAACGCAGATACATCCAAACCAGCAACTTTCGCTGCATCAACAAGTGCGAACAATAGTGATACTAGCAGTACCGCACGGTATGCAAAGCGAGGATTTGGCAGTTTGCTACGAACAAAGGTAAGAGCAACCAAAGCAATCGCCACTGGGTAAAGGGCAAACAGTACAGGTACAGAGAGCGAAATCAATTGCGCTAGACCAACGTTAGCAACTAGCGCACATACTGCACCGTTGATCAGAACCCACTGCTTGTATGACAGTGATGTCTTCGAGCTGAAGAAATCAGAACATGCTGAAATCAGACCGATAGCCGTTGTCA
>NZ_JAWPOX010000082.1:0-1843 GCF_033344475.1 Vibrio sp. 1288
GGCCTTTTATCATTTTTTTAATCACAAAACGTTGCTTTTTTTACTCAGAATGGCAAATTGAATCCATACCGATTAGAAATTGTTTAGTTTAGAAAGGATGTTGTATGTGTTCAGTATTTGGGATTTTAGACATTAAAAGTGATGCAGCGGCACTGCGTCCTATCGCGTTAGAAATGTCGAAAAAGCTTCGTCACCGTGGCCCTGACTGGTCTGGTATCTACTCTTCAGAAAGAGCAATCCTAGCTCACGAGCGCTTGGCTATCGTTGGTCTAAATAGCGGTGCTCAACCACTATACAGCCCTGATAAAAAACTAATCCTTGCCGTTAACGGTGAGATCTACAACCACAAAGAGATTCGCGCTCGCTACGAAGGCAAGTACGAATTCCAAACAGACTCTGACTGTGAAGTTATTTTAGCGCTGTATCAAGACATGGGTGCTGATCTTCTTGAAGAGCTAAACGGCATTTTTGCTTTCGTACTGTACGATGAAGAAAAAGATGAGTACCTAGTAGGTCGTGACCATATCGGTATCATTCCTCTTTACCAAGGTTACGATGAACACGGTAACTACTACGTCGCTTCCGAAATGAAAGCACTCGTACCCGTTTGTAAAACAGTCAGCGAATTCCCTCCAGGTTCGCACTACAGCTCAAAAGATGCAGAACCTCAGCGTTACTACATCCGTGACTGGAACGAATATGCTGCTGTTCAAGGTAACAGCACGAGTAAAGAAGAACTAACAGAAGCACTGGAAGCAGCGGTGAAACGTCAACTAATGACTGACGTACCATACGGCGTACTACTATCTGGTGGTCTGGATTCATCCATCACATCTGCGGTAGCAAAACGCTATGCTGCGATGCGTATCGAAGACGATGAAAAGTCAGAAGCATGGTGGCCTCAACTTCACTCTTTTGCGGTTGGTCTTGAAGGCGCTCCAGACTTAAAAGCAGCACGTGAAGTGGCAGAAAAGATTGGCACCGTTCACCACGAAATGACATACACCATTCAAGAAGGTTTGGATGCTATTCGTGACGTGATTTACCACATCGAGACTTATGACGTAACAACGATTCGTGCCTCAACACCGATGTTCCTCATGGGCCGTAAAATCAAGGCAATGGGCATCAAAATGGTGCTTTCTGGTGAAGGCGCTGATGAAATCTTCGGTGGCTACTTGTACTTCCACAAAGCGCCAAACGCAAAAGAGTTCCACGAAGAAACGGTTCGTAAACTGCTGGCTCTAAACATGTTTGACTGTGCCCGTGCGAACAAATCGTTGGCGGCATGGGGCGTTGAAGGCCGTGTACCATTCTTGGATAAAGAGTTCATTGACGTCGCAATGCGCCTAAACCCTGCAGACAAAATGTGTGGCAACGGTAAGATGGAAAAACACATTCTTCGCGAATGTTTTGAGCATTACTTACCAGACTCAATCGCTTGGCGTCAAAAAGAGCAGTTTTCTGATGGCGTAGGTTACAGCTGGATTGACACTTTGAAGGCCGTAGCAGAAGAGAAAGTGACCGATCAACAGATGGAAACGGCTCAGTACCGCTTCCCATACAACACACCAACAACTAAAGAAGGTTACGTATACCGCGAAATTTTTGAGGAGTTGTTCCCATTACCATCAGCTGCAGAATGTGTACCAGGTGGTCCTTCTGTAGCGTGTTCATCAGCGAAAGCGATTGAGTGGGATGAGTCATTCAAGAACTGTGTTGACCCTTCAGGCCGTGCAGTGCAAACCGTTCACAACGACGCTTACTAAGCAGAATTGGGCTGGAGCAGCAATCCAGCCCAATTATTTAACTTGTTGACGTTAAGATCAAAAAGAGGTGCGTG
>NZ_JAWPOX010000827.1:0-589 GCF_033344475.1 Vibrio sp. 1288
AAGACCAATCAACACTCGGTGCGCACTGCGACGCGAAAGGTAAAGTGTGGAGTGTATTCCGCTTGTTCCATCATGGTGATGGCTACGGCATGATCCAGCCGAAATCTGCGATTGAAATCGAACTGAAGGAAATAAAAAAATACGCCGTATTTTCCAAAGTCACGATTGAAGAATCTAACGATGTGATTCTTGGCGTTGCAGGTGTCAACGCCGATGCGTTTGTGTCTGCTTTAAATGAAGATGCCGGTGATGTACGCATCATCAATGGCGGCACTGCGGTAAAAGTAGAGGCGAACCGTTGGTTACTTGTTGTGACAGAAGAAGCGGCGCAAGCACTGATCGAAAACAGCGATGCTACGCTGACAACACGCGAGCTTTGGACTCGGTTCGACATTGAATCAGCACTGCCATTCGTTTCTGCCACAGCGCAAAACGAGCACATTCCACAAGCCTTGAACATTCAAGCCCTAGGTGGCATTAGCTTCACTAAAGGCTGTTACACAGGCCAAGAAACCGTAGCTCGAGCGAAATACCGCGGCACAAACAAGCGCGCTATGTACATCGTGAAAGGCGTAACGTCGACCGCGTT
>NZ_JAWPOX010000828.1:0-589 GCF_033344475.1 Vibrio sp. 1288
AGACACCTGAGCCGAGTGTAGCGTTTGAACCAGCGCCACAAGAAGTTGAGGTTGAGGAAGTGCAAGATGGCGATCAAGATGTTGCCGCATTCCAAAGCATGGTATCCAGTGCGCAAGCAAAAGTTGCCGCGACGCAAAACCCATTCTTGATGAAGCAAGAACAGAATTTACCAGTGCCAGAAGAGCCGCTGCCAACACTTGAATTGCTTTACCATCCGGAAAAACGTGAAAACTTCATCGATCGTGAAGCGCTTGAGCAAGTCGCGCGTTTAGTCGAAAGCAAGCTTGCAGACTACAAAATTAAAGCTGACGTGGTCGGCATTTACCCAGGCCCAGTCATCACTCGATTCGAGCTCGATTTGGCGCCAGGTGTGAAAGTAAGTCGAATTTCTGGTCTGTCTATGGACTTGGCGCGTGCTCTATCTGCGATGGCGGTACGTGTTGTAGAGGTGATTCCAGGCAAACCTTATGTCGGTCTTGAGTTGCCAAACATGAGTCGTCAGACGGTTTATCTGTCAGACGTCATCAGCAGCCCTCAATTTGAGCAAGCTAAATCGCCAACGACGGTGGTACTTGGTCAAGATATCGC
>NZ_JAWPOX010000829.1:0-589 GCF_033344475.1 Vibrio sp. 1288
AGTACAAACCACCAACCATTTGCTTGCCGATGTGGTGTGGATGACTGAGCAGCCGTTGCAACCTGGTCGCGATTACGACATCAAGATTGCAGGTAAGAAGACCGTTGGTCACGTAGAGTCGATTCGTCACCAGTACGACATCAATAACTTGTCGACGCATGGCGCTGCGGAACTGCCTCTGAATGGCATTGGTTTGTGTGAGTGGTCGCTCAATGAATCAGTAGCTTTGGACAATTACCAAGACTGCGCAGATACCGGTGGTTTTATCATCATCGATCGCCTAACTAATGTGACCGTTGGCGCGGGCATGGTGAAAGAAAGCTTAACAGAGCTTGAGCGCGGTTTGGCTGATGTATCTGCCTTTGAACTTGAGTTGAACGCCCTTGTTCGCAAACACTTCCCGCATTGGGAAGCTAAAGACCTAAGCCAGTTACTCAAGAAGTAATGGCAGTAAACCTAGGGACGTTATCAGTGTCTAGGTTCACAGCCTAACCGAGTGCGAAATGCGGTTAGGCTGCCTCTAATACCGGAATGTTCAGTGAAGCCCAAGAAAACTGAGCATTCTGGCACTCTTTTTCGCTTTGCTTTG
>NZ_JAWPOX010000830.1:0-589 GCF_033344475.1 Vibrio sp. 1288
GGCCATGTATTCGAAACGCTTTGCAAAGTTAATCATCTCGTCGTCGACAAGACAGGAACATTAACGAAAGGTGACATCGAGATTAGCCGTACAAGCACATTCAAAGAGCTTTCTGAAGCGGAAAGTCTGGCCCTTGCATCTGCTCTTGAAGCTCATGCAAACCACCCTATTGCGCGTTCATTTACCGGTTTCAGTAATGACGAGATTATTGTAACAGATGTTAAAAACGTGATTGGCTCAGGAATCGAAGGGATTTGGAATGGTAAGACGGTAAAAATTGGCAGCTCCTCGTTTGTGCTAGATTCGAGCATAAAAGAAAGCAATGCCATTTACTTGTCAATAAACAACGAACACGCTGCAACTTTTTATTATCACGATCCTATTCGCAAAGAAAGTCAGGCGTTTATTCAGCGTTTTGCAGAAGCAGGAATCAAAACAACCCTACTTACCGGTGACTCTATTCAAAACGCGCAGCCAGTTGCTGACGAAATTGGTATCGAGCATGTGATCGCATCTGCAAAACCAGAAGACAAACTCGCGTATCTTAAGAGCCTTGATAGCAGTGATATCACCATGATGGTTGGTGATG
>NZ_JAWPOX010000831.1:0-589 GCF_033344475.1 Vibrio sp. 1288
CAACGCTTTCACTCCGTCACTGATGGCAATCATCGCGTGAGGGTGGCTCAAATAATCGTCCAAACTCATCTCTTGATTCGCCAAAGGATGCTGTTTGGACAGTAAACACAACACTCCAACGCGACCAAGAATCTCGCTACGCAGCGGCTCTACGGGGCCAGTTGGGCGACAAATGGCGAGATCGGCCCCTTCATAAGTCAACTGATCGGATAAACGGTCATGCTGCAAAGGCAAAAAGTTAAACGACACATTCGGCGCTTCTTGATAAATGCGCGGTAAAGCAAACGGCAGAATGGTTTGCATAGCGTAGTCCGTGGTCGCGATGGTGAACGTCTGATCGCACTGCTGAGGATCGAACTCGACGGGCGACAACAATTGGCGCAGCGATTCCAACGGTTCACCTAAAGAGCGATCAATTTCTAGCGCTTTTTGGGTTGGGATCAAGTGCTGACCTTGGCGCGTAAACAGCGGATCGCCAAGCAGATCGCGTAATCGCCCTAACACACGACTCATCGCCGATTGGCTTAAATTAAGGCGAGTTGCCGCCTTACTGACGCTGCTTTCTTCAATCAGTACACGCAACGCGACT
>NZ_JAWPOX010000832.1:0-589 GCF_033344475.1 Vibrio sp. 1288
AGAAGAATACGAAGATATTGCAACGAAGTGTGTAGATCAGTTCAGAGCTAAAAACCAAGGGCGCTGTTTAGTGATTTTGTCGAAAGAAGATGAAATTCATGACAATACAAAAACGGCTTCTGAGTTAGAAAAGCACTACGACATTATCTGGGATGAATCGCAGTCACATAAGTTCAAGAAAATCTCTCAGCATCTTCAAGCGATGAAAGAGTTCAAAAATACCTAGTACGCAAAACTCATTGTTTACGATTTAAACAGCACTGCTTGCAGTGCTGTTTTTCAATCTGTCCCATTTCGCTTTTTGCTGGATTACTCCAGCTCACATTTTCAGCCGTTTAAAGGCAAGAATATTGTGTTCTTTCTATGGTTTTCTTCCTGATGAACTATGTGGCACGAATATCTTGTTGTAGAGTCGTCGAAAAGTAGTCAATCCGCATCCAGAGTAAGGATTTTGGTTGCCTTCAAAGGATGGCTCTATATAATGAACCAGACTAAAATAATTTGATAAATATCAAAAAAAATTGAGAGCGAGTGAGAAACTTGCCCACTTTTGTCTGGAATCGTATGTTTCAGGCGATGTAAATGATGC
>NZ_JAWPOX010000833.1:0-588 GCF_033344475.1 Vibrio sp. 1288
AATAATACAGAGCGATTTTCCCGATCCCGTTCAATTTATCGGCATTATTTTCATATCATCTGAACTTTCTTACGAGAAACTACGTAACGAAGATGGAATGCAATTACGCAATCTCACACATAAGTAAGGAATACATATGAACAACTCCATCAACAACTCATTCCTAAAGTTTGGTTTAGCTGCATGTCTGTTCAGTTTTTCTGCGTTTAGTTTTTCCTCTCCAAGTATTGAAGGCGCAGATCAAGATATGTCCACGGGCACCGTAACGGCAAAAATGGCTCATGCTGACGAAAACGGGTGGATGGTTGTACACCGAACAGATGAATCGATGAAGCCAGGCCCCGTGATCGGCTATGCTCCGCTTAAAATGGGACAAAATGAGAACGTGAATGCAATTTTGATGGAACCGGTTGAGTCTGGTGACATGCTGATGCTAATGGTCCACGGAGAAAAAGGTGGAATGAAGACGGGCGTATTTGAGTATTCACTCGGAGCCAAAGAAGATGGTCCTGTAAAGGTTGACGGTAAGTTGGTGATGGACATCGTCCGCGCTAAATAAGGCGAGCATATATTTAAAAATTGCCCCTC
>NZ_JAWPOX010000834.1:0-588 GCF_033344475.1 Vibrio sp. 1288
GTTCGTTTTTCACGTAGAAAAAGGCACGCTCATCCGTCGAAATGAAACCGCCAAAGGTGTTGTCACCTTTACCTTCCGTCAGTTGGACTGCTTGTTGCGTTTCAAGGTCAAGCAGGTAATAGTTGCGATTTCCGTCGAAATCACCTGCAAACAGCAGCTTTTTTCCATCCTGAGTAAAGCACTTCTGGTAAAAGTAGTTACGGTGACAAATCACGTCCGTTGGCGTTAATCGCGTCACTTTCACTTGGGTATCACTATCAACAAACGTTTCGAAGTTGAGAGTAATCACATCACCTTTAGCCATAATATATCTCCACAAAAGGGCTGCCCAAGCGAGGGCAGCCAAAACAAAAATTCAGATTATTGGGTCGTTGTCGCGGCTACTTTAGAGGGCTGCGTGTCTAGCTTGGCACTCTTCTTCAAGCCGTAGCCCACAGCAAAGACTGACGCTGCACAAGCAAGGAACAATAAGCGGCCCCATAATGGGTTTGGAATCAACACCATCAGTGTTAAACCTGCGGCCATGTAGATAACCAGCGTACCCAATTTCGCGCGTTGCATGCGGTCAACAATGTCTTGGCCTTCTTC
>NZ_JAWPOX010000835.1:0-588 GCF_033344475.1 Vibrio sp. 1288
AAGTTCGGATCTGCCTTTCCCGATCCTGCGTTGTTTCCATTGGATGCGTTGAATCGCAATCTGGCCAGTTCTGGTAGGAAGATGGGGCCAGAGACGTTATTGGATAACTTACCGCCGGGCTCTGAATCACTGCGTCGTTTGATTGCTCAACGTTACATTCAACAAGGTATGGTGTTAACCCATGATGACATTGTCATTACTTCAGGGGCGTTAGAAGCGTTGAATTTGAGCCTTCAGGCCGTGACACAACCGGGAGATACTATCGTGGTTGAATCGCCAACATTTTACGGAGCGCTTCAAGCGATAGAACGTTTGGGCTTAAAGGCGATAGAAATCTCAGTAGACCCGCGCATCGGGCACTCTTTGCAACAAATTGAAGCGGCTTTTACTGGCCATGATGTTCGCGCGTGTTGGTTGATGACGAATTTCCACAACCCAACCGGAACGTCATTAAACGATGAGCAGAAGCAGCGCATCGTCGAGCTTGCTGATAAACACGATGTGTATTTGATTGAAGACGATGTGTATTCAGAGCTCTTCTTTTCTAACAAGAAACCAAGTTCGCTTAAAACTTTTGATACCCAAGAT
>NZ_JAWPOX010000836.1:0-587 GCF_033344475.1 Vibrio sp. 1288
TCACAATGAATTTTTGCACATTTAAAAGGTTGTGAAGAATTAAGATATTCGGATTACAGGAAAGAAAAAGCCCAACTCAGAAAAGCTAAGTTGGGCTAGGTAAACAACGAAACTATCGTAAATGTGGCAGCAAACTATGTCCGTTCAATCAAGAAGCGCTGCTTGAAGTCAACAAAAGCCTCGTGGAGTGCATTTTCTTTAATGGGTTTCAGCAAAACATAGTTCGCGCCTGCTTCCATAAATGCATCACTGGTTTCTTGCGCAGTGTCGGCGGTGCAGGCGTAAATTGGCGTCCCCAATTTCAAGTTTTGACGAATCTCTTTCGTGGTTTCGATGCCACCAAGATGCGGAAGTTGGTTATCCATCAAAATCAAATCATAAGAGTGATCTTTTAAGAACTCCATGGCTTCTAGCCCATCCTTCGCCCAATCAACCTGCATCTTGTATTTGGTACAAAACGCTTTAAGAATAAAGGCGTTAGTATGGTTATCTGCCACCAGCAACACTTTCAGACTTTCATCAAACAACTCTTCAGGTTCTACTTGTTGGCTCGCATCCAACGGATCCAGCACACCCCACCCATCCTT
>NZ_JAWPOX010000083.1:0-1840 GCF_033344475.1 Vibrio sp. 1288
TCAGATCGAAATACTTTAATTCCGTTTTACCACATAGCAGCAGTGAAAAATCATCCCCTAGCTTATCGTACGCGTTGAGCACTTCTCTAAATCCTCTCAGGTACAAATAATCTTTAGTTAAGCCACCACCGCGGTATACGCGCGAAGTAATGGTAAAGGCTTGAACGTCAGACGCTTTGTACTGCTCCTTCAGCAACATAAAGGTGTGGCGGAAATCGCGCTCTTTAATCATGGATTCTACAGCAAGCACGCGAAGAGCTAAGGTTCTTAAACGTTTGATACTGAAGTGTCCAGAGAGGTACTCACACAAAATCGCCAACCCTTCCTGCGTATTGGTATTGGCAGGGCAACCTAAACTAAGCACTTTAAGTGGCTGTTGACGGCCATTAAGCGTAGTTAGCAAATGCACGCCCATCTCGTGGTGTGCGAGCGCTTCAAGCTCGTCAGTTGTGATGTGCGCAGCGCTGTTAATCTTCACTCGAGAGCCTGACACCAAAGCGTTTGCTAGCATGCCATCTAAGATTTGAATTTCACATTCATACCCATTTTTATCGGCGAAGCTTTGCATGAAATGAGCAATGGAGCGGCTATCATGCTCTGGTTTGCTTTCTTCTTCTGTCGGCAGATGCAAAATGAAATGTGCGTTAGCAATGTCTTTCGCACTTGGTTCACCGTAATAGCGCAGAGAGTTGTATAGGAACTCTTGCGTACCTATGGTGTTGACTTGATCAAGTTTGTCGGCGTAAGACTGAATGACATCCTCATAAAGCTTTTGCAGCTGAGTATCTTCGATGTGTTCCAAAGGCAATTCGTACAAACGGCGTTTTGACTGATGAGTGTCAAGAGGCGCTTTCTGGTACTGAAAGTTAGGTTCTTGCGAGTACTTATTATTGATGAACCTTTCTCGCTCTTGGGCGTAATTAAGCGGGTTTACGCTGCTAAGAATATCAATATCAGTGACTAACTGAGAGAGGTTTTCATCTATTGCTAATAGCTGGCTAGAAATTGGTTCATTAAACTGAGCCATGTCGTTCAACTCCATGTGAAGGTAAGACCTTTTTCAACAACGCGCAGAGTACCTGTCAGTCATCGAAGACAACTATGGGAGGCAAGAGCCGTTATCCATTGTGTATATGACCGTCTCTGTACTTTTGACTAACGGTGATTGTATTGAAAGAGGTGGAGCCAAATTATCATTGAGTGTTTGGTTTGAACAACAAATATTTCTCAGTCTCAATCGGAGTTACATCAGCTCTCATTTTTGCATCATGATTACAGATACAAAAAAGGCCCCACAACGTGGAGCCTTAAACAATAAGCGATGGTTGGTATTATCAGGTTGTCAGAGCAAGGATTGCGCCTGGCAGAATGATGAATACAGACATCAGGTAGCCACCCACAACTGCTTTGTTCTTGATAGCAAGCTCTGAAATCATTTCAGCGCCTTTTACTGGGATTTCACGTAAGAACGGAATACCAAAGATAAACAGTGTCGCCAAAATATTAAAGGTTAAGTGTACTAGCGCAATCTGAAGAGCAAACACAGCAAACTCACCAGATACTGCGGTAGCTGCAAGTAGCGCAGTGATACACGTACCGATGTTCGCACCTAGAGTGAATGGGTAAATGTCACGAACTTTAAGAACACCAGTACCTACAAGTGGAACCATCAAGCTTGTTGTTGTTGATGAAGATTGTACCAACACCGTCACGATCGAGCCTGATACGATACCGTGGATAGGACCACGACCAATTGCATTCTTCAGAATATCGCGAGCACGGCCAACCATTAGGCTCTTCATTAGCTTACCCATTACTGTGATAGCAACGAAGATTGTAG
>NZ_JAWPOX010000837.1:0-587 GCF_033344475.1 Vibrio sp. 1288
GAGCTGCTTTGGTTAGATTTTGCTTCTCTAGTGTATCTGCTAGGAAAGCATAGTCAGATACGTCTGAGCGAAGTTTTAGAGCTATTTCAAAGTGCTCCTGAGCTTGTTGCCATTTCTCTTGGCGGAAGTAGAAGTGTGCTAGAGCGCTGTGTGCCGCTGCGTTGTCAGCTTCTTTCTTTACTACACCTTCTAGGAAGACTACTACAGGATGGATATCTGGTAGGTTTAAGTCTGGCAGTAGTTGGTAAAGTTCTGGTTCAGGCTGCTTTTTCAGTGCTTCTTTTAGTACGGTAAAGGCTTCGGTATCGGCTTTACGAGCGATAAGCTCACGTGCAAAACATGCAATAAGATGCGTGTCTTGCTTCACTTTACGAGCCAGACTGTTCCAATGAGAAATTAGCCCTTCGCTACCTTGTTGTTGCGCGACTTCATGCAGTAAACCACATTGTGCTTTCTGAATCAGTTCTGCTTGCTCTTCTTCCGTTACTAGCTTTGCTTTCGCCAGTTGTGGCATTAGGTCAATCAGTGGCTGCCACAATTTAAGCTGCATGTAAGTTGTTTTGAGTAAGTTCAAGACAATCGAGTTA
>NZ_JAWPOX010000838.1:0-587 GCF_033344475.1 Vibrio sp. 1288
AAACTGACCGTGAAGTGGATACTGTATCTACCGCTTTAGCAGAATGACGAATCGCCATTATTCCGAAAAGGTTTGATAACAAAGGTAATCATTTTATGGTTTACCTTTTATTACAACCTTAGGCTTATGGTAATGTTTGCATTATACCGACTTTCATTCCCATTTATAGTACTTAAGTGTCAAAAAATTCACTCCGCCGACATTTCGACGTCTATTATCAGTCGATTAGCGGTAGACATAACTACAATTGTTTGGCCACTTTCGTAAGTATAGTTGCAGATATAACGATTACTTTTGATTGTTCCGCTAATATCTAATAACTCACTAGCCATAATCTTACGTTGCGGGTAATGAACAGCTAACCAATATCCGCAATCGAGTACACCTTGTTGTGTGAATGGCGACACTAAGCCCCCTTCCGTCATGGTGAGTTGAAAACCATCCATTTCCATATGATTGGGCTCACCTTGCACTAACCACGCTTGGTGATAACGCTGAACACTGTCTAGCATCCAAACCTTTGCGAGTTTTGCACCTGTCGCTTGTGCTTCTTCAGTGACTGGCTGCAATTTAATCGCCATTCCAAC
>NZ_JAWPOX010000839.1:0-587 GCF_033344475.1 Vibrio sp. 1288
GCAAATTCTGCTTGTTTGGTTTGTGATGTCACGTTGCCGCCAGTGTAAAGTGGCACTGCTAGGTTAACGCCAATATTGAAGTTATCCGTCGTGTTATCACGAGCACTGTTTGAAGTATCACCGTAGTTGTAACCACCGTCTAGAGACAGTGTTGGTAGGTGACCAGAGCTAGCTAGTGAGATGTTGTCGCGCGCGATGTCTTGTGAAATACGAGCTGACAATAGGCTAAGGTTCTTCGTTTTCGCTTCTTCGATCAATGTTTCAGCAGGGCTGCTAGTGCGAGTCGCAGAGAAACGGTTAGTATCAAGAACGTTTAAGTTTTTGTGTTCTTGACCTGTTATTTCACGTATTGATTCGTAGCTGTTGATCAGATCATTTTCTGCCAACTCTTCATCTGCTAGTACTGCATCGTACTGAGCTTGAGCATCGTGAACGTCAGTAATTGCCGACAAACCAACTTCAAAGCGTTGTTTTGTTTGTTCTAGTTGGCGACCAACGGCTGCTTTCTCTGCACGAACGAAGACTAGATTGTCTTGAGCGCGCAATACTTCGAAGTACGCTTGAGATACGCGAAGGATCAAACCTTG
>NZ_JAWPOX010000840.1:0-587 GCF_033344475.1 Vibrio sp. 1288
ATCAATACCGAACGCAGCGACGCCTAACAGAATCAGCAGAACCATACTGATGAGCACCAAGGTGATCCCTTTCTGGGTTCGCCTTGTTGCTGTCTGCATTTTCCTTCGCATAGCCCCTCCTATAAGTGAACGAATCACTTATTTTTCTTTGGCTACCCCGTTATTGTTGTATACCTCTAAGCTGACCTGCGTGCGCTCACCGCTTCCCTCTGGTAGATAACCTAGGTTTTCATACCATGCTTCCGGATTTAGCGTTTGTTCTGCGCGCAATTGGCTTACCGAGATTCCAAGATCAGGGTCATTCGCACAGCCAAACAAGCCGAATGATGTGAAACAAATGGTCATGATCATTATGCTTTTCATCTTGCTCTCCATTTATAGACTGTGCCCAAACTTGCCCTCAGAGCCACCTTCTGACGAACCGTACTGATTAAAATTATTGTTTGTATCTTCTTCTCTGATGTCATTGAGTTGATAGCGGTCGAAATCGAGTTTCGCGCCTTTACCCAACAGATAGAACTCCACATCGTTTGGAGCTACGAACCCATCGGTCGGCAGAGTCACTCTGCGTCTATCGATTGGCGTCG
>NZ_JAWPOX010000841.1:0-586 GCF_033344475.1 Vibrio sp. 1288
TCCGTCCTTTTATTGCTGGTGGAAAAATCACCGCTGGGTATAATCATGAGACACTTTCCCCATTCTATCAATAAGTTGTCGTTGGAGTGCTCGTGACTTTTCTATCTCAACTTTCAACTCACGCAGATAAAGCCTTTTTGCGTCGACTGTTCGCAATAGCACTTCCCATCACGCTGCAAAGCATTATGTTTTCCAGCCGAAGCCTAGTCGATGTATTGATGCTAGGGCAACTTGGTGAAGCCGAAATTGCCGCTGTGGGAGTCGCAGCTCGAGCGACGTTTGTTACCACCATCATGTTAGTTGGGGTGACCACGGGTGGCGCACTGCTTACCGCGCAGTACTGGGGAGCGGGAGACAAAATTGGCGTAAGACAAAGTACGTCGCTGACTTGGATGATTGCGATGGTGTTTGCCGCGCTGGCCGTTTGTTTATTCGTCTTTTTCCCGCAGCCAATCATGGGCTTGACCACGGATTCCCAAGAGGTGATTGAGCTTGGGTCAAGCTACTTGGTAATTTCATCAGCCAGTATGTTCGCAGTGGCGTGTGTTGCCAGTATGGCGGTGGGGTTACGTGCCATGCATCAACC
>NZ_JAWPOX010000842.1:0-586 GCF_033344475.1 Vibrio sp. 1288
GCTTGGGACAGTGCCCGTACTTATCGTGGCTCTGACCGACGTGGCGGCGCAAATGGCGCGAGAATTCGCTTGGCTCCGCAAAAAGATTGGCAAGGTAACGAGCCTGAGCGTCTAAGTCGTGTTCTTGCTGTGCTAGAAAGCATCGCAGCAGAAGAGGGCTGTAGCGTTGCTGATGCTATCGTGCTTGCTGGTAACGTAGGTATTGAACTGGCTGCGCGAGCGGCGGGTCATGATGTATCTGTGCCTTTCGCACAAGGTCGAGGCGATGCTTCTCAAGATATGACGGATGTGGAATCGTTCGAAGTGCTTGAACCTGTGGCTGACGGTTTCCGAAATTGGTTGAAGAAAGACTATGTGGTGAAGCCGGAAGAGTTGTTGCTCGACCGAGCGCAGCTTATGGGTTTGACAGCACCAGAAATGACGGTACTGATTGGTGGTTTACGCGTTCTGGGTAGCAACTACGGTGGCAGCAAAGATGGCGTCTTTACCGACCGCGTGGGTACGTTATCGAACGATTTCTTCGTAAACCTCACCGATATGGCTTACACATGGAAGCCAACGGGTGAGAACCAATACGAAATTCGTG
>NZ_JAWPOX010000843.1:0-586 GCF_033344475.1 Vibrio sp. 1288
TCGTTACAACATTAATCGTTAAGGTTATGTATCCTCTGAGCTTTCGGGCTCAGAGGGCAACGCCTGTTAAAAGTAAGCCTATTATTGCTACAGCGTATTCGATAATGGTTGATTGTATGCTCATACCGTCACCTTTAGGTTTATATCTTACCTAGCTCTGCACTGCTTCCAATTTATCCTTTATAATCGATTACCTTTGTTGCCCATCACTTGAGTTATTCAACGCTTCAACTACAAACATCTCAACTCAACTTCCCTCTTACAAATTTTTAAAGCCGAACTATAAGCGTAGCCAAAAGTAATCGACTTTGAGGAGAGATCTACGCGGTAAACGGAAGAATATTGGTCAGGAATCTTACTTTTTCAGGCCCAAGAACAACTTATGGTCGTATCTTTTTTAACCACGAAATGTGCACATCAGAAGACAAAGAACACTAAGGATTGAATACATCAACAAACATTGATTGTGACGTAGACTAATTTATTTTGTTTGTCCTCTTCCCCTACCACCCCATATCATCCCCTCCACAATCACACTTCGACATTTTTATTCGACGTTCTGCCCCCGCCGTAAAAGCACGCCTTT
>NZ_JAWPOX010000844.1:0-585 GCF_033344475.1 Vibrio sp. 1288
TCTCCCTGACCCGTAACTATGTTCCTCAAGCGATCCGAATTCCGCTTTTCGTTATGATCATTGCGTCACTCGTAACCTGCGTCCAGCTACTAATGAATGCTTACGCTTACGGATTGTACCTATCACTGGGTATCTTTATCCCGTTGATCGTAACCAACTGTATCATCATCGGTCGCGCCGAAGCTTACGCTTCAAAAAATGATGTGCTTCCTGCCGCATTGGACGGCTTATGGATGGGACTGGGCATGACCAGTGTGCTAGTTGTGTTGGGCTCAATGCGCGAGCTTATCGGCAACGGCACATTGTTTGACGGCGCAGACTTGCTATTGGGTGACTGGGCTGCAGCGCTGCGCATTCAAGTATTCCAATTTGATAGCAGCTTCTTATTAGCACTATTACCACCAGGTGCTTTCATCGGTGTAGGACTTTTGATTGCGTTGAAAAATGTTATCGACAGCTCAATTCAGGCTCGTCAGCCGAAAGAAGAAAAACCGGCCATTGAGCGTGCTCGCGTAACTAACGCATAATATAAGAATTCTAAAATCAAGGCTCTACCACTCGTAGGGCCTTTTTCATAAACCGCAA
>NZ_JAWPOX010000845.1:0-585 GCF_033344475.1 Vibrio sp. 1288
CCAACAAAGATGTTGATACGATCGCGTAACTGCACTTCTAAATCACTAATGCCTTCACCAGAATTTTTACTCACGAACAGCACTTTATAACCAATTCGCTCGTATTCTTTGAGCCACTCTTCGTACATTGCACGGTCATCTGCCTCAAGCAAATCAACCTTGTTGAGCACCAACAATGGTGCGATGTTGAGTGTCTCTGCGGCCACTAAATAACGGTCGATAATGTTCAGTGATAGCTCAGGCAAGACAGACGAGACAATCACCATCTGATCGATGTTTGCCGCAACTGGTTTGAGGCCGTCGTAGTAGTCTGGGCGAGTCAGCATTGATGTACGTGGCTCTACGGCTTCAACAACACCTGAGATGCCTGCCATTGATTCAAGACCTTCACGCCAGAGCACTCGGTCACCGGAAACCAGAGACTCAATGCCACGACGTAGGTTACAGCGTTGAACCTCGCCAGTTTCTAAATCTTCGATGTCAGCGTGCTGGCCAAAGCGAGTAATCACTAGACCCTGTTTACTTGCGCCAAGCATGTTCTCATCCCATTGGATGGACTCTTCTTGCTTTTTTAGGCGTTTTTGT
>NZ_JAWPOX010000846.1:0-584 GCF_033344475.1 Vibrio sp. 1288
ATTGACGCCAATAATGATGTCACCTTGTTTTAGCTGGTATTGCGCGGCTGGTGAATTCTCTGCAACACTGGAGACTTTTACCCCTTGGATGGCATCACTTGGTGTAGTGTTACTTAACTCTGCTCCTTTTAGGCCTTCATGCAACGTTTCCGCTTTGGCTTTCATGTTGGTGGACTCGCCAAGAGTCACGTCAAACGACTTGCTCTTACCATCACGAATAACGCCTAGCGTGATCTTCTTACCCGCTCCTAATGTGGCGACTTTAGCGCGCAACTCAGAGAAAGTGTCGATTGACTTACCGTTAACTGATACAACCACATCACCGGCTTTTAGACCCGCTTTGTCCGCTGCGCTATCGGGCACGACTTGGCTGATGAATGCCCCTTTACTTGACTCGTAACCCAGTGCTTCTGCCAGCTCAGAGGTCACTTCACCACCTTGAACGCCCAACATGCCACGTTTTACTTCACCAAATTCTAAAATCTGCTCAGTGAGGTTTCTCATCATGTTCGATGGGATCGCAAAACCAATCCCGACGTTGCCGCCATTTGGTCCCAAAATGGCGGTGTTAATACCGATCAGCT
>NZ_JAWPOX010000084.1:0-1683 GCF_033344475.1 Vibrio sp. 1288
ACTCGTTTACCTGCACGTGGAAATTGACGAGATCCAGAAATCTCTATTAGGGAATCAACCGCATAAAAGACGCAATCGTTGTCATGACCCGGCAGAGGGGGGATCGAACCGAGGTGTGCACGGTGAGCCAGAATCACAGCATCATGTTCGCTACGTAGAGTGTCGAAGCTAATGTCTTTGCCGATCTCAACGCCGAACTGAGTTTTGATACCCAGCATCGCCAAGTAGCTGTATTCGAAGTCGATAACGTCGCGCGGTAAACGGTATTCAGGGATACCCACACGCATCATGCCGCCGTAAACGTCTAGCTTTTCGTAAATCGTTACTTCGTGGCCTTGACGACGAAGCTCAATAGCCGCTTGCGCGCCAGCAGGGCCTGCACCTACGATCGCAATGTGTTTGTTCGTCAGAGGCGCAATGTTGAGATCCCAGTGATCTTGGTTATCCATTTTCTCTGCAACGAAACGTTTGATGCCCGCTACGCTGATTGGTTGACCGAACTCTGTGTTACGACGACAAGACGCTTCACAAGGGTGGGCACAGATGCGGCCAAGCGTTTGAGGTAGGAATAGTTTGCTGCGGATCAGATCCAAAGCGCCTTGGAAATTCCCTTCACCAGCCATGCGAACGTACTGTTTTACGTCTGTGTGCATTGGACATGCGGTTTGACATGCCGGATCGGCATCACCCATACAGCCATCGACAATCATTTGCGCGGTGTCGTATAGCTTTTGGCTAAAAATTACATTGTTCATTAACTGCGGTTTCCGTGTTGATTAGCTCTTGCCGTTGATAACGTTCACTTCAGGATTCTTCTGCTCGTAGTGAGCATGGCTGTACTCGATCCATGAGCCGTCGTAGTTGTAAACGCCTTCTGCACCTAGTACTTCAGTAAGAATCATGGTGGTGTGGGCAGAGCGAACACCAGACTGGCAGTAAGCGATAACTTTCTTACCTTTGATGATGTCGCCGTAAAGGGCTTGCAGTTCTTCTGCTGATTTCAGCGTCGTGTCTTCGTTTAACGCTTTGGTCCAGTTAATGTGAACACTGCTTGGGATAGTGCCCGGACCGTATGCGCCAGAAACCGCAACTTCCCCGTTGAACTCGTCGTTGCCGCGAGTATCTAGGATCACCCAATCAGGGTTGTTTTGCGCTGCGATAACCATGTCTAGCGTTGCTAGGGCGTTGTTATCTTGTTGTGTGTTAGGTGCGTTGTATTCAACCGCTGCAACGCTTTGGTTTGCAGAACCTGTTGGGTAGCCAGCGCCCATCCAAGCGTTCAAGCCCCCGTCAAGGTAACGAACATCTTGATGGCCAAGGTTATGGATTTGCCAGTAAAGACGCGCAGCATCGTGGTGTGAGCCCGCAGCGTAGACGACGATTGTGCTGTCTGTTGTTGCGCCGAAGCTGCCTAGGATTGTTTCCATTTCTTCTGTGCTATTACTCATACCGCCGAAGTCGTAGGCGTCTTCAGTCGCTGAGTAATCGTTACGCCACATAGTGTAAGAACCAGAAATAGGACTATCTGGTTTGATAGGGTTTAGCGCACCGATCACAACCACGTCTTTGTCACCATCCATCAGCGATTTCAGTTGTTGTGCAGAGATGAAGTGTTCTGGGTGAGCGTACTGTGTGAACTTCTGCTCTTGAGCAGCAGCATCCACTATTACAGCCTCAGCAGAG
>NZ_JAWPOX010000847.1:0-584 GCF_033344475.1 Vibrio sp. 1288
AGAACCTCGCTCAAGTTTGGCATTTGATGGCAGAGCCAACACGAGAAAAAGGAGCACCTTTAGCGAGATGGCTAGAAACTCACCCAGATCGTGAAGGCGATTTTATTGTGAGTGTCTCCCCTCTTGAGATTGGATGGCAGCTAGACCAACAGATTTGGAGTCGTTGTATTGGTGCCGTATTAGTTTCAGCAACAATGCGAGCGTTGAACTCTTTCCACTATTTTTGCCATCAAGTAGGCATTGATGGAAAGCCAGAATCTGGGACTCAGTTTTTGGCACTCGCTTCGCCTTTTGATTATCAAAACCAAGCTGAGTTACTCATACCGGCAATGAAGTACGAACCATCGGCACCTCAGTTTACTGAATATCTTATTGAGATCTTGCCTAAGTACTTAGAAGACAAAAAGGCCAACTTGGTATTATTCTCCTCTTACTGGCAGATGAACCAAGTCGCAGAAGCGCTGTCTTCAGAGTTCATAAAACGAGGCTGGGCTTTGCAAGTACAAGGCGAAAGTTCTCGACAAGAAATTCTAAAAAAACCTAAAAAGCTTGTAGAAACACACAAAACCAGCGTTCTCTTTGGT
>NZ_JAWPOX010000848.1:0-584 GCF_033344475.1 Vibrio sp. 1288
AGCGCGCCGCCGAACGTTGAGTTTCGATACTGGCGACATAAAGCTGAGCGTCAACCACATCGAGAGAAGAAGAAAGACCTTGAGTGAATGCCTTCTCTCGCAGAAGCAGGTTTTCATTGGCTAGTGCGATGCTGGATTCTAAGCCTTGCACTTCATCAATCGCTTGCTGCGCTTCTAGATACGTTTTCTGCACAAGTAAAGACAAGTCTTGTTTGGCTTGAGATTTAAGAGCATCAACTTGAGATACAACGCTTTGTGCTGCTTTAACTTTTTCGCTTCGACCTGTGGATTCAATCAATGGAATGTTAACGCCAACCCCTACGAGCCAATCCGGTTTCATTTGGCTGGCCAACGAATCGTCTTCATACAGGCTGTAATCGCCGTATAAGTAAACTTCTGGGTAGTATTTGCCTTTCTCTGCCTTAATTAAGCGCGATGCCTGTTTGTGCTTGGCATCCAAAATGTCGAGCCCTGGGTAGGTGAGCAAGGTCTGATCGATAAATGCACTCAGTGGTGGCAGGTTATCGTTAATGAACAAGGTTTCTGCTGGTTCAACAGAATCCTCTTGCGCGAGAAGTTTTCCA
>NZ_JAWPOX010000849.1:0-584 GCF_033344475.1 Vibrio sp. 1288
TCCCTCATGGAAACTGCCTTTGGTTTACTATCCAAACGTTAATTTTGCTGCGCCGAGATGGTTTGATCCTGTGCGTTTTGTTATCCAAAGCGTGTGGTTGCTTTGCTTGAAGCAAAACGTAAATACAGCGTGGGCCAAAAAAACCAGCAGCTTAGCGATGACTTTAGCCGAACAAATTCGCAATGCGTTCTACTTGCCATTTGAATTGGTTGCAAAAAGCGTCCGCTGGTTAGAACAGACAGCGAACAACATCAAAGATCCACAAGTTCGAGAGCGTATTAAAGCAAGTAAGTCCGCGATGGCGTTGAACTACACTTTGCTGTTTTTCGTGGTGTTAATCGCTTTGCTTTGTTTTACGGTGCCATTTGGTTATCAGGCTCAGACTGTCTTTGTGTTGTTACTCTGGGCATTAGCGATGATGGTTCGTCGCATGCCGGGTCGTTTTCCTACCATGCTTTTGATCATCTTGTCGGTTACGGCCTCATGTCGATACTTGTGGTGGCGTTATTCGTCTACCCTGAACTGGGACGATCCTGTTGCTTTGTTTCTAGGGGGCGTTTTACTTCTAGCTGAGACGTATTCTT
>NZ_JAWPOX010000850.1:0-583 GCF_033344475.1 Vibrio sp. 1288
AACAGCAGAACTGGAAGTGTTGGCTCGGATTAATGAGCAGGATGTCGCCGCTGCGCAACAATTGATAGATGAAGAGCGGGTAACTGTAGCGCGCATGGATACGCAAGAATTCATTTATTGCAGCGTAACGCTCACCTCTGGTGACGATGTTGTTTCGGTCACGATCAGTGGCGGTCACACCAACATTATCCAGATCACGCGCAATGGCGACGTGATTTTTGATGCTCCACCGCAGCAACGCGTTGCAACCGCTTCTGTTTGTGAAGGTGTGGATATTTCGATCAAACAAATCTATGAGTTTGCCACTCAAGCGCCTTTTGAAGAGATCAAATTCATTCTCCAAGCTGCAGAGCTCAATACCTTGCTGGCTCAAGAAGGTATCGACCGAGGTTACGGCCTAGAAATTGGACGCACGCTAAAAGGCAACATCGAGCAAGGCTTATTGGGCAATGACTTAATGAGTCGTATACAGATGATGACATCCGCGGCGTCTGATGCTCGCATGGGAGGGGCGACGTTGCCAGCCATGAGCAATTTCGGCAGTGGGAACCAAGGTATTGCCGCTACAATGCCAGTTGTAGTT
>NZ_JAWPOX010000851.1:0-583 GCF_033344475.1 Vibrio sp. 1288
TCGCGACTTACGAAAATGGCATTTTGACCTTCGCGAACGAAGACGCACGTCGATTCTCTAACGGCGAATGGTTGGAGACTCTGGTTCACAGCACTGTGAAGCAAATCCAAGACACTATGCCAACGATTCAAGATCGCTCTTTGAATGTTCAGGTATATCGTAAGCTGGGTGAAAGTGAAGTACGTAACGAGCTGGACGTAGCAACGGTTGTAAATAACAAGCTGCACATCATTGAGTGTAAAACGAAAGGCATGCGCGATGATGGTGACGATACGCTGTACAAACTGGAATCTTTGCGTGACCTGCTAGGCGGTCTACAAGCACGCGCTATGCTGGTGAGCTTCCGCCCTCTTCGTCACAATGATATTACTCGTGCAGAGGATCTTGGCCTTGCGCTTATCGGCCCTGAAGAGCTGAAAGATCTCAAAACGCATCTTGCAAAATGGTTTGAAGCCGCTGGCGGTTCTGACGAAATTTAGTCGCCCCCCTAAAACACGAAAGCAGCTCACTGGAGCTGCTTTTTTAATGCCTGTTTTTAGTGCCTATCCTAGCTTCAATCACTTTGCGTTTTAGAATCTAGAAA
>NZ_JAWPOX010000852.1:0-583 GCF_033344475.1 Vibrio sp. 1288
TATCTTCAGTTTTTAATAGTTCACATACGATGTGCGCTTCTGCTGGATTTTTCGCGATAAAGATTTTCATCAAATACTGCCATTTGGCTGAGTAGGGGTTGGCCTTACCTTATTCATAACCCATTTTACGAGTATTGGAAACAGCCCCAGCAAAGCAAAAGATGCTAATACCGTCGGGGATACGATACCAGAAAGGCTATCAATGGTTGCTAACTGAGTACCAGCGTTAAGGTAAACGGCAGTACCAGGGAGCATGCCTATTTGACTGGTTAAATAAAAGCGCGCAATGCTCATAGGTGTTAATCCCATCAGTAGGTTGATGAGGAAAAATGGGAACACTGGAATTAAGCGCAAAGAAAACAGATAAAACGCGCCATCCTTTTTTACTCCTTGGTTAATCGCAACAAGCTTTTCCCCAAATCTCGATTGAACCCAATCCCTAAGCAAATATCGGCTACTCAAGAAAGCTAAGGTCGCACCGATCGTACTGGCAAAAGAAACCAAAAGTAAGCTAAACCAAAACCCAAACAAAGCTGCGCCTAGCAAAGTAACCACTGCTGCTCCGGGAATAGAAAATGCGGTA
>NZ_JAWPOX010000853.1:0-583 GCF_033344475.1 Vibrio sp. 1288
GACTACTACAAATGGACGGCAATACTGGCGAGCTTATAGATGGCACATTTACCGATGTGTTAAACCAAGTTCAAGCTGGTGACTTAGTGGTTTTCAATAATACCCGTGTTATTCCAGCGCGTATGTTTGGTCGTAAAGAATCTGGCGGTAAGTTAGAGGTGCTAGTGGAGCGCATGCTAGATGAGAAAAGCATTCTTGCGCATGTTCGCTGCTCCAAGTCACCAAAACCAGGCACTACCATTATTGTGGGCGAGAATGATGAATACTCAGCGGAAATGGTGGCTCGCCACGATGCCCTATTCGAACTGAAATTTAACTCTGATAAGACGGTATTAGAAATCCTGGAAGAAATTGGCCACATGCCACTTCCGCCATACATTGACCGCCCAGATGAAGACGCAGATAAAGAGCGTTACCAAACCGTATATAACCAAAAACCAGGCGCAGTAGCAGCACCGACGGCTGGCCTGCACTTTGATGACGTTCTTTTAGATAAGATCAAAGCCAAAGGCGCTGAGTTTGCTTACGTTACACTACACGTCGGTGCAGGTACGTTCCAACCAGTAAAAGTGGATAACATCAA
>NZ_JAWPOX010000854.1:0-582 GCF_033344475.1 Vibrio sp. 1288
ACCTTCTAGATGACTGCGACGACGTTCAGCAGGTATACCACAACGCTGAGCTATAATTTTTAGCTTTCGTTGTTGTAAAAAAGGCTTCCCGAGGGAAGCCTTTTTTGATCGTGCTGATGGTTGCGAGCAGCGCTAAGTATTACGGTATTTGGAGTAACACAGAGACATGATTACGCCAAAGCAGATGCCCTGTGTCAGCATGGCTGTTCCGCCGTAACTAAAGAATGGAAGCGGGCTCCCCATCACTGGCAACAATCCACTCACCATTCCAGTATTAATAAAGGCGTAGAGGAAGAAGCTCATCGCCAAGGTGCCACTGACTAAGCGACTAAAAAAGTGCTCAGATTGGCATGCTAGCAACATCACCCGTGCTGTAATAAATAGGTATAGCGTCAGCAATACCACACAGCCAATGAACCCCCATTCCTCCGCATAGGTTGAAAAGATAAAATCGGTATGACTTTCTGGAATAAAGCCCAGTGTTCCTTGTGTGGCATTCATCCAACCTTTGCCTTTCATACCGCCCGAGCCAATCGCAATCAGCGACTGAATGATTTGGTAACCAGAGCCAAGTGGGTCAGA
>NZ_JAWPOX010000855.1:0-582 GCF_033344475.1 Vibrio sp. 1288
CCCTGCGAAATTACATTTAAAGTTATTAGATATCGCTCCTAATATCACAATAGAAACAGAAAGTTGGAGCTCAAATACCATTAGTAAACTGATTAATGGTGAGTTAGATTTGGGAATCAACTACCCTCTAAACAATGTCCCTAAAGAACTACAAACCAAGCACCTTGCCACCGATGAATTTCAGATATTAGCGAGAGATGCACACCCTTTATCGAATCAAGCGATCGATTGTAATGACTTAAGTCTATACCCAATTGTCACTGCCATCGTCCCAGATTGGAATGAGAACAGAACGCTTATTGAGTGCTGGGCAGAGCGTGAAAACAGTGAAACCGAAACCGCTTTTAGGTCCAGTTCCATTTTGTCTCTATTAGAAGTGATTTCGGAGACAGATGCTCTATTCCCCACATCTGCGTTTCTTTCAAGAAAGCATCTTTCCGGACTCAAAAGTTTGTCACTCTCTCCACAACTAAAAGCCTCCTTCAAAGGCGAGTCTCAAGATATTTATCTATACATGCACTATCGCCATCGCAATAGTCCTATTTATAAATGGCTGATTCCAATAATTGAAAGCACACTTTC
>NZ_JAWPOX010000856.1:0-582 GCF_033344475.1 Vibrio sp. 1288
TCATTCTTTCCAATACCATCATTATCATCGGCTTTTTGCTCACGTTATATGGCGTAAGCATTTTCCGTAAATTCCCTCTCAAGTGCGCTCATGTACTCACGTTTCTGGTACCGGTATTCAGTGGCCTTTTTTATTACTTCACCTTTTATTCGCCATCTATTCGTATCCGAATCATTTTTCTTAGTATCTATTTGAGCTTAGTCACCTTCTGCAGTGGTGTTGCGATGATCAAGGGAAAAAGAGACGATCTAAAACTTCCCGTTCAAGTGATGGCGTACGCCTTCTTTGGGTTTAGTGCTTTTATGGCGGGCAGAACCATTTGGAGCATTTGGGCACCTGAAGTCACCAGTTTTATGAATGCAGGTATCATCCACCAGCTGACGTTTCTATTTAGTATCTGCCTCATTGTTGCTTTGAGCTTTAGTATGTTGTGGTTGATCAACGCAAGATTGGTGAAATCCATCAACGATCTTTCTCATTTGGATGCATTAACTGGGTTATACAATCGACGTGCAATGGAAGTCATTGTGCCTAACCTTGTGAATTAAGCACGCGAAAAAAATACGCCTATCAGCATCGTTA
>NZ_JAWPOX010000085.1:0-1668 GCF_033344475.1 Vibrio sp. 1288
GAAATTCCAACGAGTTTTTGGACGAGAGAAGCCACAAATCTGACTTAGTGGGTTTGACACCCAACTAGGCTAATCGCCCTCAAGAAATCGCGTTAATCGTGTATGTAGGATGAACTCCTACAAATTTAGATATAATGCTTAAAACTCACGTAGGAGTTACACCAGTTTTTTCAATCTAGTCCATGGATCGACATGAAACTGATCCGCACCAGCAGTTTTGGACACCGAGTTAAGTGAGTACAATCACTAACGAGGTGAATCATGACAAACAAAAAGAAACGTATTATCCATTCTCCTGAATTTAAAGCCGAAGCCCTGAAGCTAGCAGAGAAAGTGGGAGTGGCTGCGGCAGTAAGACAGCTCTCCTTGCATGAATCTCAGATCTACGGTTGGCGTAAGGCTGTAAAGAAAGACACCACGACCAGTCAGCGAGAGCAAGAGCTAGCCGCTGAAGTAGCCAAGCTCAAAAGGCAGTTAGCAGAACAAGCAGAAGAGCTAGATATCGTAAAAAAGGCCGCCACCTACTTCGCGAAAAATCTAAAATAGATTGCTATGAATTTATGCTCGAACACCTGCTGTGCTTCAGTGTTGTCCGTATGGCTAAGGTGTTCAGGGTTTCTCTAAGTGGGTTTTATTATTGGATTAAGCATCGTCACAAGGCCATCCAACGCGAGACAATTCGTCAAGAGCTTGATACAAAGGTCAAAGATGCGTTTGACAACAGTAAAGGTCGAGATGGTTCAAGACGTATCCAGAAAGAACTCGCTGAGAACGGTAATAGCCATAATGTTAAAACCATTGCAGCCAGCATGAAGCGTCAGGATTTAACGCCGAAAGCGGCACGCAAGTTTAAGTGTACAACGGACAGCAAGCATAAGATGCCTGTAGCTCCGAACTTGCTAGCTCAGGACTTTAATGCAACGGCCCCGAATCAGAAATGGGCGGGAGATATCACGTATCTTGCCACAAGCGAAGGCTGGCTGTATTTGGCTGTGATCATTGATCTTTACTCACGACAAGTAATCGGTTGGTCGATGGATACGAGGATGACGGCAACACTGGTCTGCGATGCATTATCAATGGCTTTGTTCCGTCGAGGGTTCCCTGAGCAGGTTATTCTTCATAGTGATAGAGGTAGCCAGTATTGCTCGAAAGATTATCGAGACCTCATAACTGCTTATAATCTAAAGCAAAGTATGAGTAGAAAAGGAAACTGCTGGGATAATGCGTGTGTTGAGAGCTTCTTCCATTCGATGAAGGTTGAAGCGATCCAGTACGAACCGATCATGACCAGAGATGAGATGCGCCAAACAGTCTTCGAGTACATTGAGGTTGATTATAATCGGACGAGAAGACACAGTGCTCTTGGGTATCTAAGCCCAGTTAACTTTGAACAGAAAAATGTCGCTTAATGAAGTGTCCAGTCTGGCTGGAGCAGATCAGTCATCATGAGGAAGTTATCTTGTACAAAGTGCAGTGGCATAAAAAGGCCATTTGAGCTTGAAAACGACCTAATGCAACTTAGCTCTGCTAAACCTAGCCATTGATAGTAAGTTGAGAGCGAGTGATTTACTAAAGCTACACGTATACGATGTCTCTTCGCAAGGAGTGATTTATGAGAGGGGTCAATGCATCCGGCAAAAAACGGGCACTGATGTGCACTATGAA
>NZ_JAWPOX010000857.1:0-581 GCF_033344475.1 Vibrio sp. 1288
TAGGCTTTCCATTAAAAGTTGATAATCCTTTGTGCTCTCAATTCACGCCGTTGTGAGAGCTAAACAATTCTTCGTGGATTCAGACTAACGAAAAAACCAGCACAAAACCAGAGCAAATCTGCGCTAATTTCTGAATAATTAGTCAACGATAAAATTGACGCTAAAACACCCACTCAGTACGCTAAATCTACGCGCACTCCATCATCGAAATATAAAATACGAACTTCATCCCCTCGGCTAAACAGCATATTTTTATCAACATCCTGAATAACGTTGATCAGTTTATCGCCTTTAACTTTAATTAGCAGTTCAACCAACTTATATTCAACTGTGTATTGATAATTACTTTGGTTTTGAGCAACCGCAGCGCCAGCCAGTGCGCCGACCGCCGTTGCTACCTCTTTACCCGTGCCACCACCAAACTGGTTGCCAACTAAACCACCAATGGTTGCCCCTAATAGGGTTTTCCAACCGTTGCTTTTCGATTGCACAACTTCTTGTTGAGTGATGTAACGCACTGAATCTATCTTCCCGTACACCACTTCATTCACTGGTTTTGCGACATTCCTTTGGTACGCTGC
>NZ_JAWPOX010000858.1:0-581 GCF_033344475.1 Vibrio sp. 1288
TGGTCTTTGTGAGATTAGAAGTTTTCTTTCCAAATTGCGCACGGTTCGATTTTCGCGCGTTGCAACTTGTGGCGATCTTTTTCTGCATCGCGTTTGAACTTGTACGGGCCAAGTACAACACGGTACCAAGAACTGCCTTCTTTCTTACGAATTTTGCTCGAAAGACCTTGGAAAGCAATAGCCAGCTTTCGTTCTTCGGCCTGTGCTTGGGTTTTGTAAGCGCCACACTGCATTACGTATGGGATTTTAGATACTTCGATTTCTTTGGCGACGACTTCCACTTCTCGCTTGGGTAAAGATTCGACGTATTCCCACTTCTCTTCAGGTGGTGGTGGCAAATCCTTTTTCGGCTTTGGCTTACTGACGGTCGTGGTAGGTTGTTGAACCACGGGTGGTTTCGGTTCTGGATCGTTACTTAATAAATACAGACCATAGCCAAAACCGCCCACAAGCAAGATTGCAAGTAGACCACTACGCCAAGGTTTTCTTTTGGGAGGTTGTTTTTTTGTCGACTTTTTTGGGGCGCCTCGCCCCCGTCTCACATAATCTCTGTTTGCCACGGTTACTTCTGGTCATCAAGG
>NZ_JAWPOX010000859.1:0-581 GCF_033344475.1 Vibrio sp. 1288
GAACGCCAACGCCAAAGGGAGAGAAATAATGGCCGTGGTCACCCCGCCAAATATATCCCCTTTGAAATTGATATCTTTAAAACGACTACCGAACACCGTTTAGCTCCCTGCATTAATTTCAAAATTAAATAAGTAAAATGTCATTACTTTAACGAGGAATGTGAAAAATTAAACCATAAATAAATTATGGCTTAATTCGTTATCTAATAAGCGGTCTGAATTGTACGAATTTATTTCCAAGAACACGTCAGATGAGTCCTGTCTGACGCATATTTAACGGGATCGAAATTGTAACATTGTGTATAGTTACAACACTGATCGCTTGATATGTTTCAATTGCGATGAGTGCTTTTGTCATTTAAGGGAAGTAGTTTGCAAGATGCCGGAAATTAAACAGTTATTTGAGAATAATTCAAAATGGTCGGAAGAAATCAAATCTGATCGTCCTGAATATTTCGCTAAGCTCGCCGAAGGCCAAAAGCCTGATTTTCTTTGGATTGGCTGCTCCGATAGTCGAGTACCCGCAGAACGATTAACCGGCCTTTACTCCGGTGAATTATTTGTTCACCGCAATGTTGCAA
>NZ_JAWPOX010000860.1:0-581 GCF_033344475.1 Vibrio sp. 1288
CGCTGTCTGCACCGGCTTTTGCTACCAGTGGAGCGATCTCTTTACGCTTACTTTCTCTTGATTGACCAACGGCTTCTGTTGGCATGAGGCGAACGTCAGAAACCACTGGTGCAGGGCGGTCATGCCACAATTCATCAATTGGGTTGCTGGAGAGAATGTTCAGCTCAAGTTTTCCAACCAGTTTTGCTTGTGCCATATCTAGCCAAGCCGAGCTGTGCATGCGGGGGTCGATAGCCACGGACGCATTTGCGGTTAGATTGTCTTGAATCCAATCCAATGCTGGTTCTTCAATTAGGTGGCGATATTCAAACAACTCGTTAGGAACTTGTTTGGTCACTTGAACGGTGTAGCGGCCATCAACAAAAATCGCGGCTTTGTCTTGTGTGATCACGGCTGCGCCTGCAGAGCCTGTGAATCCGGTTAGCCAATGGAGGCGTTCATTGTGCGCAGGGACATATTCACCCAGGTATTCATCTTCGTGAGGGATCAGTAGGGCATCAATGTTGTGTTGAGTAAGCCATTCGCGAATCGCGTTCACGCGGCTTAGGGTATCGTTGTGCATCTGTTTTATTCCTTCAAAT
>NZ_JAWPOX010000861.1:0-581 GCF_033344475.1 Vibrio sp. 1288
GCCGGAGTTTGGCTGTAGTGAGAATGCGTCGTAGCCTGTGATTTCACAAAGCTTCTCTTTTAGATCTTTCGCTAGCGCTGCATAGCCCGCCGCTTGTTCTGCTGGTGCAAATGGGTGGATAGAACCAAATTCAGGCCAAGTGATTGGGATCATTTCTGCCGCTGCGTTTAGCTTCATCGTACAGCTGCCCAGTGGGATCATGCCGTGCGTTAGCGAGAAGTCTTTGTTTTCAAGCTGTTTTAGGTAACGCATCATCTGCGTTTCGCTGTGGTAAGTGTTGAACACTGGGTGTGTTAGGTATTCTGAAGTGCGACGTAGCGCTTCTGGAATGGCGGCAAACTCGTTACCAGCGATTTCCGTAGATAGTGTGGTAACGTCTTCTTTTACGCCAAAGACAGCAAACAAAGCTTCGACGTCTGCAACGGTTGTTGTTTCGTCTAAGCTAATGCCTAGTTTGCCAGGTAGGGCGCGTAGGTTGATGTCTGCTGCGAGTGCTTTTGTGTACAGATCTTGCGTTTTCTCACCAGTATTGATGGTGATGGTGTCGAAGAAGCTGTTATGAGCCAGTTCAAAGCCGCCTT
>NZ_JAWPOX010000862.1:0-581 GCF_033344475.1 Vibrio sp. 1288
ATGCGCACGCCACCCAAAGAGAAATCCTTCATCTGCGCTTGAATCAAGTGCCCTGAGTGAAGCCTTACCGCGACAGGAATCGCTACCTCTACTCGGTGATCTTTTCGCACTTGTTTGGCTTCTACCGCAACGGCGACAGCAGCACCTAAAATCAACAAGTTGTACATCGTCCAAACGAGGTTCACGATAACCGTACCGATTTCGTCTTGAGGCCCCCACCCCATTCGGTAAATCCCTACAGCAAAGCCCAGAATGTTGAGTGCAACCAAAACCAAATATGGTCGGGAGATCACCCAATCGTAGTGAGATTTTTCAACCAAACCGCCTTTTGCCGTTACGTTGAATGTCCCTTTATGGGGTGCAAACAAAGCCACCGTTGTTGGCCTTGCGATATACCAAGCAAGCACGGTTTCGTATACCTCACCCCAGAACGAATAACGGTAGTCACCCTGCATACGAGAGTTGGTCATGCTGGCGTGAATCATGTGGGGTAATACGTACAAAATGATCGCCAGCGCTGGTGCATAAATCACGTAGGAATGCAGCAACAAATAAGCCAAGGGTGCGATCAGGAATACAAT
>NZ_JAWPOX010000863.1:0-581 GCF_033344475.1 Vibrio sp. 1288
AAACCGACTGTGGTTTTTATTGCCTGTCGTTTATAGCTTTGCTGCCATCAACTTAACTGCTGCCACATTTTTACCAAGCACGTTTGTCAAGCACTTAGAAAATGACCCGAAGCTGCTCATTCATATCTCTTTTGCACTATTTTCTTATGCAACGCTCACCATCGGCGCTTTGTACGCGCTGCAATTGGCTTGGCTCGATCACAAATTAAAAGCGAAGAAGTCGCTGGCTATTAACCCTAATTTACCACCGCTGTTAATGGTTGAACGTCAGCTATTTAAAATCATTCTGATTGGTAACTTACTTCTAACAGGCACACTTATCACTGGTTTTGTGTTTGTACAAGACATGTTTGCGCAAGGCAAAGCGCATAAAGGTATTCTTTCCTTCATTGCGTGGATCGTTTATTCCATCTTACTTTGGGGCCACTACCATAAAGGTTGGCGCGGTCGAAAAGTAACGTGGTTTGCGGTTGCTGGTGCGACGTTATTAACGTTGGCCTATTTTGGCAGTCGTTTTGTAAAAGAAATCATCTTGAATTAAGGAGCTCTCGGGCTCCTTTATCCTTTATCCTTTATATTCG
>NZ_JAWPOX010000864.1:0-580 GCF_033344475.1 Vibrio sp. 1288
GCACTCAATTTACCAAACACCTTATGTGAAAAAGTCGATGTCACTGACCAAGCGAGTTTGATAACAGCGATTGAAAAAGCAGAAGCTCAATTTGGTCCAGCTGACGTGCTAGTCAACAATGCGGGTGTAATGTTGCTTGGTCAGATCGACACGCAGGACGCCGCTGAATGGAAGCGTATGTTCGACGTTAACGTGCTTGGTTTGCTTAATGGTATGCACTCCGTACTTGCATCAATGAAAGCGCGCAATAGTGGCACAATAATCAACATCAGCTCTATTGCAGGTAAAAAGACGTTCCCTGACCACGCGGCATATTGTGGTACGAAGTTCGCAGTTCATGCAATTTCAGAAAATGTGCGCGAAGAAGTGGCCGCATCAAATGTGCGTGTTACAACTATTGCACCGGGCGCAGTAGAGACGGAACTGCTTTCTCACACCACTTCACAAGACATTAAAGATGGATACGATGCTTGGAAAGTGGATATGGGTGGTGTACTCGCCGCAGACGATGTCGCGCGTGCAGTAATGTTCGCTTACCAACAACCACAAAATGTCTGTATCCGAGAAATTGCGCTCGCGC
>NZ_JAWPOX010000865.1:0-580 GCF_033344475.1 Vibrio sp. 1288
GTAAGCCAAACCACGAGAAATCGCTTGGTCGATACCAGCACGTACACGGTAGAAGCCTTCTTGAGTACGCTCACCTTCAATAAAGTCTTTATCATATGGGTCGCAATCTGAAGTTAGTAGGTCTGCCGCGTTCGCATCAGTACGTGCAATAACTAGCGTTGTTGTGCCAGAAACGTCTGCAGCAAGACGTGCAGCTACCAGTTTTTGTACCGCTTCTTGCGTCGGAACCAGTACTTTACCGCCCATGTGACCACATTTTTTAACCGAAGCGAGTTGGTCTTCAAAGTGAACACCAGCGGCACCGGCTTCGATCATCGACTTCATCAGTTCGTATGCGTTTAGCACGCCACCAAAGCCCGCCTCTGCGTCCGCTACGATTGGTAGGAAGTAATCAATACCACCTTCATCTTCAGGAGACTTGCCATTCGCCCACTGAATTTGGTCAGCACGACGGAAAGAGTTGTTGATGCGCTTAACCACTGAAGGCACTGAGTCCACTGGGTATAGCGACTGATCCGGGTACATAGTCGATGCAGTGTTATTATCTGCCGCTACCTGCCAGCCTGATAGGTAAATCGAT
>NZ_JAWPOX010000866.1:0-580 GCF_033344475.1 Vibrio sp. 1288
TGGCTGCTGCTGAAAGCGCAAACATCATGGGTAAAGCAGTGGAAGTAAACGGCACGAAAGTACTGGTTGCTGCACTAGAAGGCGCAGATAGCAAAAACCTACGTACAATGGTTGACGACATCAAGAACCAAATGGGCTCAGGTGTTGTGCTTCTAGCAAACGTAACTGATGACAAAGTTGGCTTGATAGCTGGTGTGACGAAAGATCTGGTAGGCAAAGTTAAGGCGGGCGACCTCGTTAAAATGGTTGCAGAGCAGGTTGGTGGTAAGGGCGGTGGTCGCCCTGACATGGCGCAAGCTGGTGGTACTGATGTGTCAGCATTACCAGAAGCGATCAAAACTGTTCAGCCTTGGCTAGAAGAGCGCTTATAAGCATTACATAACGAATTTACGCTCAATCAAGTTTCTTTGATTGGGCGTAATTTTTTTACGGTAACCAAGTGGTTTAATTGACCGAAAAATAACCAGGTCATTTAAGCTGCTTGGTTTTTGTTGTAACTACCGCTTATATAATTTCAACTAGTGGAATATAAGTGGTCCGAATGAGACTTTGGTCTTGGGAAGGTGAAGACTGGTGAAAA
>NZ_JAWPOX010000086.1:0-1658 GCF_033344475.1 Vibrio sp. 1288
TGCCACTGGCATTGATTGGTGTCACCACGGGCTTGTTGGCACTCAATACGCCGTTTGGCTTTATGGCGTTGCTAGGCTTTTTGAGCTTATCTGGTATGGTACTCAAAAACGGCATTGTTCTGCTCGACCAAATTGAAATTGAGATGAAGTCGGGGAAAGAGGCATATGACGCAGTGGTTGATGCGGCAGTCAGTCGTGTTCGCCCAGTGTGTATGGCAGCGATTACCACCATTTTGGGTATGATTCCTCTTCTACCTGATATCTTCTTTAAACCGATGGCGGTAACGATTATGTTTGGTTTAGGTTTTGCCACCATCCTGACACTTATTGTCGTGCCAGTGTTGTATCGTCTGTTCCATAAAGTGTCGGTGCCGAAATAGGCTTAATGTAAAGTTCAGTGCCTCTAGCTGGTGAGTTAGAGGCGCTTTTTATAAGGACGAAAAATGACAGAACACAAAACGTGCGCGTGGGCGATGAACCACCCTCTAGAGCGCGCATATCACGATGCAGAGTGGGGCGTTCCGGTTTATGACGACAAAGTGTTGTTCGAATTTATTACGTTGGAAGGTGCGCAAGCAGGATTGAGTTGGATTACGATTCTGAAAAAACGTGAAGGATACCGAGAAGCGTTTGAAAACTATGATTTGGACGCGTTGGAACAGAGAAATGAAGAGCGTGCCGAGTTCATCGTCGAAAACTTCGATGTAGTGAAGCATCGCGGCAAAATCAATTCGGTATTTAGCAACGCTAAAGCAGCCAAAGCACTTATTGCTGAATATGGCAGCTTATCAGAGGCGTTGTGGCAGTTTGTCGATGGCAAGCCTGTGGTAAATCAGTGGCATGAAATGAGTGACGTACCTGCTTCGACAGAACAGTCCAAAGCCATGAGTAAGTTTCTCAAAAAGAAAGGCTTTAAGTTTGTCGGTGAAACCATCTGTTATGCCTTTATGCAAGCCGTTGGCATGGTGGATGACCACATCGTTGGATGCCCTAAAAAACAAAACCAGTAACGTTTCGTTTATATAATTGTTCAGTTTATACAGCTAGTTCTGGCTGTCATGAATACGTTCCAAGGCTTCGATACGGCGCCATTGAGTTGTCTCGAAGCTTTGCTTTCTCAAATTAGCAATTTCTAACTGCTTCTGTTCGCGACCCAAAAATTCATCATCAAGAATATCTGCACGTTTTTCTAGGTAATTTGTCAGCTCTATTTCAAACGTCGCTCGTTGTTCATCCAATTTTTGCAGCCTTTGCGCGCCTTCTTCTCCTACCAACTCGACGCGAGCGAGATACTTATCCTGTGAACTGAGTAATGTGGTTTGGTCGAGTTGCCTCGTCAAGGCATTGTTGCGTTCACTTTGCTGGATGTACTCAGGTTGTTCAGATAACGCTTGGTTGAGTAGTAGTTGCTGAGAATCAGAGTCTTGCTCGTACGTTTTAATCACCAGTTTCTCTATTGCGAGTTGGCGTAGTCGATTTTCTTCATCAAATAGTTGGGAAATTTGTTGATCGTTAAAGTATTCAAGTTGCAAATTTAGAATGGCTTCATTCAGCCGTTGCAATTGGCTTAATGACAACGTCGTATCTTCAAGTGGTTCTAATTTAGAAAGCGCCCGTTTGTACGCGAGATAGGTTTGAAACAACTCAACATCAATGCC
>NZ_JAWPOX010000867.1:0-579 GCF_033344475.1 Vibrio sp. 1288
CGCAATGTATTCAAACTTGGTTTAAGTTTGGCGTTGTCATTGCTGCAGAGGCGCGGTTTGTTGCCACTTGGCTACCAGCACCTTTAGCTTGGTAGCGTTCAGCTTTAAACGGCGCTGCGGCTACTTCGATTTCACGTAGTTCTTGAGGACCAGGTGCTTTTGTCATTGGTGCGCTAGCTCGTGGCTTAGCAACAACGTTGATAACTTCAGCTTTCATCTCTGGCGCTGCTACTGGAGTTTCAACGGCAACTTCTGTTGCTGCTTCTTCCACAGCTTCTGCAACGACTGGCTCTTGAACCGGAGCTTCTTCAACAACTGTTTCTGTTGTTGCTTCCGCAACAGGTGCTTCAGCCACTTCAACGATCGGCTCTACAGGAGCTTGATCAACCGCTACTGGCTCTGCCTTTTCAGGCGCTACAGCTTCAACAATCGGTGATTCAGCTTTAGCTTCTACTGTTTCTTGAACTTTAGGTTCAACAACAGGTGCTTCAGCTACCGCTGGTTGCTCACGACGGATGATGACTTTACCCATTGCCATTTCAGGGCAAGCAAAACCACCTTGCATAGCAGGTACAGTTG
>NZ_JAWPOX010000868.1:0-578 GCF_033344475.1 Vibrio sp. 1288
TCGCTGTCGCGTAATGTATCCGTAAGCGGTTTGTTGAGCGCCTTATCTCTATCAATGCCGAGAATCTGGCAAGCACTGCGGTTGATGGAACGAAGCACACCTTGTGCGTCAATGCTGAGTACACCTTCTTTGATAGTACTCATGGTGACTTCCAGTTCACCATACAGACGGCCGATCTCTTCTGGTTCGAAGCCTAAAATCGCGCGCTGGAATTTTCGAGACGCGTAATTGGACACCACGGCATTTGCCACCACTACGACGACAACCATCAAAATTAAAAAAGCGAGGAATGGCTCAATGCGATCTTGGAGCCTGTCGAGCAAATACCCCACCGACACCACACCAATGATGTTATCTTGTGCGTCGAATATCGCCGCTTTACCGCGGACGGAATAACCCAAAGAACCGCGAGCTGTAGACACATAGGATTGACCTTCGACCAGAGCTCGTTGGTTGTCGCCCCCTTTCATAGGCTTACCAATTCGCTCATCTACCGGATGAATTAAGCGCACGCCTTGGTTATCCCCAATCACAATAAAGGCCGCACCAATCGCTTTAGTGAGTGCGCGAAAGGACTC
>NZ_JAWPOX010000869.1:0-578 GCF_033344475.1 Vibrio sp. 1288
GCGCTGAGTTTAATGCTGGCTTGGTGGTTACCGAGAAAGAAAGACTAAAAACGTCATTTTTTAACATAAGACGAATAACGAAAAAGAGGCCACACGGCCTCTTTTTTTTCTTATCAAGCAAATACAAAAAGATTGTATAGGTGGCTATGGTTTCAAGGACTGACGACTAAAGCCTTTGTGGCCACATTTGATACAAGGAATGATGATAGTTGGATGGTTGTAGGTAGTTTTATGTCCGCACTCATCACAGACAAGTGTGCCTAAGCCGATAACCTCGCCAGCTTCATACAAGCCTTGATGCTCCAAGTCATCAAAGAGCTCTACCCATTCAACTTTGGTACGGTCCGTAATCTCTAGTAAGCCTTGCCAAATGGAATCCGCTACCGTTAAGTAAAAAGGACCGCTTTTGCTGTCTTCATAGCTCTCAGAAAACTCTTTTAAGTCGGCTTTCACATACGCGGCAATTAAGGCCAACTCATCTTTGGTCAAGTCATTGGCGGCTTCCACCACTTTGCCCGACGTTTCTAATGCTGTGTTAACTTCTTCCGGAATTTGCTTCCTGGTTCCAATCACATTCG
>NZ_JAWPOX010000870.1:0-578 GCF_033344475.1 Vibrio sp. 1288
AAGAGGGGGCGCTAGACAGCAAACGCGAACCACACCTGTTTGTTCTTGATTTCAACGGTAGCATCGATGCAAAAGAAGTCGCGTCTCTACGTGAATAAATCACTGCCATTTTGGCTGTTGCTCGTGAAGGCGATGAAGTATTGCTTCGTCTAGAGTCTGGTGGTGGTATGGTTCATGGTTACGGCTTAGCCTCCTCTCAACTTGATCGCATCAAAGCGGCCGGACTTCCTCTGACCATCTCGGTTGATAAAGTAGCAGCAAGTGGCGGTTACATGATGGCTTGTGTAGCAGACAAAATTGTTTCTGCACCATTTGCGATTGTGGGTTCGATTGGTGTCATCGCACAAATTCCAAACTTCAATAAGCTGCTGAAAAAGCACGACATCGAGTACGAGCAGTTAACGGCTGGTGAATACAAACGCACGCTAACCATGTTTGGTGAAAACACCGACAAAGCACGTGATAAATTCAAGCAAGAGCTAGAAGAAACACACGTATTGTTCAAAGACTTCATCCGTGAGCGTCGTCCAAGTTTAGAATCGGCAAAAGTGGCGACGGGTGAGCACTGGTGTGGATGT
>NZ_JAWPOX010000871.1:0-578 GCF_033344475.1 Vibrio sp. 1288
AGTTGTTTCGCCCACGCAGCGCCAACTTCGTCATCAACATTGATGATTGCTTGATCACATTGATGCTGGGTAAACAGCGTTAGTTTGGCGTTGGCGTACTCTTCCATCGTACCGTGATAATCAAGATGGTCTCGGCTCAAGTTGGTAAATACGCCAGCAGCAAAGGAAAGGGATTTAACGCGGCCTTGGATCAAGCCATGAGACGGCACTGCTAACGCCGTATATTGCGCTTGTTGTTCGGCCAAAGAAGCCAGCGTATGCTGGATTTCCACCGCGTTTCCTGTCGTGTTCGCCGCTTCTTTTAAATCATCTAAGAAACCATTACCTGTGGTGCCCATCACTGCTGCTTTTGAGCCAACTAATCCAATCCACTGCGCGATAAGCTGGGTGATGGTAGTTTTACCGTTTGTACCTGTCACACCAATCAACTTCATATCAGGATAGGTGTACAACTGGCCGGCAATTTCAGATAAACATTTATCAAGCGCATCGAGATAAACCACCGGAATATCATCGATGATGTCGATTGTGCCATGCGCTTTAACATCACAAGCCTGGGCAATCACCGCATTGGCACC
>NZ_JAWPOX010000872.1:0-578 GCF_033344475.1 Vibrio sp. 1288
TGGCGCTATCGCGGTTGACTCCCCGGACGATGGCGAACCAGTGGAAGAAAATACCGAGTTCCGCTTATATAAAGACTTGAAAACAGCAGGTCGAGGCATTGCGATCAAAATTGCTCTACCTGACGACAATAAAGTCAGCAGCGAAGGCGCACCAATCATGTACCGTGGCATTGAAATTGGTCAGGTCACCGACTTAAGCCTTTCTGAAGGACGAGAAGTCATTTTGGCGTCAGCAGCAATTCAGCCTGCTTTCAGTGACATGCTTACCACTGGCACTCGCTTTGTTTTGGAAGAAGCGAAAGTGTCGTTGTCTGGTGTCGAAAACATTGCAAACCTAGTTCGAGGAAACTTCCTCACTATCGTTCCTGGCGACGGCGAACGCTCTCGCCGCTTCACTGCAATTCGCAACAACGTAGTTAATCAACAGCAAGACAAGTCTATCGCGATTCGCCTAATTTCTGACAACTCATTTGGATTAGATAGCGGCGCGAACGTGCTCTATAAAGGCATTGTGGTCGGTTCTATCATCAACGTAGGTTTGGTTGATGAGAAAAAACAAGCGAAGCACGAAGTCTTTA
>NZ_JAWPOX010000873.1:0-577 GCF_033344475.1 Vibrio sp. 1288
AACCATTCATCAACTTGGTACCATCGCTTTAAGTGAAGACGCTGCAGGCCATATCGGCCGAGTACTTCGCATGAAAGAAGGCCAAGAAGTTCTATTATTTGACGGCAGTGGCGCAGAGTTCCCAGCAGTGATCAGTGAAGTCAGTAAAAAGAACGTTCTCGTTGACGTAACTGAGCGCGTCGAAAGCAACATTGAATCCCCTCTCGACTTACATCTTGGCCAAGTCATTTCACGTGGCGATAAGATGGAGTTCACCATCCAGAAATCAGTAGAGCTTGGCGTTAATACCATCACACCACTTATTTCTGAACGTTGTGGCGTAAAGCTGGATCAAAAACGTTTTGAGAAAAAGCTCGCGCAGTGGCAGAAGATTGCGATCAGTGCGTGTGAACAATGTGGTCGCAACGTAGTACCAGAAATTCGCCCAATCATGAGCTTGGAACAGTGGTGCCAAGAAGAGTACGATGGTCTAAAGCTCAACCTTCACCCTCGTGCAAAATACTCAATCAACACCCTGCCGACACCTGTAGAGAAAGTGCGTCTTCTGATCGGCCCTGAAGGCGGTTTGTCGTCAGAA
>NZ_JAWPOX010000874.1:0-577 GCF_033344475.1 Vibrio sp. 1288
TCAGTTTGAACTACAATCTGCTTACTATACAAAAGCGACAAAACAGTCCGGGTATGAAGCTGCAAAAGCGAGCTTGAAAAAGTACCCAGATGTCGAGTTCATTTATGCTTGTTCTACCGACGTTGCGTTAGGTGCCGTCGAAGCACTGTCTGAACTTTGCCGTGAAGACGTTATGATTAATGGCTGGGGCGGTGGGTCTGCTGAGCTATACGCTATCTTAAAAGGGGAGTTAGATATCACCGTCATGCGTATGAATGATGATACTGGCATTGCGATGGCAGAGGCGATTAAATGGGATTTGGAAGGTAAACCTGTACCAACGGTGTACTCTGGGGACTTCGAAGTTGTGACCAAATCAGATTCCCCTGAGCGAATTGAAGCTCTCAGAAAACGTGCATTTAGATACTCAGATAATTGATGACAATTACATCAAAGCTAAAAAAGCGTCGCTCGCTGTCGACGCTTATAACTAAAATTATTATTCTCGTTCTTGCTCCGATCATTTTAGGCATTTTCGTTCAGAGTTATTACTTCTCCAAACAGATCATTTGGCAGGAGGTCGACCGAACCAAGCAGC
>NZ_JAWPOX010000875.1:0-577 GCF_033344475.1 Vibrio sp. 1288
TAACTGTTTTACACTCAAAATACGATCTGGGTTCGCGCTTTGTTACCGTATCACTTTTTTATAACAACGTTCCGGACGCCCAACCGTGCCGTAGTTTAGATCCGCTTCTAGTTCACCCGAGCTGATCAAATATTCTAAATAACGTCTTGCCGTGGTTCGGCTAGCGCCAATCTTTTCTCCTGCTTCATCAGCCGTTAGTGCGGCTTCACCAACAAACAAGTCGCGAATTTTATCGAGCGTTACGCTATCTATCCCTTTAGGCAAGCGTTTAGGGCAACTGTCCGTTCCTGTATTTGATTGCAACATGCGGTCAACCAAACCTTGATCGAGGCTTTTCGCGACATCCAGCTGTTGGCGCTGAGTGATGTATTTTTTAAGTGCCGTTTCCAAGCGTGGGAACATGACGGGTTTTAACAGATAATCCACCACACCTCCGCGCATCGCTTGCTGTAGTGTGTCGACATCCCGAGCCGCGGTAATCAAAATCACATCACAAGTTTGATTGTTCGAGCGCAGCGTATTCAGTATCTCCAACCCTGTACCATCCGGCAGATAAACATCCATCAAAAGCAGATCT
>NZ_JAWPOX010000876.1:0-577 GCF_033344475.1 Vibrio sp. 1288
TGCCACCCATAAAGCAGATGTCTGCTGCACCAATCAATACGAGCATTTCACCCATTGTATCGCCTAGGTAAATCTGCGTTGTGTTTTCTGCAGGTTGCTTTTCTGTGCGACGGACAGTTTCAAAGCCTTGTTTTTTACAAAGAGTGAAAACATCGTCAAATCGTTCCGGATGCCGAGGAACTAAAATGAGTAAAGCATTGGGATGAGATTCTAAAATCTGTTTATGTGCCTCTAATACCTGTTCATCCTCGCCTTTATGCGTACTCGCTGCAATCCATACTGGGCGGTCTTTTCCAAGTTGCGCTCGAAGTGCTTTGCCTTGTAGCTTCACGTGATCTGAAATTTGAATATCAAATTTAATCGAGCCCGTGACCGATAGCTTCTCTTTATTGACGCCTAAGCGTTCAAATCGCTCTGCATCAGAATCCGTTTGACAAAGTACTTGCGTCAAGCATGGATGAAGTTGGTTAAAAAGCCATTGGACTTTTGCGTAATTTTGACAGGATTTTTCTGATAGCCTAGCGTTAACTACGGTGATCGGAATATTGGCTTGTTTGACGACGTTGAGCGTATTTGG
>NZ_JAWPOX010000087.1:0-1587 GCF_033344475.1 Vibrio sp. 1288
TAAGGAGGTGATCCAGCGCCAGGTTCCCCTAGCGCTACCTTGTTACGACTTCACCCCAGTCATGAACCACAAAGTGGTAAGCGTCCCCCCGAAGGTTAAACTACCTACTTCTTTTGCAGCCCACTCCCATGGTGTGACGGGCGGTGTGTACAAGGCCCGGGAACGTATTCACCGTGGCATTCTGATCCACGATTACTAGCGATTCCGACTTCATGGAGTCGAGTTGCAGACTCCAATCCGGACTACGACGCACTTTTTGGGATTCGCTCACTTTCGCAAGTTGGCCGCCCTCTGTATGCGCCATTGTAGCACGTGTGTAGCCCTACTCGTAAGGGCCATGATGACTTGACGTCGTCCCCACCTTCCTCCGGTTTATCACCGGCAGTCTCCCTGGAGTTCCCGACATTACTCGCTGGCAAACAAGGATAAGGGTTGCGCTCGTTGCGGGACTTAACCCAACATTTCACAACACGAGCTGACGACAGCCATGCAGCACCTGTCTCAGAGTTCCCGAAGGCACCAATCCATCTCTGGAAAGTTCTCTGGATGTCAAGAGTAGGTAAGGTTCTTCGCGTTGCATCGAATTAAACCACATGCTCCACCGCTTGTGCGGGCCCCCGTCAATTCATTTGAGTTTTAATCTTGCGACCGTACTCCCCAGGCGGTCTACTTAACGCGTTAGCTCCGAAAGCCACGGCTCAAGGCCACAACCTCCAAGTAGACATCGTTTACGGCGTGGACTACCAGGGTATCTAATCCTGTTTGCTCCCCACGCTTTCGCATCTGAGTGTCAGTATCTGTCCAGGGGGCCGCCTTCGCCACCGGTATTCCTTCAGATCTCTACGCATTTCACCGCTACACCTGAAATTCTACCCCCCTCTACAGTACTCTAGTCTGCCAGTTTCAAATGCTATTCCGAGGTTGAGCCCCGGGCTTTCACATCTGACTTAACAAACCACCTGCATGCGCTTTACGCCCAGTAATTCCGATTAACGCTCGCACCCTCCGTATTACCGCGGCTGCTGGCACGGAGTTAGCCGGTGCTTCTTCTGTCGCTAACGTCAAATAATGCAGCTATTAACTACACTACCTTCCTCACGACTGAAAGTGCTTTACAACCCGAAGGCCTTCTTCACACACGCGGCATGGCTGCATCAGGCTTGCGCCCATTGTGCAATATTCCCCACTGCTGCCTCCCGTAGGAGTCTGGACCGTGTCTCAGTTCCAGTGTGGCTGATCATCCTCTCAGACCAGCTAGGGATCGTCGCCTTGGTGAGCCCTTACCTCACCAACTAGCTAATCCCACCTAGGCATATCCTGACGCGAGAGGCCCGAAGGTCCCCCTCTTTGGCCCGTAGGCATCATGCGGTATTAGCCATCGTTTCCAATGGTTATCCCCCACATCAGGGCAATTTCCTAGGCATTACTCACCCGTCCGCCGCTCGACGCCGTTATCGTTCCCCGAAGGTTCAGATAACTCGTTTCCGCTCGACTTGCATGTGTTAGGCCTGCCGCCAGCGTTCAATCTGAGCCATGATCAAACTCTTCAATTTAAGATTTTGTTCGGCTCAATGAATACTGAACATT
>NZ_JAWPOX010000877.1:0-576 GCF_033344475.1 Vibrio sp. 1288
GATGTTAGCAGTAGGATCTTCATCGAACACTTCCTTCACCTCAGGAGGGAGCTCATCCATGGTGTGAGGTTGCAACAATCGATGGCTTGCCGTGGCAAACTTTTCTAGCTCGCTTTTGGTGTATTCAAGCCCTTTTTCTTCATAGATAGGAGAGAGTAAATCGTAGAAAGCTTGCGAACTGTGTTCTTGAAGTAGGTAGTCATAATCAGTATTGAGCTCATACACGATGAGCTCATAACCTTTCAGACTGGCGAGAAAAAGAATGATCAGACCTAAAAAGCTCTCTAGATATATCCTTCTCATTTATGCGTTCCATGCATCCGGCATTAGTAGGTAGCCTTTGCCGCGTACCGTAATGATTTTTTGAGGTGAGCAAGACGCGTCACCCAATTTCTTTCTAAGCGTTACGATGCGGTTGTCAATGGTTCTATCTGTACCGTCGTACTCAATCCCGCGTAACGTTTTGGTGAGCCATTCACGCGACAGGGTTTTCTCGGCATGAGTGGCGAGTACCCACAGCAAGTCAAACTCACCGTCGGTTAATGCGACAGGCTGTTGGTTCATAGTGCAGGATTT
>NZ_JAWPOX010000878.1:0-576 GCF_033344475.1 Vibrio sp. 1288
AACGCGCTCTGGTGTAAACAACTTACCCTCAGGGACATTAGCTTGAAACGGTTCAGACAACGCGGTATCGGTCGTGCCCGGATGCAATGCCAAGACCACGCCATTTTTAAGCGTGCGTTGCCATTCAATCGACATGGTTTTGAGAAACATGTTCAGCGCGGCTTTCGAGGCTCGATAACTGTACCAACCGCCAAGACGATTATCGCTAATACTGCCGACTTTGGCCGAAACAACCGCAAATTTAGGTGCACCACTGCGCTTTAAAAGTGGCGAGAAATACTTCGCAAGTAACATGCTTGGCAAGGTGTTAACAGCGATGTTTTGCAGAAAAAAGTCAGGCTCCACCATACTGAGATTTTTCTCCGGCCCCTTGTCTGGCGTATGCAGCATACCGACACAGTTGATCACCCAATCGATGCTGTTAACCGCTTGACTCAAATTCTTGACCTGCGTTTCATCCGTGACATCGACCTGGTGCCAAATCAAGGCTGAATGTTCATAATCAGGTGTTGTGCGCCGATAGGTCGCGTGAATTTGTGCCAGCGGAAAGCGCACTAGTGCTTCTTTGACCATCGC
>NZ_JAWPOX010000879.1:0-576 GCF_033344475.1 Vibrio sp. 1288
GACAAATTTACACTCTCGCCCAGTGTCAGAGCTGAGTATTGGACAACAACAGCGAGTGGCGGCAGCTCGTGCGCTGATAGGGCATCCTGCGTTAGTCATTGCTGACGAGCCGACATCTGCACTCGATCATGATAATCGCATGGCGTTCATCGAACTGCTGATGGAACAGGCTAATCAAGCCAACGCGACATTAATCTTTGTCAGCCATGATCCAACTCTGGAAAGCTTGTTCGATCGCACCATTAATCTGCCAGAAATAAACCAAAGCAGTAACATGGAGGTGCTAGCGTGAGTGCTGTAATCAAACTCGCTTGGAAAAGCTTGATGAACCGCAAAGCGACAGCGGTGTTGACGATCATGACGGTAGCAATATCGGTAATCTTGCTGCTTGGCGTAGAACGTATCCGCACTCAAGCAAAAGACAGCTTTGCGAACACCATTTCAGGAACGGACCTGATTGTCGGCGGACGCTCAGGCCAAGTGAACTTACTGCTGTATTCAGTCTTTCGTATCGGTAATGCCACTAATAATATCGATTGGAAAAGCTACCAAGAATTCAGCCAGCATCGCGCGGTT
>NZ_JAWPOX010000880.1:0-576 GCF_033344475.1 Vibrio sp. 1288
CTGTGTTTTCACAGCCCGTTTTCGTATATCAGGAATCTAGCTCAACAGTATGGAAATTATTCTAATTACAACGGCTTTTTTAGCAGGCTTCATCGCGCTCAAATGCAGCCTTCCCCCTCTAGTCGGTTTTCTACTAGCGGGTTTTGGCTTACATGCCTTTGGCTATCAAAGTAATGACGTTATTGTCACTCTGGCTGATCTCGGCGTTACTCTTTTGCTTTTTACTATTGGCTTAAAGCTCGATGTAAAAACATTGCTTTCCAAAGAAATTTGGGGCGGCGCAACAGCGCACAATATTCTTTCAACCGCTTTTTTTGCCCTTGCGTTGTCAGGGCTGAAACTGCTTGGATTAACGTCCCTTGCAAGTATGGAAAGCGGGCAGATATTGCTCCTAGCCTTTGCACTTTCCTTCTCTAGCACTGTTTTCGCGGTAAAAACACTGCAGGAAAAAGGTGAACTCAACGCGACATACGCCACACTGGCCATCGGTATTTTGGTTATGCAAGATATCTTCGCCGTCGTGTTTCTGACTGTTTCGACAGGCAAAGTGCCAGAATGGTACGCCATAGGTCTATT
>NZ_JAWPOX010000881.1:0-576 GCF_033344475.1 Vibrio sp. 1288
ACAACCGAACTTGAGTGTTCGCTATCATGAATGTCTGAATCAAGAGTTCTTGATGGGCTGTATTGAAGTGATCAAATGCGGATTCGGTATGCCTGCATTCAACAACGATGAAATCGTCATTCCAGAGTTCATCAAGCTAGGTGTCGAGAAAGAAGATGCTTACAACTATGCGTCTATTGGCTGTATTGAAACCGCTGTTCCAGGCAAATGGGGTTACCGTTGCACGGGCATGAGCTTTATTAATTTTGCGCGTATTTTACTGGCGGCGCTTAACGAAGGTGTGGATGCAACGACGGGCAAAGCCTTCTTGCCGCATGATAAGTCGCTAGCAAAAGGCAACTTCGAGAGTTTTGATCAAGTCACCGCTTCTTGGGCGGAGCAAATTCGCTACTACACACGTAAATCGATTGAGATCGATACCGTAGTCGACAGCGTGCTTGAGCAGCAAGCGCAAGATATTTTCTGCTCATCGCTGGTGAATGACTGTTTGGCGCGTGGTAAAACAGTAAAAGAAGGCGGAGCGAAATACGATTGGGTATCTGGACTGCAAGTGGGTATCGCCAATTTGGGTAACAG
>NZ_JAWPOX010000882.1:0-576 GCF_033344475.1 Vibrio sp. 1288
GATTCGCTTCGTAGCCGACAAGTGCTACTCGATCTGGTGTCGTTTTTGCCCATTTTGTAATGGCATCGAGGAGAATATTCATACATCACCTATATTCTGGCGTTGTGTTTAACCAAGTTGTTCTGGTTGTGTTTGCGGTTTTAACGACGTTTACTTTTCTATCTAGGCTTGTTTGCGTTTTCTTTCTTGGACTAATCGAAGACGCTCGAGTCCTTTTTGCAGATTGCCAGCTAACACACGCGGTTGATGTTCGTAGTACGAACCCCAAGTGGACTTGGCATAGGGGACTTTATTTTGATCGGCCTGCGCGATGATATGAGGCTCCAATCCTAAGCGCGCCATCATGGCGTGAAGTGGGTCTGTCGCGGTGAAGATGCACCATTCAAAACCGAGGTTGACCAGCATTTCTGCGATGAGGTAGAAGTGAAGAGATGACATGCCCTTAGCGAAAGATGCCAAGTGACCAAACTCCACTAAGTTCGAACGTTTTACGTCGCAGTTAAATACGTTAGAAACCAGCTTTTGGGCGTCGTCTTCTAAATACTGTTCAAGGAACAAAGGTTCATCTTCGGCGAT
>NZ_JAWPOX010000883.1:0-575 GCF_033344475.1 Vibrio sp. 1288
GAGTGCTTTGTAATGGCCGGCGAATAAGATGATCAAACACGTGACCAAAACGATGATGCTCAACGATGCCATCGACAGTGAAAACGGTATGAAGTAACCCAGCAAGCTCGCACTAAACATCAACAATGCTGCGGTGTTGATCACCGCCGACACCACACTTAAGAACAGAAACAACCAAAGGTAAGGGCGCCCCAGTCTCGCGTAGCCTTCGACTAACGTAAGCCCTGTGCCCATCGTGTATTGCACGCCAGCTCGGAAAAATGGGTATTTAAACAGGTTTACGAGCAGGATGAGTGCGGCAAGTTGCCAGCCATAGATGGCACCCGCTTTGGTTGAGGCTACAAGGTGAGAGCCACCCACCGCCGCAGAAGCCATTAGGATGCCTGGGCCAAGTGAGCGGAAAAATAGCGATATTCTGGATTGGGGTTGATCTGGTACGGCGGATTCCAGTTCTTATTGTCCTTTGATGTTGTGTATAACGGCATAACCTTCCCCCGCGAGAACGGTTCGCGGGAATCCAAACGGCGTGAAACCTTATTTAATGTTATGGGGTGTTTTTCCGAACGGAATAAAGT
>NZ_JAWPOX010000884.1:0-575 GCF_033344475.1 Vibrio sp. 1288
CCTTCACACATTCCTGAGGCCGCAACTACGATAGCAGCTTCTGCTGTGCTCGCGAGTCGATTCACGAGCTTTAAATGGTCAGTGTGGCTTTCGACAGTAATACATTGATCAAATGCAAGAGGATGTCGGTGATGCTCGAGCCGCTCTTTCGCTTCTGCTCCACAAAGCTTTTTAAATTGGCGATAGGTATTAGTTACCTTTTTAGCCAAAGGAGAATCAAGAATAATAGGCAGTGAATCTTGCAAAGCGTGCTCATGAATAAGCTGTTCTATATCAAAGAGTAACTCTTGAGTTCTCCCGACGCTAAAAGCCGGTATAACAATTACGCCACCATCCTGAAGTGCATGCTCAATAATAGAAAGCAATCGCCTACTGCGAGACTCTACATCTTCGTGAACTTTATTGCCGTATGTCGACTCGATAAACAAATAGTCAGCTTTTTCAGGCGATACCGGATCCGGTAGGAGAGGCGTGTTACGAGGGCCCAAATCCCCTGAGAACACAACAACCTCATTGTTTGATAAACGAAACTCAACATATGCAGACCCTAAAATGTGTCCTGCTGGTTGAAAGCG
>NZ_JAWPOX010000885.1:0-575 GCF_033344475.1 Vibrio sp. 1288
AGTAAAACGTTAGCTGCTTTTCGAGATAATCGTTGATGATGATCCTCGCTTTATCAGCATCGATGCCTTGCGGGTTGAGCGTGCCGCGTAGCCATATACCGTCAATCAGTGATGCTATCCCGTGAGCAACCAATTCTGCTTGCTCCGCACTTAATAGTGCTTTTAGTTCTCTTCTTAGATGGGACAACAGACGTCGTTCATTCACTCGTTGCAAACGCTTAAGTTGCTCGTCATGCATAGAGTAAGACCAGAAAGCCAACCACGTTTTAGCCACTTTGTTTTCTGCCTGATAACCAACAAAGTTGCCGTCAATAATGGCGTTGATACGCTGATGATGAGCATCTGCTGGCAACACACGAAGCTTCCCAGTGATTGTTGAAGAAAGCTGACGAAGGATCTCGCGCATGGTTTCTTCTAACAACCCATGCTTACCACCGAAGTAGTGATTAATTATCCCCGTTGATACTCCAGCCTCTTTACTGATCAACGAGATGCTCGCAGCATGTAAACCGACTCTGTCAATCACAGACATGGTCGCTTTTACAAGCTGCGGTTTTCTGATTTCAGGCATCCCC
>NZ_JAWPOX010000886.1:0-574 GCF_033344475.1 Vibrio sp. 1288
TCACTACTAGATTGCGTCGATAGCTGCCATCTTGAGAGAAATTATCAGCTTTTTCTGTCTGGCGTGACAAACGATTCTCTTCGATTTTTCTAAGCGCACCGCCCCCCTCAATGAAACCATTTTTGACCTGATGAATAAGATCATATCCAGTCTCATAGGAAACATTGCCCCCGTTGTACCCTTTCAAGATAACATCGAACGCTTCGCTAAATTCTTTTACCGCTTGGCTGTGAACCGAAGTTTCCAGATCCAATGCGGGAAGAAAAATTAATAATTCTTCAATCGCCTTTTGAGCTTCGACCTCTAGCTGTCTTCTTTTTCGATTTCGTTCCCAACGGGCGTAATCTTCTTGGGTATACGTCAACTCAGCTTGACGCTCTCGACGTTGGCGGGCTGCTCGCTCTCTAACCGTTTCTTCTCGAGCTTGTGGTTTTCTTAATGATTCTTCTTCATGGAGTGGCTTATAACCTCCGCCAGAAGAACTCAAAGGTTTTTTCTTTCGATCTAAAAAATTGTGTGGCATCAGTTCACCTAACCTCAATTAAAGTGACAACATCATAACCACTCTTAAAGG
>NZ_JAWPOX010000088.1:0-1566 GCF_033344475.1 Vibrio sp. 1288
TTAAGGGAGCGTAGCGTCCCTTACAAGGCACAATGACAACGTAACGAAGTGGAGGGGTCTTTGTGTAGCCTTGCTTAATGCTTTCTTTTCTTCATGATTACCATCAATAATTGCTTTATGAAGAAGTCCTGCCAACATTGATTTTCTAGTGACTTCTGGTATCACACAAGGGCTTAATACCCCCCTAGATTTAGGGTAATCCCCCAATGAACACCAAGCGATTTGAAGCCACCATCGTGTTCATGCTTATGGTCATACCATCCAATGATCAACGTCAAACCATCATCATGGTAAATTTCTTCCGTTTTCTTCCGATAAGAAATCATTCGAACACGCGATCAATTAATTTGCACGAGCTTGTTTGACGATGCATAAGCACTGATCATATGAATGGTGCTCGCCCTGTCTTCACGATTGTATGAGCCTCGAAGTGTTTTGCCATCAATCGCAATCACTTGACCTTCGGTAAGGGTGTGTATTGATGACATCCAGTTAATGAAGCATTCATGAAATGCTCGGGGTCAATCGTTGAGATTATTCGAGCAATCGTGTCATCAACAGGAACACTATGTAAAAACAGGCCATTGCGCTTAAACCAATTATGATGACCGAGAATGTATTCACGGATATCAAACCAACCTTTCGCACCAGCAATAACCGCACATAGCGAGCCAAAAGGACTTCGAAGAGGCAGTAAGTGACCTTAGGGATTTGGCGTAGATCAGTAATCGTTTGAAAATGTTCTTTGAAGTGATCGATGTGCATGATGCTTTCCCTAAAAAGGGAGTATAAGATCACAGCTAATAAATGGGATCGTCAAATTAGTCGTCATTTTGCTTAAAAAACGTTCACGACCTCACCCTGCAGACAATTAAGCCTTAAGCTGCTACTTACATCACAGACAACGCCGTCGTAAATAATATTTAATGCGGAGTTTTCACCTTTTCACATCGGGACCTCTAAATGGACGTTAAGCCTTGGCTACTCTTAACAGCTGCAATTCTCGCAGGCTGCTCTGATGACGATCATCAGACCCACAACAACAGCGTCAAATTCGATGTCATAGACAATCAAGAATTTACCCTTAATCCGATTCAAAACGACAGCAATCCCGATTTAGAAAGTTTCAGCTGGACTCAAACATGTGGTTCGATATCCATTATTCCTTCTGACACAAGCCAAACCGTCAATCTGACACTTACCGCTCCAAAACTGGACAACTATGATGATTATCGCTTCCAGTTTAAATGAACCATTAAGAATGGTGATCAGTACTCAACCGATGCAAAAGTGTCCGTGGTGTCTCCATCACTGGAAGTTTATGTTGATCACGCATCTCTCCCCTCTTTACATCAGGTATTGGACATCATCGCCTCTGCAGAGGCTCACCCGACAGCTGAGCGCTATGTGTCCTGGGGCCGTATCAATCCGACGCAAGAGCATCTGGCGCAACTGAATATCAGTCGCTTCCCACTTGAGTCAAACCATACATCGGCAGAAATGCTTGAAGCTATTTCTGCCTTTGCAGAAGATCATCACAGACTCAAGGTTTCAATCAGTACCAAC
>NZ_JAWPOX010000887.1:0-574 GCF_033344475.1 Vibrio sp. 1288
CTATGTGATAGATAGTGATCTTTACTTAGTTGCGTGCGCGGCACCGAGCAAAAAACATTGGCTAGGAAAAATTAACGACAGGCTCGTATAACAGGATATCTCTCGTTGGGGTTATGCCCGAGCGAGCAAATTCACGGAGGAAATATGAGAGACATAACACCAGATATTTGTGATCAATTCGAAGACCAAGTGACGTTGCTAAATTTACCGCTACAGAACTTTGGTCAACGTACCGCCTTTCATGGCGAAATTGTCACAGTGCGTTGCTATCACGATAATTCTAAAGTACGTGAAGTTCTAGAACAGGATGGCACTGGCAAAGTCTTGATTGTTGATGGACACGGTTCCTGCCAAAAAGCGCTGCTTGGTGATCAGCTGGCGATACTCGGTATCGAAAATGGTTGGGAAGGTATCATCGTGTACGGAGCGGTGCGTGATGTGGCACAAATGTCGCAAATGGACATAGGAGTGCAAGCGCTGGGTACATGCCCGTTTAAAACGGAAAAGCGTGGTGTGGGTGAAGTCAACGTGACGTTAACGATGCTGAACCAAATTGTTCAACCAAAACATCATG
>NZ_JAWPOX010000888.1:0-574 GCF_033344475.1 Vibrio sp. 1288
ATTCAACATGACTTTCCTTACCGGCCTTGTTACCTTCCCTCACTTTGCCTTTGCTGCACCAACAGTTGTCCCTAATGCACCTGAATTAAGCTCTCGCGGTTATGTACTGATGGACTATCACACAGGTAAAGTGTTGGTAGAGCGCGATGCAGACAAGCGATTAAACCCTGCGAGCTTAACTAAGCTGATGACTGCTTATGTTGCAGGACAAGAAGTAAACGCTGGCAATATCAGTCTCGATGATCAAGTTGTCATTAGTCGCAACGCTTGGGCGAAAAACTTCCCAGATTCTTCCAAAATGTTCATCGAAGTAAACACATCTGTGTCTCTGTCTGATTTATATCGAGGATTGGTGGTTCAGTCAGGAAACGATGCTAGTGTTGCCATTGCAGAGCACGTCGCTGGCAGCGAAGCAGGCTTTGTTAGCTTAATGAATAGTTGGGCGAGTCAACTTGGTTTGACGAATTCCTCATTTACTAACCCTCACGGTTTAGATAGCGATGGTTTGTATTCAACACCGCATGATATAGCTAAGTTGGGTCAAGCAATCATTCGTGATCTGCCAGATATTTAT
>NZ_JAWPOX010000889.1:0-574 GCF_033344475.1 Vibrio sp. 1288
GAATTCATCCCACCATTGGATGAAGGCGATTTGATGTACATGCCGACCACCTACCCGGGCATTTCCATCGGTAAAGCACGTGAGTTGGTTCAGCAAACGAACAAGCTGATCAAAACCGTACCGGAAGTCAAAACGGTTTGGGGCAAGATTGGCCGTGCAGAAACCGCCACCGACCCTGCACCACTCACCATGATTGAAACGGTAATTCAGCTCAAACCTCATGACCAATGGCGTGAAGGCGTGACCACAGAGTCATTGCGCAAAGAGTTCGACAATCTCGTGCAGTTCCCGGGGCTAACCAACGCATGGGTAATGCCGATCAAAACGCGTATCGACATGCTTGCGACGGGCATTAAGACGCCAATCGGGATCAAAATCGCAGGCCCAGATCTGAAAGAGATCGAAAAGATTGGCGCGCAGTTAGAACCTATCTTGAACAACGTTCGCGGCACTTCATCGGTTTATGCCGAGCGTGTAGCTGGTGGCCGTTACGTAACAATCGACATTAAACGCCGCGCTGCTGCGAGATATGGATTGAGCATCAAAGACGTTCAGCAAGTCATCTCAACCGCTG
>NZ_JAWPOX010000890.1:0-574 GCF_033344475.1 Vibrio sp. 1288
TGCTAGAAGGCAAAAACTTTGGCAAGCTTGTTGTAAAAATCAACGACCCACTATAACAACCCGCAATAAGGAAGGGATAACAAATGATAAAACTTCATCATCTGAATCAGTCACGCTCTAAGCGTATTATCTGGTTACTTGAAGAGCTCAACGTGGAATACGAAATCGTGCCTTACGTTCGTGACAAAGTGACTTTCATGGCACCGCCAGAACTAAAGAGCGTTCATCCACTTGGTAAGTCGCCACTCCTTGAAGATGATGGTGAGTTTATTATTGAATCAGGAGCCATGACTGAATACTTGATTGAAAAGTACAGTGATGGAGCGCTTGCCCCTAAGCGTGGTACAAAAGCGCATACTGAATATTTACAATGGATGCACTTTGCAGAAAGCTCCGCTATTTTGCCGATGCTATTGAAAATATTCATCAGTAAAGAGCCGAACTCGATGCAGTTTTTGCCTGCATACGCCGACAAAGAAGCAATGAATGTATTGAGCTACTTCGAACAAGCGTTAGAAGGAAAAACCTACCTCGTAGAAGAGCGATTGACGGGTGCAGACATCATGATGTCTTT
>NZ_JAWPOX010000891.1:0-574 GCF_033344475.1 Vibrio sp. 1288
CAGTTTCTACGTCGTTCTTATCAAACTGAGTTACGGGGGAATGCCCTTCCGCATCCGCATAAATTGGCGCAAAGTCTGTAATCGTGGTTGGTGAAATTACAACACCACCCGCGTGCTTACCGGCGTTACGTGTACAACCTTCTAATAGGCGACACATATCGATGAGTTCTTTAACTTCCTCATCGGCCTCATAAAGCTCAGGCAGAGCAGGCTCGGCTTTAAACGCTTTTTCTAGCGTCATACCCGGATCTGGCGGAACCAGTTTCGAAATACGGTCAACGAAACCAAATGGGTGACCAAGAACACGACCAACGTCACGGATTACTGCTTTCGCCGCCATCGTACCGAATGTGATGATCTGAGATACGGCATCGCGACCGTACATTTCGGCAACGTGATCAATCACTTGGTCACGCTTATCCATACAAAAGTCGACGTCGAAATCGGGCATGGATACACGTTCTGGGTTCAAGAAACGTTCGAAGAGCAAGTCATATTCAAGCGGATCAAGATCGGTGATTTTCAGCGCGTAGGCCACCAAAGAACCGGCACCCGAACCACGACCAGGACCGAC
>NZ_JAWPOX010000892.1:0-574 GCF_033344475.1 Vibrio sp. 1288
ATTCAAACTCAAGGTTTCCTTCACCTTTGATCGCCTTAAACCACGCTTTGCTGTTATCCAAACAAACGTTGCGTTGGTAACTCTCGCCACTCACCCGCTCCACGCCCTCAATGGCTCTTAATCGGTAAAAATCCAGCATGTGTTGCCAATTCAACTCGCCACGATAAGACAACGCAATTCGATTCGTGCTCACGCCATCAAATTCTCTTCGACGAACTTGAGAAGGCGTGAGCTTCAGAAACTTTTGGAACGCATCGTTGAAACGGCGCGTGCTGTTAAAACCGGCGGCGAAGCCGACTTCCGTAACCGACATCGAACTGGAATGCAGCAACTGTTTGGCGAACATTAACTGCTGATATTGCGCGTACTGTTTTGGTGACATGCCGAGATACTGCTCGAACAACATGCGCAAGTAACGATCAGAAATCCCAACGCGCTCTGCCAGTTCAGACACCGAGTGGTGATGCAGCTCTCCTCGCTCAATCAACGAAATCGCGCGTTGAAATGTTGTTTCTACACCTTTCCATGCCCACGATCCCGGTGCGCTGTCTGGACGACAACGCAAACAAGGACG
>NZ_JAWPOX010000893.1:0-574 GCF_033344475.1 Vibrio sp. 1288
ACCAATTTTGCTCAGACTCTTGCGCACTCATCGGCACCCATTGCGCATAAAGATGTGTCCAGTTGCCATTCACTTCGAGCTCTACGTCACCCGCCATGTTTGGATACAACGTCGTGATACGAGATGTCGGGTCGGCAATCACATCGCCATTTGCGGTGGTATACGCCGCTTTCGAATACAAGTGCAACGCCCCCTCGGTCGAACCGGTATAATTCACAGATAAGGTAATTTTTTCACCAATATCGAATGAGAAGTCTCGTTCCGCCACGATGTCAGCCGTATTGTCGAGAACTTGAACCGATGGCGTCGGTGTTGGTGCCGGAGGCGTAGTTGAGCCACCACCTCCACCGCCGCCTCCACAAGCTACGGTTAATGCCGAAATCAACGTCGTCATAAGCAGTTTTGTAGAATGTTTCATGTCAGGCTCCTTACTGCTGAGTTGCAGGAATTACTTTGTTAGCGGTTGAGGCTTGGTACCACGTTGTTTCTGACTCGCCACTGCTGGTTACCCAAGTTGGAAAATCGGGATACGCTTTACTGATGTCGACGTTTTCAATCGGATGATCCCACTCGT
>NZ_JAWPOX010000894.1:0-573 GCF_033344475.1 Vibrio sp. 1288
GCGATCTGGGCTACTTGCGCCTTGAGCCAAAGATGCTGGGGATGCTTGAAAAAGATCGTGATGAGCAACGTCTGTTCTTACGTCGTGACCAATTCCCTGAAATTTTAGTTGATGCCTTGTTGGCGACAGAAGACCGAGACTTCTATCAGCATGATGGTGTTTCACCATTGGCTATTGCCCGTGCTTTAGTGGCGAACATCAAAGCGGGTCGCACCGTTCAAGGTGGCAGTACATTAACGCAGCAGCTAGCGAAAAACTTATTTCTAACCCGTGATAAAACGCTGTGGCGTAAGGTGCGCGAAGCTTATATTGCGCTTATTCTTGATTACCGTTACAGCAAAGACCGCATTTTAGAAGCCTACCTCAATGAAGTGTATTTGGGTCAAAGCGGCGGCGAAGCGATCCACGGTTTTGGCTTAGCATCGCGCTACTACTTTGGGCAGCCAATCCAAGAGTTGCGAATTGATCAACTTGCGATGCTGGTGGGCATGGTGAAAGGACCGTCGTACTACAATCCTGTTCGCTATCCTGAGCGCACCAAAGAGCGTCGAGACTTGGTGCTTCGATTGCTGA
>NZ_JAWPOX010000895.1:0-573 GCF_033344475.1 Vibrio sp. 1288
AAATTGCGCTAAAAGTGACCTTGGTCACATAAATATTTGTTGTAGCTGATATTTCTATAAAACTTGTAGGAAATGGATTACATTTTGGGAGTGTTCCCTCAACTTGGTTATGTCGTGAAAAAGGTATCTAAGCGACTGTATAGATTAGTAAAGTTTAAAAAACGGCAGCCACTCAAAGCTGTATTGTTTTCCTTTACTTCCATGTTGAAGGGCAGGCAACAGCGCCTCATTAAAAAGCTTCCTTTTTATTCCCAACGTTCCCATCGATGTATTTTTTCTCCCGAGCCATTTCAAGAGCCTTCTGAGCATGTTTTGGCATGGGGACAGCGAGTTAGCCCTGCATTCAAAAGCAAAGTGGTCGAAATTTGCTCTGAGCTAGAAATCAACCCGAATCATCTAATGGCTTGTATGGCCTTTGAGACGGCTGAAACGTTCAGCCCTAGCATTAGAAACGGCTCTGGGAGTGGTGCGACAGGTCTGATTCAGTTCATGCCCGCAACCGCGAAAAACTTGGGGACGAGCACTAAGCATCTCGCCATGATGAGCGCCGTTGAACAGCTCGATTATGTGAAA
>NZ_JAWPOX010000896.1:0-573 GCF_033344475.1 Vibrio sp. 1288
GACTGACGTGCACAAATACGCTCTCCACCGCGAAACTGATTCGCAACACTTCCGCGCTGCCAAGCTTCGCCATGCCTTGAACTAGCAGGCCGTGTACGTTTGCAGATGGGTAACTAAATTTGACGGTATCTAAAATCGATTGTGCAGCGTTAGAAACTTCTCGACTATTTCTCAAATTAAGCGCCACGCCGTGTACGTCTGATTTGTGAGGAATATCAGGAGAGCGAAGCTTCACGGCTACCGGGTATCCAATATTTTCTGCCATGTGAACAGCTTCGATTTCATCCGATGCTATCCAAGTAGGCAAAACATTAAAGCCAAAAAGCTTAAATAGTGGGCTAGTTTGGTGTGTATCCAGTGTAACTGTGTTTTTATCCAGTAGTCGTTCGTTTACCCATTCTTTTGCAGAATTTACGCTACCTGAGTGCAGCGGCTCTGCTGTTGTTGGCGTTTCCATCAACTGTTTCTGGTTTCGCCTATATTCAACGAGGTGCATGTACGCAACGACCGCGCTTTCCGGCGTACGATAGGTAGGTATCCCCGCTTGAGTGAATGCCAGTCTAGCATCTCGAG
>NZ_JAWPOX010000089.1:0-1524 GCF_033344475.1 Vibrio sp. 1288
AATATTATTTGTGATGTTTATCCTCAAATTAAGTGGTATCCAAGCGCAGCGATTCAAGGACAACTTTCCAGATGCACTAAACATATTGTCGGGTGCACTCTCTTCGGGACAAAGTATTGTTCATGCCTTCGAATACGTTGGAACTCAGCTTGATAATGAAGTTGGCGAAGAGTTCAAAAAGATGTCAGAACGACTTCTGATTGGTGAAGACCCAGACGATGTATTGGCACGAAGTGCAGCTTCGTTTCCTTACGTTGAGTACTTTTTCTTTGCCGCAACAATTCGAATCAACTTGAGTCGAGGTGGGCAGCTAAAAGACGTGATTAACCGCATCAACCGAATCATGTTTGAAGCGAGGGCAATCGAGAAAAAGAAAAATGCGTTGACGTCGGAAGCGCGTGCATCAGCAAAAATCATCGCGGCGTTGCCAGTTATCTTTATCATGATTTTGAAAGTGACCAGCCCGGAAAACTATAACTTCGTAATGTTTGAAGAAGGGGGAAAACCCATCTTTTATTATGTCTTGGTTAGTGAAGCTATTGGGTTTTTCTTTATCTACATGATATTAAGAGGAGTTAGGTAATGGTTGATATTAAGTTAATCTTCTTAGCGCTCGGTTTAATTATCTCGTTATCTGCCGCGTATTACTCGTTAAAGGTGTTTGATAAAACCAAAGCAAATATTTCAACAAAAAAGATTATTGATTCAACCCAAGAAAAAACGCCTTTTGTTGACAAATTATCGTTACATCTTTCTCGATTATCTTTTAATAAAGAAGAAACAAAAAATAATTTGGTTAGAGCAGGTATTCATAGCGAGTTTATTGCTCAAGCCTATTATTTATTGAAAATTATACCCTTGGTTTTTTGTTTAGCGTTTATTGGCTACTCTTACATTCAAGGAGAGATGGAGTTTTCCTCCGCGTTTATTTCATTCTCGCTTTCTATGCTTGTTTGTTTGATCGCGCCGGATATGTATATCTCATCGCGAGGGAATGCAAACGTGCGACATGTAAGTAGTCGGCTGCCTTTCTTACTGGATTTGATGAACGTTTGTGTACACACGGGGATGACGTTAGAAGCAAGCTTGGATTACTTGTCGAACGAGCTAAAAACGGTCGATGAAAACCTTGCTTATGTCGTTAAGAAAACGTCAGAACGGGCCAAAATTGTTGGGTTAGACCGAGCTCTCACCGAGTTTTACGACTTAGTCCCAACGACGGAAGCACAAAGCTTCGTCATGACGCTTACTCAAAGCTTAAAGTACGGGTCATCCGTGGGTGCAGTGTTAGCCTCTCTTGCTTCTGATATTCGAGAAATAAACATGCTCGAACTGGAAGAGAAAATCGGCAAGATGGGGGCAAAAATGTCGATCCCAATGATCGCTTTTATCATGATTCCTATTGTTGTTCTAATCGCAGCGCCAGGGATAATGAGGATGCTAGGATAATGAATATAAAAAACTATTTCTCTCTTTTGGTGTTACTTTTTTTAAGTGGTTGTTCAAATATCAATCAAGAATTAG
>NZ_JAWPOX010000008.1:0-158858 GCF_033344475.1 Vibrio sp. 1288
AACTGTGACTGAAGCATAGGAGTTCCCTCCAATCGTTGCCTACTTTAAGTATAACAACAGTTAAAGGGAACATAGCCCCAACAAAAGGTAAGTAATCAGGAGTGGCAATGGTTGTTAAGTTAAACTTATCAACGGTATCGCCAAGAATCATTCTCGATTTAATTATTTCAATTTCTGTAGTTGCAGATGATTCGGCAGAAAAGAGTTCTCCCATGTCACCGACCATCGCCGAAATACCACCTGAACTTTTCTTTTCGATTTGTATTAACGAGTCGGCTTTGTAAATCGGAGTTGATAGCAACGCGACCGCGATACCTAATGTTGCAAAAAAGAGTGTAATACTGATGATAAACCATTTCGCGTCTATCAATATGCCGAAGAGCTTGCCTAGGTCGATCTCATCATCAGCAAGAGCAGATGGTTGTATTGTTTGGTTAGCCATTATTTTTTATTTCGCCAAGTGATCTGAATTTATATTTTTTTTGCCCATGCATGAGCAGCATTTTCAATCAGAGATAATGCATGCTCAAAGGCTTCTCTACTCTGTCTGTATGGATCTGGAATATCCACGGAACCTATCCAGTGACCAAATAACATTGCTTTACCTCTAGCCTCTGGTACCAGCTCCGTCAAAGCATCGATATGACCTTGTTCCATCACCAATATTAGGTCTTGTTTTGCGCACAACTTAGCGGTTAGCTGCTGCGCTTTGTGGTCTAGCAGGTAGATACCACGTTCTGACGCGACAAGTCTGGCGGTTTCATCTGCTGGCTTTCCGGTTAGGCGACTTTTTTCTACGGCAATACCCGCCGAAGAAATCTGTTTATCTGGGAGTAGTTGCTGTAGTAACCGCTCTCCTGTGGGAGAGCGACAAATATTACCTACACACACGACAAGAATGTTCGAAAACATGTTTTGCTCCTTATAGACAACGTTTGAATGACTTGTTTATGTTCAAACAAGCCCTTCAGAATGCTTTTTCTATGGCCAAGTCCTGACTCGAAGGACGCCTTCTGTAAGTTCATTGAAGCCTGAGATGGTAGGTACTAGTTGTGCAATAACGCGATTCCAACGACTGATAGGCGCCGCAGTGACATAAACGATGTCATACGGTTTCAGAGCAAATTCAGTACCAATAACGAGCGCTGCCGCATCGGAGACATCAAGTTGATATATGTCGCCCAGTGAACCTGCGTCTTGTGACCTCCTAATTACGAATACACCTGTCGCATCCGCTGATATCTGATTAATACCGCCAACGTTGCTCAAAGCTTCCGTAAGGCTCATGCCAGCGCGATCTATTTTCAGTAGTTTAGGATCGTTAACTTCACCCATAACGAAAACCTTTTGTGAATCATTTCTTGGCACATGGATGATATCACCTGGTTGAAGTAGCCTATTTTCAGTGAGGTCGCCTTCTTGCATCAGCGCATAAAGAGATATGTTTTCAACTATGCCGTTTCTTGTCAGTGTTACATTTTTCCAGTCGGCGTTTTCGGCTAATCCACCTGCACGGTTAATTGCATCTAACAAGGTGAGTGGGATGTTGGTGATTGGTTGTTGTCCAGGATTACTTACTTCACCAGTAATGTAGGATTTTTTCGAACGAAAAGCTGCTACGCTGACATCCACTTGAGGACTTTCTATGTACTTTGCTAATCGGCGAGAAATATCAGCACGAATTTGACGAACGTTTTTACCCGCAACTTCAACAATACCTATATATGGATAGAAGATAGTACCATCAGCATGTACCCAATTCCCCGCTTCAGCAGAGCTGCGATAAGAACCAGCAGGAATAGTTAGTTCTGGGTGATCCCAAATAGTAATGTTTAGTATATCTCCAGGGCCAACCTCATACTCATAAGCGCTAAGTTGGCGATCTAGTTCAGGGTTGGATTTGGCTTCTATCCCCAAACTTTTAAGTTGAGATACTTTATCAAGTGTAAGTGGAAAAACATTGAAATCAGAAGTGCGACTAACATTGCTGTCTTCGACGAAGTTTTTTCCATCTGTGGAAAGGTGACTACCGGGTACAGTACATCCAGAAAGAAGTACTGAGGAGAGCACTAAACTAGCTAGCTTTTTATGTTTGAAATTCATGTTTTTTCATTCATCTGACGTAAAGAGCGAGTTGCTGGTAGCAACATTCTTTTCCAGAAAAGACTTCACAACATAACCTTATAAGCACCACCTTCTTCTATTTATAAAGTGCTCAATAAGGGATTGATTGCATTTGGAGGCATGAACTCTAATGAATTTCAATGATTAGAGCAATAGACAATAATGCAGCAAGTGTCCAGATAAATATCGTATTTTTATGTTTTCACTTACAAGATTTCATATTTCGGATAAAAAACTTGTTCAATTAGCTCAAATTTTGTTTATTAGCTCTATATGTAGTGTTTTCTTTCTAAAATACAACCAAGAAAATCTACCGACTAATTATCTCGTTGTATTAAATAGGATTATCAAAAGTGTGACTCGGATCTCTTTTTTGTTTTGTTGTCTTTCGACATGGTCACTTCTTCGCTAGCCCCTTCCCATTCAAATACGGCAGGATGTGCGGACGTGATTCGCCAGCCAGTTTACTGGTGACTTCTTGCGACCAAGTACTCTGTTTTTGATTGCTCGAACGGTTTGCATAGTAGTTTTGCATAGTTTGGTCATACGTCTGAATATCATCCAAGTTTAGGTCTTGATACTGATTCTCATGCACCACGACATGCTTAGGTAGGCGAGGTTTTACTTCAGGGGCTTGATCTGGATGACCAAGACACATACCAAATAAAATGGCGGTATTTTTAGGTAAACCTAATAATTCGTCTACTTTTTGGGCATTGTTTCGTAAACCACCAATATACACACCTCCTAGTCCCATCGACTCCGCCGCAAGCAAGCAATTTTGTGCCATGATGCCCGAGTCTACAGCGCCTATTAGCGTTAACTCGGTAAAATCAGCTTGAACATCTGGGTTGATACTGGCGTGGCGTTGGTAATCAATGCAAAACACCAAAAACTCAGCCGCGCTTTCAACGTACCCTTGATTTCCGGCATATTGAGCTAATAGCGTACGTTTTTCTTTGTCGGTCACGCGAATAATTGAAACGACTTGCAACATGCTTGATGAGGACGCCGCAAGGCCGGCTTGAAGAATGGCATCTAATTGTTCGCTCTCAATCGGTTGTGAGGTGAATTTTCGAATTGAGCGGTGATTGAGAATTGTTTGAATCGTGCTGTTCATGGTGACTTAACATCCCCTGTTACGTTAAAGGCTGAAGACTCACCTTAGCGACATTTGATGAGTCGGTAAACTATCTCAAAAGAAAAACAATGCTTGGCGCATAAGTGTGAAGACGATTCGAGATTACACCACTCGTTCTGTTTGAGAGCGTATATACTGTTTTTAGAATCAATAATTTAAATGCAGTGGAATATATGAAAGAACTCATTGTTCATACAGTTACGGTGTTTATGGGCTTCTTTGCCATCATGAACCCTATCGCCAATATTCCCATCTTTTTGAGTTTAACTGCTGATGAAGATAAAGAAACCATCCGTTCCATTGCGCTCCGCTCGGTTTTTATTGCATTTATTATCATCGCGATATTTTCTATTGCCGGTAAGTTAATTTTTGATTTGTTTGGTATCACGCTTTATGCATTGCGAATAACAGGCGGTATTTTGGTGTTTTTGATAGGTTTTAACATGCTTCAAGGTGATTCGACGCATCAGAAAACCAAAGAGAAGGCGTATTCACCAGCTCAGCAACGGGCGGCATTGAGTATTGCAGTGTCTCCACTGGCGATGCCAATATTAGCTGGGCCTGGAACGATTGCTACCGCGATGAACTTTGCGACAGCGGGTGGTTTCGATCAAACCATTATTACTATCGTTTCTTTCGCTGTCCTCTGTGTGATCACCTATGTACTGTTTTTATTTGGAGACAAATTGGTCAAAGCGGTTGGACCAAGTGCTCTAAATGTTGTGACTAAAATGATGGGCTTAATTCTAGCGGTTATTGGTACTCAAATGTTCATTGATGGCGCGGGCGAAGCCTATAAAACGGTTTTCTCCTAGATTTCTCTTAGACCTTGCCACCTTGGTTAAGCCCGCAATTACATTTCTAACGGGTACGGATTTTTTGAACTTTAGTTTTCATTTTCTAAGAGAGAAATAAATAGACTTCACCTATTTCAATAATAAGAATATTCAATTGTTGTGATTGCACGAATTTCATTACTCTTTTGGCAAGGAGAATGGGGGAAATATGGCAACAAAAGCAATTGTAGTAGAAGGTGGCGCGATGCGAGGCGTCTTCGCAAGCGGAGTGTTAGATGCGTTTTTAGAGCAGAGTTATAAACCGTTTGATTTTGCAATCGGTGTATCTGCTGGTGCATCAAATTTGATTGGGTATTTGACCGACTACCCGCATCGCAGTATTAACGTCATTACTAAGCTGGCCACAAGCAAACGCTTTTTTGACCCGACTCGCTTCGTTAAAGGTGGAGACCTCATCGATGTGAAGTGGTTGTTTGAAGAATCTAATCGCTTGTATCCCGTCGATGAAAATAAACTGTTTAATGGCGTTCCTTTTCTCGCAGCGACAACAAATGTAGATACAGGGCAGGCAGATTACTATCGCGTGACACCTGATAATTTTCACCATGCGATTGAAGCGACAACAGCATTACCGATTGCCTACAAGCATACCCCTTGTTTTTCTGGTGGTTGTTATACCGATGGTGGGGTCGCGGACTCTATCCCAGTGCGTGAAGCTTATCGTCGAGGGGCTCGCGACATAACCGTAGTACTCTCTCACCCGCTGAATTATGCCAAAAAGCCAGTTAAGACCACATGGCTGATGAAGAAACTTTTTGCGGAGCACCCCAAAATGGCGGATGCGATGTTAAGACGTGCAGATAACTATAATCAATCATTAGAGTTTATTCGTAACCCTCCACCAGGAACACATGTTAGGGTAATTGCCCCACCAGATAATTTTCATGTTCAGCGCTTATCAATGCGACAATCCGTTTTACTAGAAGGGTATGAAATGGGACTGATTGAGGGGCGAGCGCATCTCACTAGTTTATCTGGTGTTCATGGTTTAGACCGGGAAAGCTGTCATTTTTGCGTTTGATTATAAAAGAGCCTCATCGTGAGGCTCTTTTTACTTAACGTTCAAAGGGTGATTTAGTTGACTTTATCCCAAGCCATCTCCCAGTGTGAACCTATTCCAGGCTCGTAATGATTTGCGCTTTCTTTCCACTGCATACAGTAACCAGAGTATGGGAAAGGTTTACATTGATAAATGCCCCCGTCGCTGGCAAGCACTTTTGTGCCCGCCGTGTAGCTAGATAGTCCTTCAGGGAAGACAAAATCGTACTCATCAGATGGTGGTGGAGTAACTGACTCTTCTTTTAAGTGAAAGTCGAGTGTTTGCTGATCCACCAAGTTGCCATCTTTATCCTTAATACGTGTTACGAGCATATGGTGACCCGGCTCCGATTTACTTAAAGCGAGCGATATCGCCTCTACCGAGCCGTCTTTCATTTCGTTTGCCCAACTTGCAAGTGGTTCGCGATGGTGATTGTAAACGGTGAGTTCTGCATTTAAATCGCCTTCAGCAGTTAGTGTCAGATCCAACGTTGTCGGTGTTGACTCAATGATATATTCGTCTGCTAAGCCATCTACTGTGAGTGAGTATTCTGGAACAGGAGTTTCAATGTTATAGCCGATCTCTACTCGCTCAAGGCCGCTATTTGCTTGCAGATACACCGGATTAGTACCATAAACAGGAGTGAATTTATCCTCTGCATACTGCCCGGCTTGCAGTTTTGCTTGTTCTTGGTTTAGCTTAGTCGCGAGTGCGTAAGACCAGTTTTTCGCTTGGCCCATTGCTGCATCGGTAATTTCTAGTTCAGTTCTATACGCTATGTTTTCACCTGCTTGATCAAATACGCGCGTATAAACCGAATCCCCAATATTTAAATCCATTGTAGGAATAATTTGACCGCCTTGCTTCCAATCTGGAATAACGGGACTGTCACCATCAAATTTCACATCGATCACGTTATAAAATGAGGCTGCAGTGTCGCCAACATCCCATACTGCCAGGATGACATGGTATCCCTCGCGAGTAGGCACATTACATTGATGGCTTACCTGTTTCGGGGGTTGAACCATATTGCCGTCGACGACACAGAAAGGAGTTAGATCAAAAGAGTCTCGTGATAGTGAAGCGTTTGGGTTCCAATCAGGCTTGGTGATGTAATATTTCCAGTCGCGCGTCACGTGGTTAGCGGTAAATGTCCATTCAAAAGTTTGTGTACCTGCTTGAATAGTGCGTTTTACCCAACGGTCGGCAGTTTGCTCATCAAGGGCAGCTGCTAAAGCGGTTTCGGCACTCGCTATTTTACCATCGCGAGGCCCTGTTTCGGGAAAGCCATCAGGGCCTTCAACGCTTTGCGGTTCATATTGAATCGCACCGCAGTTATTATTTTTTTCGTTAGTATCTGGCGTTGGATACTTACATAGTGCCGAGCGACTTGCAGCGACACCACCATTGGTTTCTGATACATAACCGTGAGCCGCAGCACCTGAGCTAATGCTTGCAAGTGCTAACGCGAGTACGGATTTGGTTGGAAATGATTTCATCACATGTCCTCTGTTATGGCTGACAAACTAGTGTCACACCCCGGCGCATGCTGAGCATAAAGCAACGCTACAGAAATTGGACTTCTGTAACACTGCGTCATGGTAACCCCGCTATCATGAGCATTCTTTTAGATTTTTAAATGCTGACAGACCGGAAGCTTTGCGTCCCACCCTTTCGAATGGTTTGCCGAAATGTGATTGAGCAGCCAAAATTTAGCTTAAGAATTTACATGTGGAAAAGTAAACGTCACTGACATGGAATCCTGTTCTCAAATTGAAAGATAACGATATCTTAACCTCGTCAATATTGTGCAGTGTTGTCTTGCAAGATATTGATTTTAATTTTGTCTTTATCTTTTTTTATAGTCATCGTGAATGAGTGGGGATTTGTTGGGGATAAGTGGAGAGGAATCGTGCTAAGGGTGGAAGAAGTTCTGTCTAAAGGGCGGAGTGTACCGCCCTTTGAATGGTGTTATTTCGGCATGATCACAGTATCAATCACGTGAATGACACCGTTTTTAGCTTTCACATCGGTTGCAATGACATTTGCATCGTTAACCATGACTTTATCGCCCATGGTTTTAATCATCACATCTTGCCCCTGAACCGTAGTCGCTTTGTCTAGCTTAACAACATCGGCAGCCATCACTTTCCCTGGGACGACGTGATAAGTCAAAACAGATACTAACTTGTCTTTGTTTTCCGGCATTAAGAGCATGTCGACTGTGCCGTCTGGCAGTTTTGCAAAAGCGTCATCCGTTGGTGCAAAAACAGTAAATGGGCCTTCCCCTTTGAGAGTGTCAACCAAGCCCGCTGCTTTTACCGCAGCAACAAGCGTATTGAAAGAGCCGTTTTCAGCGGCAACGTCGACAATATCGGCTTTCATCATGCCATGCTCATGAGCCTTGACGGGAAGCATAAAAGATAACGTCGCCATCAGTGTCGCCGCGATAACTAAGATACGTTTGAACATAATGTGTTCCTTACTAGTTGAGGGTACAACGGGTTCCCTGGAGTGTGTTTGCATTTGTACGCATTGTGATTGAGAGATGATCATCGCGTCCTACTTTCTTTTGAGGGTCTAACATGTCGCGCAAGAATTCGTCTGCCTTCTTGTTTCACATCGGCTCGTTTCCGCCACGTCCATAAGCGCTCTCTTGCTGCCTTAGCTGCGTTGTCTGGTGTGATAATAGGTGCAAGGTAACGGCTATCTGGCTGCAACTGATACATGACAGCTTCCATCTGGGTCATTGTCCAAGGCTCGAATAAAAGAGGGGGAGGAACCATTTGCAATTCAGGTACCCACTTGTAGATGAACGTGCCGTCAGGAGCATGTTCTTGGGCTTGCTTGATCGGATTATAAATACGGATTGTGTTAGTCCCGGTTACTCCTGCTTGCATTTGGAATTGTGGGTAATGAATTCCGGGCTCAAAGTCGAGAAACAGTTGCGCTAAATGCGTTACACCTACTCGCCAATTCATGTTCATGTGGTGAGTAAGAAAGCTAACCAGCATGGCACGCATGCGAAAGTTAATGTAACCAGTGTGGTGCAAACAGCGCATGCAGGCATCAATCAAAGGTACGCCAGTATGCCCGGATTTCCATGCTGCTAACTTTTCTTCATCGAAAGTACTACTTTGTTTAATCAATGGTTCGTAAGCCCGATTAACGCAGTAAAACTCCATGTCGTATTCCGATTCGAATTTTTGGATGAAGTGACAGTGCCAATGAAGCCGTGAAGACAATGCAATTAAGCTGCGACGAAACCCAGCCACTTGCCAGTGTTTCAAAAGGTATTGATAAACTTCACGCAAGGATATGTTACCCCAAGCGAGGTATGGAGAAAGGCGAGTACAGGCTGTACGTGAGGCAGTGGGACTAGAAATGCTTCGATAGTAATCACGACCTCGACGATGAAAAAAGTCCTCTAGTGTTTTCCAAGCGAGCCGGCTTCCTCCCGTTTGCATTCCTTTGCATTTTGATAGCCAGGATGATGGTGGCGAAAACGAACAGCCGAGAGTTTCTGCATCCAATGAATGCAATAAGTCGGTTTGGAGCTCAATAGGGCTTATTGAGGCTCTCATGACAGAGTCCCAATGTTTGTCCCAACCTTGCCGGTTTTTTGCACCTCTGATAACAGCACCGTGTTCGAACTCAAACCAGTCGATGTTCTGCTCATACAGCCAAGCGGCAACTTGTTTGTCGCGCTCAAAGGTGCAGTTGAGTCCTATTTCTTGGTGAGAAAAAACAGCGTTGATTTGATATTGCGCTTGAATTGATTGGAAACATGCTAAGGCATCGTCATACAGCACCGTGATTCGATGCCCATACGCTTTGAGCGTCTCATCCATGTCTTGCAGTGATTGCCAAACAAATCGCCAGTGGCGCTCAGAATAGTGTGGGTTGTTCAATAGCAATGGTTCAACAATATACAAAAGCACAGTTGGGTGCTTTGTTGATAATGCTTGAGTTAGTGGTTGATGGTCAGTCAGCCTTAAATCTCGTTTTAACCACACGACATTGATTGTTTGCATCGGAATCCTCTTTGTTTCCGATGTTGTACGCAAGTAAACCGAAGAAATCTCATCCAATGATCGGTTTTATTCCACAAAACGTAGAGGTAACTTTTAGGGAGGTGACACATGGCAATACCATTGAGTAAGTTACAAAAATACTTCTATGTAGACAAATTGGTCATTCATTCGCTTGATCTCGCATTGTACCAGGCATCTGTCGTGATTGATGGAGAAGCGCAATTTATCACTGATGACAACGGTATCTTTTTGAGGGCTCATTCCCTGATCGAGATGCAAAAGAAGTGCAGGAATATCAAGGCAAATAAGCAGGTTTTAGTGCATCAAAGTGCTTATGATGAAATGGTGGGGCTACCCGAAGGCAAAAGAGACAATAAACTAGAGGTATTGGTGAGGGATACAAAATTGTATTGAAAGAGTATTGGTGCGTAGTAAAAGCGAGCCACCTTACGGCAGCTCGCTAAATATAAGGAGAGTTGGGCTTAGTCTTGTTTACGCTGCGCTTCTTTTTGCGCGTACTTAGCGGCACGTCGGGCTTCTCTTTGCTTGGCACTTTCACCACCAACATGCTGCTCGCCTCGCTGCTCTGCAAGAACAATTTGTTTTTCACGCTCGCGGAATCGAGCAATTTGTTCTTCTGAGTGTGTGCCGTGACATTTTGGACAGCTCACGCCTTGCTCGAACAATTCTGACTGTTTGTCTTCTTCAGTGATCGGTAGACGACAAGCGTTACATAAATCGTAATCTGCTTTTTCTAGCTGGTGGTTCACTGCAACACGCCCGTCAAATACGTAACAATCGCCTTCCCACATGCTCTCTTCTTGAGGAACTTCTTCAAGATATTTAAGAATGCCGCCTTCTAAGTGGTAGACCTCATCAAAGCCCTGCTCTTTCATGTAAGCCGTTGATTTTTCGCAGCGGATACCACCGGTACAGAACATCGCAACTTTCTTGTGTTTTGCCGGGTCCATGTTTTCTTTTACATAGTCTGGGAATTCACGAAAGGTTTCAGTATTTGGGTTTACAGCGCCTTTGAATGTCCCGATCTCGATTTCGTAATCATTACGTGTATCGACAACAAACACTTCAGGATCAGCAATAAGATCGTTCCACTCTTGAGGTTTCACGTAAGTACCCACTACGTGGCGAGGGTCTATACCTTCAACACCTAATGTTACGATCTCTTTTTTCAATTTCACTTTGGTGCGATTGAATGGCTGGGTCTCAGAATACGACTCTTTGTATACGGTGCCAGTCAAACGAGGTTCGTTGTTTAGCCACTCCAGTAGCGTATCAATACCTGCACGATCAGATGCAACAGTACCGTTGATACCTTCACTTGCCAGTAGTAATGTTCCGCGAATATGGTGTTTTTCCATCAACGCAAGTAATGGCTCGCGTAGCTCTTGATAGTTATTCAGCTCAACAAACTTGTACAGCGCACAAACTACATACTGACTCATGAGGTTTCCTTTAAAAATACAGGTGGTCAACGACCTTAAAATTTTAGCGGCACGAAGTATACCTGACTAAACTAGTCGGAAATACGGACAAATTATACGGATATTATGAGTAGGCGGGGCCTGGCGGTCTTTGATAGGAGGAGCATGTCCGCAGGTGAAGCCGCTATGTGTTCAAATTATAAGCATTAATTATAGTGGGTTAGGTAGGTTGGAGCCGATACTTTTGGTTTAGATTTATGCTGTTATTCTGTTTTAGGCCCTTCAAAAAAGTTAGGCGCAAGAAGCACCAAATAATCACCGGAGTCATTGACAAGGAAAGGACATGTCGCAGTTTTATACATGAGGTGGTGAGGGATAAAGGTTTAGGGACAAAGAGTGAATGACTGATCGCCATTGTTCATAAACCGCTATAAAACGCCTTTTCACCACATACTGAAAAGGCGTTTTTCTAACGTCTGCCGTGCTTATTTCAACGTAGCTGCGGTCTGTTTACCCATGGCTATGAGCCTATCGAGAATACGTTCACCGTCGGCACGTAAACCGTTGTGCTCGTACTCATTGGTGATCCACGCTTTTGAATTTGGTATTAACGCGAGCGTCTCTCGACTGATATCCATTTCAACAAACATATCATCGGCGTAAACGGCGCAACTGACAGGCACTTTGTTTTGAGCCAGCTGTGTTTGATCGTACAGCGCAGCCCAATCTTCTTTCGCGGCTAATATTTCTGCGGCGTCTTTTAGTGGCTTGAGGTTAACGTATTGGTCGAACATCCATGGGAAGACCATTTCCCCCGTAAAGTAAAATGGCTTGCCAGATTCATAATTAAACTCTGATCGGGTTTGGCGAACGCGGTGCGCACTCCAATTCGACGCGAAGCTTTGACAGTAAATCGATTCATGCAAAATGGCGTAGATCGGGTTGGTTTGGAAGTTTTGCTGCGCCAACATATCGTTTAAGAACTCATAACGAAGTTGTGGTTTGCCGTTCACTTCAATCAACGCGCTTTCTAGCCAATAGTAAGTTGGTAAGAAAGTATCACTCACACCAAAGTTGATGCCGATTTGTTGAAATTGTTCCACCGTGAAGCGTTGACCATTTGGTAGGTACTCTTCATTTTCTAGCAAGTGATTCGCAATGTTTTGGCAAAGTTGCTGTGCATTGGGAAATTGTTGGAAGAACGCTTGGTTTTTCTCCATGGTGCGTTTGAAAGTGGCTTCATACACATCGTCGGCATGACGCGAGACTGATGGCACGCCACCTGTGATGTAGCTTTGTAGCAAGCTGTCTGGGAACAAAGACAAATAGGTGAGGGAGCAAAAACCACCAAAGCTTTGACCTAAGATCGCCCATTTTTCGACGCCAAATTGCTCACGAATGTATTCCGCATCACGAACAATGTTGTCTGCGCGGAAGTGGCTTAAGTAGTCTGCTTGTTGCTGCGGTGTGAAATGAGCCAGAGTCTGATGATTAATCACCGAACTATTGCCCGTACCGCGCTGGTCGAGGAGCAAAACTCGGTACTCTTGCAGCGCGCGTTTTACCCAGCCGTTATTGCCGTTTTGACGCGGAGAGGGAAAGCCAGGTCCGCCCTGAAAGTAAACCAACCAAGGTTTGGTCGATTCTTCATCGCCAACTAGGCAAACCGCACGGGCGAAGACTTCAATGGTGCCTTTGCTCGCGTCTTGGTAATCCAGAGGAACGGTAAAACTGTGGGGAGTGTAATGCAATCCTGCGTCGATAAATGATTGAGCGTTCATTGTTATCTTTATTTCCTTATTGAGGGGTAGCGCTACTTTACTGCGAATGGCATGAAGAACCAATGCTATTTCCCAATCGCCTCTTCAGTTCTATACCTTGGTCAAATCAATGTAAGTTCAAGAAAATGAAACGATTAGCGACTGGTGCAACTGGTTGAGTGAGCTATGCTCAATAGAGTTGCGACAAAGTAAGAGCATGGAGGAAGTCGGATGAAAGTGTCACTGGCTCGATGGACAATTGTGACTTGTTTAATAAGCGTACCTACTTTTGCCGTTGTTACGCCCAACCCACCTCAGTTACAGGCAAAAGGTTACGTATTAATGGACTTTCAATCCGGTGCCATTATTGCCGAGCATAACGGGCGAGCAGGCCTTGCTCCGGCGAGTTTAACCAAGTTGATGACCGCTTATGTCGTTGGACAAGAAATCAAAGCGGGGCGTTTGAAATGGGATGATGTTGTCACCGTGAGCGAAAACGCGTGGTCGGCCAAGTTTCCCGGTTCTTCTAAAATGTTCATCAAACCGAAAGATGAAATTAGTGTTGCGAACTTAATGCGCGGCGTGATCATCCAATCAGGAAATGATGCGTGTGTTGCACTGGCTGAGCATGTTGCAGGCAGTGAACGCGGCTTTGTCGCCTTGATGAATGGTTGGGCGGAGAAATTAGGACTGCAAGACACCTATTTTGTGAACTCCCATGGTCTTGATAGTGATGGCATCCAAACCTCACCAACCGATATGGCAAAACTCATGCAGTCGATCATCAGCGATGTTCCTGATGTGTATGCGCTATACAGTGAGAAAGTCTTCAAGTGGAACGACATTACACAGTACAACCGCAATAAATTGCTGTGGGACAATTCCATTGATGTCGACGGGGGCAAAACCGGCTACACCAGCAATGCGGGATACAGCTTGGTGAGTTCGGCCAAAGAAGGAAGAATGCGCCTTATCTCGGTGGTGATGGGCACGCCAAGTAAACAGGCTCGGATCAGCCAATCGAAGAATCTACTCAGCTATGGTTTTCGTTTTTATGACACCAAGCAAGTTGCTAAGCAAGGCCAAGTTGAGTCTAAAGTTCGCGTTTGGAAGGGAAATACCAATCAAGTTGAGGCGATCTTTGCTAAAGATGCCTATCTCACTCTGCCTCGTTCAATGACGGCTGGGCTTGATAAGAGTGTGGTGTTAAATGAACCGTTGATTGCGCCGATCGCGCAAGGAGATGAGATTGGTAAGGTCGTTTGGAAAAGTGATGACAGTACCGTGGCGAGTTATCCCTTGGTCAGCAGCCAAGCGGTAGAAGAGGGCTCGTGGTTCGCTCAGCTTTGGGACAGTCTGGTGCTGTGGGTGAAATCGTTCTTTAACTAGAATAAAAACGAGCAGAAGTGTCTTTCTGCATTTTTTTGTTGATGGCCGCCCTGCTATAACGCTGGGCGGTGTCTTATTTAACGGTTTATTCCGACAAGGTGATGATTGGTAAATCGTCCCAAATCTTACTTTCATCCGATGCGCCACCGGAGAAGTTCCAAGGGCCTTTGTCTTGCTCTAGCGGACGGTAAGTTGCCGAAAGGCCGTCTAAGTCCCAAGTCGTGACATAGAAGCGGATACCATCGAGCGAATCTGGGCGGCCTAGTGCATCGCTAGCAAAGTCCATTGAAATGGTGTTGTTGGCTTTGTCTACTGTCACTGTTGGTGCTGGCGTTACGGCTTCTCCCCATGTCGTCGCATTTGCTCCTTTGGTGTTGTAAATCGAGCTTTGCCAGCCAAAAACAACCGCATTGCGACTCCAGGTTCCGCTTGGCATAGAAGCGTTGATCTTCGGTAGCTCAGACAAGTTGGTTGCCGTTTCTTCCGGTAAATCCATAAAGATGGTGAAACCCACGTGGTCGAAGCCGTTTGGTGGTAACCAAGTGTCGGTGATTTTGTCCATAGTGAAGGTCAAACGTACGTTACTGCCAACGGTAAATACCTCAGCTTTGTTGATTGCGAGTTGGCTATTGTTTTTATCGAATGTTGGATCCGTTGGTAGCGAATAGTTACCGTTAGGACCGCCCATGCCATCTTGCGCATCACCCGCGTCATCAATAGTGTCGTCTGGCGTGTTTGACCAGCTTAAGTCCGACACAAAGTTAACATCTTCAATGCCAGCTTTTTTCTCAGTAGAATAAATCGCGAAGCGGTGTTGTTGTTCGCCAATTGCAAAGTGACGAGTCGACAGCGTGACACTAAACTGACCATCAGCGCCTGCAGTAATGGCTTGCGCTGTTTCTAAGTTACCATCGACGACAAGGTTCAACTTCTCGTTGGCGTTCGCACTACCCGCGATAACAATATCACCAGTGATGGTTTTTCCTTCCCAACCCTGCGCCAGTTGGATGTTGAGGTCTGGGGTATCTACCGATTGGGTATCGTTAGTTTTTGAGTAAATCACGGCAGATTTGGCTGGTAGCTCAAGGGTTACGTGACCGTTTTCATCTGCGATTAACTGCTCTGGAGCGTCTACCCAGTTCGACATGATTTGTTGTTTGAAGACGGTGCCACCAACTTGTTCTACATCGAGTTGGTTCATCAACATCGGCGAGTTGGATGTATTCATCACAACCAAGACTTCGTCGTTATCCAACGTTCGAGTAAAGGCGAACACGCCCGCGCCCGCTTTATCGCTGCCAATCACTTTCATTTCGCCGCGTGTCATGACTTTGTTTTCAGTGCGTAGCTTGGCAAGTTCTTGAATAAACAAGTACATCTCACTGTTTTGGTCGAATGAGTCTACGTAGTTGCCATCTTCACGATACCCTCCGGCGAACATCGCATCACGCGCCGCTGACATCGCTTGCTCTGTACCTTGGTAAATCACAGGGATGCCCGGCACTGCCATCATTGTGATCAGAGCTTGCTTCATATCGTTGACACTGCCTTGCGATAGAAAACGTGGCATATCGTGGTTATCAATGAAGTTCGGCATGATGTATGGATTTGGGAACATCTCCATCATTTTCTCAAGACGGAAGCGTAAGTAATCGGTCGGTTGCCCTGCTGCAAATACGCGCGTCATGGTCGCTTGCAATGGGAAGTTCAGTACCGAGGTTAACTGCTCCGGCGAGCCGCTTTCGCCGATGTAAGTCAGCATCTTCTCTTCGCCTTCTGTGTTGTAAGGCGTAGATGTTTCGAAGACTTCACCAAAGGTCAGGAAGTTATCGCGACCAGTATCAACCGCTTGAGTCATCACACCATCGTCGGCGTGCAGGAAGTCGTTCCAGAAATCGTGCTCAACAAACTTCACCGTATCGATACGGAATCCGTCGACGCCGACTTCGCGAATCCATTTTCGGTAGCTCTCTTTTAGATAAGCGCGTACTTCAGGATCGGACGTATTAAGGTCATCCAAATCAGAGAGCTGCCAGGTTTTTTCTTGTACCGGATCGTTGTGGTCGGTGATGCTTGGCGTCCAGTGGTAGCTGCCTGTGCCATCTTCTTTACACTCATTCTTGTTGAGCGGGTAAGGCAGTTCTTGCCCTGCTGGCAGCGCATTTTCAATCAAACGGAAACCTTGGCAAGGTAGGCTAGGGTCGTAATAGTATGGGTCATCGTAAGTGAAGAAGTTACCTACGTGGTTGGTCACGATGTCTTGAATCAAGAACATATTACGAGCGTGCACTTCTCGCGCTAACGCTTGGTAGCTTTCCATGTCACCAAAGTGCTCATCCACTTTTTGGAAATCACGCGCCCAGTAGCCATGGTAGCCGCCGTAGTTTTGCTCGGCATCCCACCATTGGTTTGCCACTGGCGGTGTAATCCAGATAGAGGTAGCGCCTAGGTCTTCGATGTAGCCCAGTTTGTCACTGACACCAACCAGGTCTCCACCACTGAATTTCTTGTCTGAGGTAGGATCGTATTCATTCTGACCTTGATCGTTAAGCGTGTTGTCGCCGTCGTTAAAACGGTCGATCATCAAGAAGTAAATGATCTGGTCTTGCCAATCAGGAGATGCCACGTGGCTTCCTGTATCGGTTGGCGTAGTTTCATCGCTACCACAGCCAGAAAGAGCTAGGGCGATCGCTATAGGGAGTATTTTTATTTTATTCATAGGGTTAGGTAAGGTTTCAAACACGGTTTTTGTCTCCGTTGTGCAGCAATGCGGAAACGATAAATCAAAGGTTTGAAATTGAGAGTGTCATTTCACGCCAAAAAAGACGTGAAATGATGTCACGAAGAGACGATTTTGATCTGACCGACAGTTTTAATTGAGCGGTTGCACAATAGGATATTGTATCGGGTAATGCTCTTTCGCGAGCTCGTTGCCGGATTCATCATAAAGGCGGAAACGGCACTGCTTTGTAGTTTGAGTGAGCGATAATTGCAGCACCCAACAAGCATAATGTAGCGAGTGTTTGGTTAAGCGCATTGCGTGAGGTGTGGGGTCATCATCGGCGTAACAGTCAATCCTCGCAACGTTTTCAAGTCGGCATGCCAGTTCGATAAAGAGCGTATATTGCGCCCCAATGTTAATAAGTTGCCGAGTCGGGACAATATATTCCGTTGCGCCAATTAAAAGCCCCTTAGAAACTACATAATCACGCTGGTGGTTATTCTCAATGTAACGCTCCCCATCGACTTCGTAACACAGGCGAAAGGTAAGGGGATGCGCCACCGGAAGTTCGGTCGTTGCCCAGAGTTCGGTGCCATGACTTAAAAAACGCTCGAAGAAGGCGGGGTAGCGCCGCCATGCGCCATCACGGTCACGGCATTCTACCGAGACCACTTTTTCAAACGCAATATTGTCCACTTCCATCCAGATTTTGCCGACAGGTTGGTCGATGTGGTTATCGTCGAAGGTATTGGCTTTGGCGTAGTACAAGCGGATCGGTTGCTGATTTAGCTGAGTTCGGTTATCCAAACATTGTTGGCGATACTGCATGGGTGAAAACGGATACCAACGACGAAAAGTGCGGTGAAAGTTCGATGGTTCTTCGTAACCAAGTTGATAGGCGATTTGCTGCGTTGTGAGTTGGGTGTCGGCAAGCAAAGTGAGTGCTTGCTTTCTTTTCGCGAAATCAACGCATTGAGAGTAGCTCATTTGCTTCTCTTGCAGTCGACGTTGCAAGGTGCGTTTGGAGACGCCCAGTTGCCTTGCCGCTTGCTCTAACTTGAGCGCGTAATTGCTGTTTTTGATGAACAAGGCGTTCAAAACACTCAGTAATTCTGGTTGCTCAATTGGCTGGTGAGAAAGCAGCAAATAAACATGTTTCACCAGGTCAAACACGCTTGAACTCGTTTTAGAATCTCGCGTTTCCCTTAGAAAAATATCGGCCGCGAGTGGATTGCTGGCTTGAATTTGTACCTGTATTGATTCGCTTAGCTCAAGCATTTCCAATTGCATTTTGAGCAAGCCAAACACCGACTCCGCCCAATTTGGCATATCGGCCGTTCTGCATTCGACTTGCAGATGGATTTGGGCATCACCATGTTGCAATGTGACGTACAAACGGCGGTCGAATAATGAAACACTTTTACTCCACCAAAGCAGCCCTTCTTGGAGGTTAGGCGCTTCTTTCAACATCATGCATTGCAAGGCAACCAACTTCTCAATGTGCCAATATTCGCCGGCAATTCGAAGGTGATTGTGACCGAGCTTTTTGCACAGAAAGGATGTAATAACGTTATCTTGAGGCAGCATGAGTTGAGTTTGGTTGCGAGCAAACATGCATTATTGCTAAAAAGATGAAGAAGTTCAGTGAGAACGCTCAAAGCCTTTCTTATCGTTTTATTTTCAAATTTATTTTGAAAATGTTTTTAATCGAAATCGGTTTTTCCCTTTATCTCATGAGGTTATGCTGTTACACAGCTTAAGTTCATTAATTGGAGAACCTCATGGATATCGTACAAGCTGCAAAATCTCGTTACTCAACGAAAGTGTTTGACCCAACGCGCAAGCTACCTCAAGAAAAAATCGACGCAGTTAAAGAGCTGATTCGTTTTAGTCCATCGAGTGTGAACTCTCAACCTTGGCATTTCATTCTGGCAAGCACAGAAGAAGGCAAACAGCGCATCGCTAAAGCGGCGCAAGAGAACTACGCGTTTAACGCGGCGAAGATTCTCAATGCTTCTCACGTATTGGTGTTTTGTGCAAAAACAGGCATCGATAACGACTACATTGAAGCGCTAATGGTGCAAGAAGAAAAAGATGGTCGATTCCCAACTGAAGAAGCGAAAGCGGCTGTGCGCGGTGGTCGTAGCTACTTTGTGAACATGCACCGTTTTGATCTGAAAGATGCGAACCATTGGATGGAGAAACAAGTTTACCTCAACGTGGGTACGTTGCTGCTGGGAGCTTCGACGCTAGAAATTGATGCAGTGCCAATTGAAGGGTTTGATCCCAAAGTGCTGGATGAAGAATTTGGCTTGCGTGAAAAAGGTTACACCAGCGTTGTGATCGTGCCGCTGGGCTACCACGCGGAAGATGACTTCAACGCGAAAACGCCAAAGTCTCGCTGGGACACAGAAACCGTATTCACCGAGATCTAATTCGAGCTTACTTACAGGTGACGTAGAACCCTGTAATCAATATATAAATCGCAAAAGAGTGATAAAACGATGATCCACTTAGTTGCAGAAGTGAAAGCCTACCCAGACAGCAAGGATCAGGTGGTGAATTTGCTTGCTGGTTTACTAGAGCCAACTCGTCAAGAAGAAGGCTGTTGCCAATACGAGTTGTATCTTGACGAGAAAGTTGAAGGCCTATTTATGTTCCAAGAAATCTGGGCGTCGCAAGAGGCCTTGGATAAGCATTTGCAAAGCCCGCATATGGCGACGTTTCTTGAAACATTGGAAGAGAATGATTGGGTTGAATATACCCAGATTCGTCCTCTTCGATTTATCGCCTAATGACAGAAGGTTGCCAGCACGTTGGCGCGTTGCTGGCAGCATTTTTGTTGGATAAAGTCGCGGAAAGTCCGAATCGTTGGCGTCAATAATCGACGATCGGCACATACCATGTAGAGCGGCACTGGGCCGCAATCCCATTCTGGTAACACTCGCACCAATCTTCCCTCGATTAAGTCTCGGCTAATGTCCATCAATGATTTATTCGCAATGCCTTTGCCTTTGATCGCTAACCGGTGTGGCAAGTCACTATCGTTGCTCAACAAGTTACCGCTGACCACGATTTGTTCTTTCTCGCTGCCACGAGTGAGCGTCCATTTGTTGTAGACCGAATCCGCAACCATGTAGCACAAGCAGTTGTGTTGCGTTAAATCGGCAGGAGAGGCGAGTTCTGGATGTGTAGCTACGTACTCTGGCGATGCACATAATATCCGTTCGTTTGACCCACACAATGCCAATACGACCAGATTGGAGTCGGCCGGTTCGCCGTAGCGAATCGCAATATCGACAGGCTTTGTGTACATATCCGTCAAGCTATCGGACAGCTCTAGTTTGATGGAAACATTTGGGTAGAGATCGATGAACTCATCCACCCAATCGAGCAACATATTGCGACCAAAATCGGAGGGTGCAGTAATGTGCAGCTGACCAGACAACTCCCCGCGCGCACTTGAGATCTGATCCAACCCCTCTTGCAATGTTGCCAACGCTTGCGTGGTTTTGTCTAAAAACAGTTCGCCCTCTGAGGTTAAACGCAGGCTTCGGGTGGAACGCACAAACAACGGGAAACCGATTTGCCCTTCAAGACGCTTAATCGATGCGCTAATGGCGGCAGGTGTCATGTCCATACTGTTAGCGGCTTTTGAAAAGCTGCCTTGGCGCGCGGTTTCGACAAAAATATTGAGGTCGTTGAGGGCTTTCATAATGAAAAGGGCTTTTAAGAAGTTTGGGCTACTATAGGGGAGAGTCGTAGGCCAATTCAAGGTTAAAACATTAGGTTGCACGGCGAGTTTGAGTTAGATTAGCGCGCAACTTCACTTTACCGGATCAATAGCATGAGCCAACAGCAGCCGAATAACCCACTTCACGGGTTGAGTTTAGAGAAAATCGTCACCCGACTAGTTGAACACTTTGGTTGGAATGGCATGTATGAGCGCGTTCGTGTGAACTGTTTCAAGAAAGATCCGTCGATCAAATCTTCTCTGAAGTTTTTGCGTAAAACGCAATGGGCAAGAGACAAAGTCGAAGCGCTGTACATCGAGACATTCTGCTAACCGCTCTATAGTCTGCAGCAAGCGGCAAGTAGATTCTTAGTCTCGCTATGGCTCGCTAGAATGACTCTAGTTTTCTTATTGCGTAAGTTGGAATGGTACCTCAGCATCATTCCCGATAGCGATGAAGAAGCGCTGTCGGGAACCTCGCCTTTAATCTCTCGTTTATTGCTACTCCAAATGATGCGTACTACCCACGGTTCCTTCCAAGTCTAAAATCGACTGGCGAACGTGATCTGGAATCGCAGCTTTAACGTTGTTCTTAAAATCAAACATCACACCAGTGGCGGTCGCGATGGTCGCAATTTTACCCCACTTCTTACTCAGCACTTGGTACTCCATCGTGATGCGATCTTCTTGCATGTCGATTACGCGAGAACCGACTAATAGCGTGTCTGGGTAAGTAACAGGCAATTTGTAGCGGCATTGAGTCTCGCTCAGTACTGGTCCAATTTGCGAGGTCTGCAGGTCGACCAGCAGGTTAATTTTGTTGAAGTAATCTAAACGTGCGGTCTCGAAGTAGCGAAAATAGACCACGTTATTAACGTGTTGCAGAGCATCCATTTCACCCCATGCGACTTTTATCTCTGTGATAACGGGAAAGTCCTTTAACAGTGTGTCCATTTTTATTGCTCCTTTTTCATCTGCTTTGCCACAAATTGCGACGCGACTTATCACTTTGAGCATTTATTCTAGATGTAATCATTTAATATGTAATAAAATTGTTTTTAAAATGTGAAATGAAATAGTGGTTTGATTATGTAAACTAGAAACTTTACATAATTGAGTTGAAGGCGTAAGTTTAACTAAGAGTAACCAGATAGGAGGTGTCTCATGATTGAACTCAAAGGTTTCAACCTCGCAAGAGTTGAGAAACGCATCGATTGGACAGGTGAGCTGTTCAGTTTGAGAATATCTGGCGCGCCTCTTTCCTTTAAAGCTGGCCAATTCACCAAGCTTGCTTTGCTTGATGATGAAGGTCAGCCGATCAGCCGCGCTTACTCTGTGGTTAATGCGCCAAGCGAGCAATTCGATTGGTTGGAGTTTCTAATAGTAGCCGACCCTCAAGGACAACTTTCTCCACGGCTCCAAAAGCTTAAATCTGGTGATAGCATTTATGTCGGTGCCACCGCACATGGCGATTTAATCCATGATTCTATTCCTAAACAGGCTCATGACCTGTGGCTGCTATCTACAGGTACGGGGATTGGACCGTTTTTATCGCTGCTGGATGATATAAACTTACCGCCTCACAATGAGCGCATTGTTCTGGTTCATGCCGTTCGTTTCGAAAAAGATCTGGTTTATAAATACCTAATTGAACAGCTTCAGCAACGATATGAAGGCAGATTAAAGTATATACCGATAGTCAGCAGGGAAGTGGTTGATGGTAAATTACAAGGCCGAATTCCTGAACTCATCGAATCGGGTTTACTGTCCAACGCCGCTGATGCGCCATTCTCAGCTCAGCGTAGCTTTGTCATGATGTGTGGGAATCCACAAATGATCAAAGATACCGTGCCCGTTTTACAAGAGCTAGGCTTGGAAAAGTATCGCCATCAAACTGGGGGAAATATCATTTACGAACGTTACTGGTAGCGTTTTGTTAAATTGATACGGTTATGCTCAAGATGTAATGATTACTTTTGAGATACGACCGCGATTTAGTATGTTCTTAGTTGAATATTATGTTGGCAATACCTAAACTGCGCTCACCATTGCGCGTCTGTACACTCAGTCATTCTCGCTTAACCAATTACATTGAGGTGACTGAAGTCCATGTATGCTTTTATCGCGAGCAAGCAACAGAGAATCATTGCTGGTTTTATCGACCTGCTCTTTACGATGGTGGTCGTGTTAATAATTGCATTGAGTATTAACTCTTTTCTTAACGACTTTCAGCTCTCTTTAGCAGATAACCTCACGCTTGTTCGTGAAACTCAGGCGTTTTACTTGCTTTCTTTACCAACGGTTTTAATGATCAACTGGAATGCATTGAGTCATGGGCAAACCATTGGTATGCGCATGATTGGTATTAAAGTTGTAATGAAAAATGATAGTAAGGCAACGAAAGTTACAGCAGGGTTAAGGCTTGTTATTAGCTACTTGCTGGAGATGCTCATTCCGGGGATCCCGTTGGTAAATTTGGCATTGTTGTTCTTTCATCCGGAGCGACGATTGTTGCATGACTTGATCGCCAATACTAAAGTTGTCCAAGCTTCCTAATTTTTGATCAAAAAAGCCACGTGAAGTGGCTTTTTTAATATCGATAAAGTTAACCAGATTTACTGTTGATTAACATATTTCTTAAAGCGAGCTTTGGTTTCTGCGTCTGCTTTTTGGTACCAGAAGTGCAGCATCTCTTCAGCTGTCGAATCCGCTTTAACCGCAGTTGCTCTCACTTGCTTCATATCCGCAGGAACCTTTGCAGGAAGCGTGACTGGCTGCATGGTTGCTGCGCCAGCAAAAGCCACGGCTGCTGCACCGCCAGCTTGGTTATAATCTTCGATTTCACGTACGTAATCACGACCGATTTGCATACCCGGTTTGAGCAACTTGTCTTGGTCAACCGCGATTGCGTTGCCAGAATCATCAACCAGTTTCCAATCTAAGTCTTTGATCTTCTCTTCCGCATCACGTAGGTTGCGGTATTCTGGCATTTGTAGAGTGAGTTCGGCATTGGTCGCGTCAAATCGTGTAACGATAACATCGCTTTCAACACTTAAACGGTCATTACCTTGGTTGAAGTAAGGGGCGAAACGAAATACGACTTGGTTAAGGCCATCAGGTAACGTCAGTGTTCTTTCAGAGGCGAAAAAACCACCCGAAAGATCTGCTTTTTCACCGTTAGCCGCTAATACTGAAACGTTGTCAGGAACACTCACGGTTACATCTGCGAATGCCATGCCACTCATTGCGAGAGCAAGCGCACAAGTTAAAGGCTTGATCAATTTCATTGTTTTTATCCTAAGCAAATTAGTGGTCATCGAGAGTGCATCGTTCATTGCCCGATTGCAACTCCCAAGTGTAATAAGTATGAAAATTTAACAAGAACGTCATTTTTATCGCATTTATTACGACGAAACTGTGATCCAAATAGAATCAAACCGCTGAAATGCAGCGGTTTGATATCATAAGTTATGGATTAAATTTCTTTCTAACTTATTGATTTATTAAATGCCAGCACCGTGTCCAGGTTCTGATTGGTCATCAGAAGCGTCTTGTTGTTCTGCCATTTCTTCTTGCTGTTGTGCTTTCTCAATGCTCAACCACCAAACAAATAACTCATACCAAATTGCTAGGATAACGGCACCTAAGAACAGACCAACGATGCCGTAGAAAAGCATACCACCGATGGCACCGAGCAGAATCACAGGCATTGGCACGTCGACGCCACGTCCCATTAACATTGGTTTGAACAGGTTTTCAGAAAGAGCAGCAACTACGACCCAAACAGTAAACATGGTTGCTGTTGAGGTGTCTTGGGTCATGTACATGAAGCCAATCACAGGTAGCACAGCGAGCAACGCCGGGAGCTGAGCGATACACAAGATCATTAGAAGCAGTGTGAGTAAACCTGCTGCGGGAACGCCAAATACGAAGAAACCAGCACCGATCAACAGTGCTTGAATCGCCGCTACACCGACTACGCCAAGCAGTACGCTTTTAATTGTCGCAGCGATAAGCGTGGTCCAGCTTTTTGCGTTTTCACCAGCGGTTCGAATCGCGATGGTTCTTAGGCCTGATGCTGCAGATTCAGAGTACGTCATGAAACCTGCTGCAATCGCAAGTGACAAGATTGAAAGCAGTAAACTTCCCAATACGCCCCCAAGTGTACCCAGTAAAGATGTGAGTCCTGCCTTTATTTGTGGCATAAAGGTTTGAATCGCTTGCTCAAGATTAGTAGCGAATAGGGTCCACACTTCGTAGAGCTTATCACCCACGATAGGCCAATCCGCTACGGAAGGTTTTGGCCCTGGTATTTTCACTTGTCCATTTTGTAGTACTTCAAGCGCGTGCGTTGCACCATCCACAATGGAGCCTGATACCATAACAAGTGGCGTGACAAGGAGGGCAATACCAAGTAAAGCAATGGTTGTGGCTGCCAGACCTCTGCGACCACCATATACACGCTGCAATTTTTGGGTAAGCGGCATTAAAGCGACGGCTATAATAGCGCCCCAAATAACCGGAAGGATGAAGGGTTTGATGATGTCGTACGTAAACATCAGCAAGACAAAGATCAAGCCAATGCGTATTGCCGATTCCACCATATTACTGATGAAAAGCTTACTGTCGATTTTTACCGATTGTTTATCCATTTTTGTTTACCTGATGATCAATGTTAGAACTGACGAGACTTGAAACAACAATCGCCATATAAAAAACACCTGTGATGGCCTCTAAATACACCACGACTTGAGCCAGTGGTGTTAGAGGACTAATGTCGCCATAACCGAGCGTGGTTAAGGTAACGAAACTGAAATACGCTGCATTGGAGAAGTTCTGCCCCCAAGAAATCGCTTCCATACCGGTAAAGGCTTCAGGCGAAAACTCAAGCAGAATGAGGTAGGCAATCGCCCACATCAGACCAAGCAGCAAGAAAAGCGCGACCGAGCCAATGACTTTGTTGCTGTTGACATGGCCGGTGAAAAGAATCTGTCTTGCGATGGATTTAAAAGTGCCGAAAAAGAACGCAAAGGTAAGGGCAAGCATCACCACATTCATCTCTCTGATGTCGAAAACGGTCTTGATCACAATCACAAGAACCCAAACACCAAACAGGCTGTAGAGGAAACGAGACCAGGTTTTGTCAAAGCGAAGGCTCGCAAAACAGACGATAAACGTCAGAACCGTGAAAGCCTGAAGTATGTGTTCAATCGTCCCTTCACCTACGACTTGTGCCATCGCACTTCCTAACAACAAAATCACTAGCGCTAAGGTTAGATAGAAGAAGTTGTTTTCTTCATTAATGTTTTTGAGGTTTTTACCAATGACCATGGCTCTTCTCACTTAGTTATTGTTTACTTTCTGCGGATGACTCTTTCATCACCATGATGGACGCAGAAAGCCCGAATCGAAGATCAACATCTTCAGGAAGTTCTTGTAGGGAGATTCGCACCGGAATACGTTGTGCTAAGCGAATCCACTGAAAAACAGGGTTTACGTTTGGAAGAAGGTTGTAGCCGACCGTGCCGTCTTTGGGCGCAATACCCCAACCAATCGAGTCAACCGTCGCGTCAATTGGCGTGTCTGGGTGAGACATCAAAGTGACACGCGCTTGGCTGCCAGGTTCGATTTGCGCAAGTTGGTTTTCACGGAAGAAACCAAATACCCAAAAGCTGTTTTTGTCGATCAGTGCGAGCAGTGGTTGGTTTGCGACCGCTTGCGTACCGTTTCTAATATCGAGGTTAGATACAAAACCATCGACGGTCGCATAAACTTTGGTAAAGCTGAGATTAAGGCGTGCTGATTTTAGTTGCTCTTCTGCAGATTTGATTTGCAGTAGCGACTCTTCGTAAGCGATTTCACGACGAATCAGATCCTTGTGAGAAACCGCGCCACGGTCTTTGGCACGAATGTCTTTTAAGCGGTCATATTCGATTTTTTTACCGCGAGAGCTAACAATGGAGCGCTCCAGTGCTACTTCGGCTTGAGATAACGCAACCTGGTAAGTCGCAGGGTCGATTTCAAACAGTAAATCCCCCGTTTTTACTTCTTGGTTGTCTTGCACCGCGACATTTACAATTGGGCCTGATACGCGAGGAGCCACTTTGATGACGTTAGCACGCACTTGCCCATCTCGTGTCCATGGGTTATTAAAGTATTCCTCAAACTTTTGATAGCCGAGCCAAGCTGCGCCACCAAGAATGACAAGATTGAGTGCGATTACTAATAGTTTTTTCATCTTGTTTGGCACCTAAAATTGAATATAAAAGCTGTCGATGGCCACCACATAACCGACCATGATGGCAATAAACGTCAGAGACGGAAAAGCGATGAAGCGAGACAAACGTGTCTTGTTCAATATCATCACCGTTATCCACGTGGCCGTGACGGCGAGAAAGAGCACGAGTAGCGTAGGAGAAAAGTAAACGTCTCCCCAAGAGAGTTCATGAGGCATTACCGATCCTCCGTTTTGTTTTCATCACTGGTCTCAGCCGGAGTTTCGAGTCGCAAAGGCGGCAATACGCGGTTTTCTTCATTTAAATAACCATCCCAGTCAGTTCGTTCTGTCATTTGCTTGGCAATAGATTCACTGATGAAAGGCTTGCCTGTTTGGGTTTGCCAGCCTCCACCGAGGGCTTTGTAGAGCGCGACAACTTGGTTCGCAACATTACCTTTGATCGTTGCGTAGCTGTCTTCTGCGCGGGTCATTTTTTCTACCGAGTTAAGCAGACGTTCGAATGAAATTTGTCCGTTTTCGTACTGTGTCATGGATATGTTGAACGCACGAATGGAAGAGTTGACCGATTGCAAGCGTAAATCTTTTTGCTGCAAATACAGGTCATATGCTTCGATTGCATTGGTGACTTCATTAACGGCTTGCAGTACCTTTTTGTTGTAGTTCGTCAGCGTTTCTTGGAAGCGAGCATCTTCGAAACGAATGTTATTTTTCACGCGTCCGTATTGGAAAATGTTCCAACTGAACGTTGGGCCAACCACCATGGTGAGCGAATCGCTAAAACTGAAACTGCTGCCATCGGGAACCGTACTGTCGATACCGATGGAACCGAACAACGAAAAGCTTGGGTACAGAGCGGTTTCTGCCACGCCAATCTGCGCACTTTGCGCGCGAGCTTGCATCTCAGAGACTTGCAAATCCGGACGTCGCATCACTAAGTTAGCATCCACTTGCGTATCCAAAAGCGGTGGACGTGGCACAATGGAGCGCTCGTCGGTGCCCGATAGCGCCGATTTTCTGCCCGTCGATTTGAACTGGGCTTCGTACTCAGCGATTTGCTTGTGCATCCCATCCGACTGTAGCAGTCGATCTACTTCTTCTGGTAACAGACCCAGTAGCAAAGCCAACACAGTACGTGATTGCTTCATTGCCACTTCGAGGCTCGGTAACGCTGCTTTGGTGGTGTAGAGTTGGTTTTTAGCTTGTTGAACGTCCAATTCTGTAACGTTGCCAGAGTCGAACTGCACCTGAGTAATACGTACGACACGCTCTTGAATCTCTATGTTGCGGCGAGACAGCAAAATACGTTCTTGGAATGTGCGATAGTTGATGTAATTGCGCGCCACTTCGGCGGTTATAGTGACCATGATGTCGTGATACGATGCGATGGATGCGTAGTAACCCGCTTCTGCCGACTCAATACCGCGAGCATACTTGCCCCAAACATCCATTTCCCAAGCAGCATCAAACGACAAAGTGGCGTTATTCACGCCCTGATCATTTACGTAGGCACGCGCTAGGTTTCCTGACACGGTTTGAACTTGTGGGTATTGCAAGCCAGTCGAAATACCAAGCAATGAACGTGCTTGGACAATTCGTAGCCCTGCGGCTTCTAAATCGAGGTTTTGTTTGCTCGCCAACTCAACCAGCTGATTAAGAGTTGAGTCATTAAATTGCTGCCACCATTGTTGTAGCTGTTGCTCTGATTGCTGCGTATCTTTGGCTGCTTTTTGCACCGACCAGTCACTTGGCAGTGGCGCCTGCTTTGGATGAACATAATCTGGTCCTACCGTGGTACACGCACTGAGTCCGAGCAAAGAAAGTATGGCGAGGCTTGGTTTGGTTAGTTTTGGAAGCATCATATCCCCACCTTTAAAAACGCTTCTGTTGTAAGTTCACCCAATCGATATCCTCGTAGGTTTGCTTGCAATGCTTGATTGCTTCGAACACGTTCCGTTTTAAATTCAGCAAGATATAAAAACCGGCTATCTCTGAATAAGCGTAGTCAGATAAATCCAACTCACTAAAAAAATCTTCCAGTTTATCTTCGAATGTTTGGTAATCCTGACTGTATTGGTCGAATACGGAGTCGAGTTCTTGTGTTGCTTGATGGCTGGCTAAAGCGCCCGCCATCAAAGGAATGATGGAATCGCGGTGCTGTTGGCGAAGCTGAGTAATTAGTGGATTGGTCATCAACTTTTTCTCGGCGGCCATTAAGATGTTGATGTGATTACTGAGTACATCACACGCTTTGCTAAACGCGCCGATCGCTTCTGGCGTGGTTTTATCAAAGTTTTTGTGGTTGATTTTCGAACCCCACACTTTGAGCTTTTTCGATGAGACATTGAGCGTCACCAAGTGCAAGGCCCGTTTGAGCGGCGTAACAACCGAGCTGGACTGCTGTTGATAGGTAGTGAAGAGCTCTCGGGTATGTCGGAAGTAGCGTTCTTTTATGGTCAAAAAGAGGTGTTCTGGTCGTGAGCTAAACGGGAAGTAGTGCGCGAAAATAATCATGAACACCACCATGTAAAACAACAGCATGATCGTCATGAGGATCCCGAAGTGATAGAACATGTTGTTATCTAAACCGAGAACAAACAAGCCCACCATGTAGAAAATCGTCACTGGCCCGTTAAACAGATAAAAACCGATAAAGGTGTAGATAAAGATAAACAGGCCAAGTTCTAATCCGAGATCCAATTGCGGAAGGATGAAGACGTAAGAAGGTACCGCGAACAAGAAGCCGAAAGTGAACAGCACAAGCAACAAAATTGGGTGCACAGGCACGAACGACAGCAAAGACATAAACATGGTCGAGAAGACCACGAACGAGTAGCCGCCTGGTGGATTGAAATAAATCCAAATCAGTCCTGCAACCCAATAGGTAACAAAGGTTTTGACCGCAGTTTTAAAGTTTTCTGCGTCCCACCATAGAAACTTGCCTTTCGGTTTCGGCAGTGGCACGTCAAAGGAGACATTATTCGTCACAGAGTCAATACAGCTAATGCTCTCAGCTAAACGTGACAAGTTTTGATGCATCAGTTCCAATAGGTGACCAAGCGTAAGCGCAGAGCCTTTCTCTAGGTGAGCTGCGTCCTCAAGCAACGCTTGGTTGTATTTGACTTTGAATTCCTGAGCACGATAAGCGGGTTCTTTTTCGTCCCAGACTTGTTGGCAGGTATCAAATAGCGCGTCAATTTCCGCCACGGCTTGATCAAAGTTGCTGATGCTTTCACGGTCTTGCTGGTGGCTAAAGTGGCTGTGCGCCGCGACGGTCAATTGTTGCGTTACTTGCTTGTTCAAATGAACCGCCAAGCGCCACTCTTTCATGTAGGCCGATACGTCACTGCATTCCACACTGACCGTAGCAAAGCGCTGTTCGAGCGCATTTTGAGCGGCAAACATCTGTTCGATGAGAGTGTCCACGCTAGGTTGTGGCTCTTCAGCTTCTGGATTTTCTTCTCCGCCTTCTTGAGGAGAGATTTGCCCTGCCGATTTTTGCTCGAAATTTTGCAAGATAGCGGTGAACAACGCGCGTTGTGCTTGGTTGAGTTGTTCGATGAGCTGCCTTAGGTTTTGTTCTGTTTTGGTCGGGAATAAGAAAGTCCCCACGAGTGTGTAAACCACCACCCCAAACACCGTCATATAGGCGCGGTCAACGCCATAAAGAAACGCACCCTCTGCGTCACCGCCATTGGACATCATCAACGTCATCACACCGGTCAGCATGAGTAGCGTTGGATCTTTTTGATAGGCATTACGGAAGTAAAAAATGAATGAGACCACAACCGACACGCTCAGCATGTACAACAAGCGGTCTTGAGCAAACAATCCCACCAGTAACAAGCCAACGACGGCGCCAACCAACGTACCAAACACGCGTAAGGTACCTTTGGCGAGTGATTCACGACGACTGCCTGTGGATGCAATCAGCATCACTGTGGTTGCGGCCGTCGATGCTTGCGGCCAACCCATGGCAAACGGGATCAGATAAGCCAGAGTCAGGCTAAGCGATACTTTAATAGCGAATTTTATTTTGTCGTTCATAGTGTCAAAGTTTGCTCAGGCTTATCGTTATAAGTTGATGAATTTCTTATATGAATAATCAGAATCTTGTTCTGAATAAATTCGGGGGGCGGAATATAGCGGGTGAAAAAGTGTGCTTTGTAAACCCTTTGTCAAAACAAAAAGTGCGTATTTGGCTTGATCTAGTGCTAGCCCTTGGCGTTATTGGCGAAACGCCTAAAACGAGCAAATTCGCGATCTGTGACGATTCTCATTTTTGAAACAAAATCGTTGCATTGTGTGAGCCAATTCTCACCTTATATTCTTTGCCTGGTACCAAAGCAGACCACTTGTACCATCTGCAATGAGCTTTACTGCTTTAAAAAGCATAGATGATGAATGGGTATTTGAGAGGGAAAGTTATTACTTTTTATCGGCTTGCTGATTGTTCGTTTGTTTTTTTGGATCGAGATAAAAAAACCAAAGCGATCCCACCAAGAATGATGCCGCTGGTTAAAAGAATATGCAGTGAAAGAGGCTCGTGGAGTACGATGCTGCCGAGTAGCAAAGCAATGGCTGGCACGGAAAGTTGGCTGACGGCGGCTTGAAGTAAAGAGAGCTTACGCACGACTTGGTACCAAAGTGTATAACCAAGGCCAGAGGCAATGGCACCAGATGCGATAGCGAGCAACATTCCGCTCAAAGAAAGTTGGATTGAGGACAAGATTAATGGCGAAAGGAGCACGCCAATTATTGATGCAGCGATGAATCCCCACGTGATGCCACTACTTGGAGAAGGCGCTTGTTTACCGAGCGCAGTAAACGCAGCCCAACAAACGCCAGAAATCAACATGAGAAGTGCAGAGCTAATATCGGGGCGCGTGGCAGATGGCAACATCAACCAAACAAATCCAACAATTGAAAGGCCGATACCGATGATTTCGAGAAACTGAAAGCGCTCACCTTGCCACCAATAGATTGCCAGTAACGTAAGTTGCACGGCACCAAACAAAAGCAAAGCACCGGTTCCTGTCGCCAGTTGTAAGTACGCGAAAGAGAAAAGGGCAGCGTAACCAAATAACGCCACGCCAGCAAAAAAGCGAAAGCGAGAAGTTGGCCGATCGGTTTTCCACTGACCTCTCACGACAAGCAATGCGATTAAGATAACAGCGCCAGATATCAATCGAACGAGAGTGAAGCTTCCTGCATCAATTAACCCTTCCGCCAATGCAAGTCGGCACAATAATGAATTGGCAGCGAACGCCAGCATTGCAATGGCAGTGAGTAAAAAGGTCGACATCCTTGATCCTTAGCGTGTAAATGAACAGCTAGTGTAGATCCAAAAGAACATTTTTATTAGTTGATAAAGTGATTAGTTATAGCTATCAGAGCAAGAAAGTCATTAAAAATAACCAGAGAAAACCTGACCTTAGCCTGAGTCTTACTGTGGTTGGGAAGGTTGTTTGTACAATGACTTAATGGTGTTTTTCAACCATAGCAATTTGGGATTGTACGCATTGCGTTTATGCCAAATCATGGTAAATGGAATCAGTAACTTGTCTTGTTGAGCTTGGTCTAATGGAATTGGCAAGCACACCAAATCGAGATGCAGCTTTTCTGTGTAACTTTTGCAATAGTGCGGCGCGGTGGTGATCATGTCATGCGTCGGCTGCGCTGCCATAAAAAGGGATTGCTCAAAGTTGGACATCGTCAGCCCGATAGAGCGCTGTAGCCCTAGTTCCGTTAATACTTCATCCAACGCCCAAGTTTCACTTTTTTCCCAAACAATATTGATGTGTTGGTAGCTCAGAAAGGTCTCGAGATTCCACTCTTGCTGTAATGCCGGATGATCTTTATGTAAATACACTATCGGCAGGTCATAAAATAGAATCTCAAAATCCAAGAAATACGGCAGAAGATCCAACGACTCTTTTGATCTCGGGTGACTCTCTCGGCCGGTAAAACCGATATCCGCCTCGCCTCGAATGATGGCGTCGAGTGAATCGTAATCCCAGTTACTGGTTTTTACTTTCGCTTCAGGGTATCGCTGGTGGATAGCGACGATGAGTCTGTCCAGCACTGTGAGCACTAATGGCGACTCAATCGTGATATCAAAACGCACTCCTTTAGGCGTAATATCGCTGCGTTTTTCTGCAATTTGGCTGCCAATTTGCAGCCATTCTGCGAGATCTTGCTCCATGCTTTGTGCCAAAGGCGTTGGCGCAAGACCTTTAGGTGTTTTGACAAACAAAGGATCATCGAACCAATGACGAAGTTTGTTGAGCGACTTACTTACGGTAGAGGGCGTAACGTTCAGCTTTTTCGAGGCTTTCGAGACGCTTTGCTCTTGCAGCAATAATTGCAGAGTGAACAGTAAGTTTAAATCAAGTCGCGCTAGGGATTTCTTCATAATGGGTATCGTGAACAGGCTTTGGAATCAATAGTATTAGAGCAAGGCTGATTACGCTACCTAACACTAAGATAAACACCAACATATTCAGTGCACTAACGCCGATGAAACCCATAAACCAAATATAGAACGCGGAACTACAAACTTGAGCAATGCCCAGTAGTGAGCTCGCCACGCCAGCTTGTTGAGAGAATGGGCTGAGCGCTTGGCTCATGGCCACGCCAAAGCCACAAGCGAAGCCAGCGCAAATCAGCCCAAGTCCGAACACATAGTAATGAGATTGTCCATCATGGAAATAGGCAGCACTGAGCACGATGCCTGCACAAGCGAGCAATACTTGAGAGGTCATCAATAAGGTTCGCTGCTTAAAAATTCCCAATGCCAATGGTGCCGAGAACGAAATCAACATACTGATCGTCGCAGTACCAGCCATGATGGAAGAATAGCCACCGCGATCAAAACCAAGCATGCTCATCACGACAATTGGTGAAGCGTTAACAAAGGTCAGAATGGTGGTCACTCCAAGTGCAGTAATGATCAGCCTACTGATAAAAAATCGCTCGAAGAAAGTCTCTTGATGGCTCTCTGGCGCTGTCTGTTCTTCACCTTGTTGGCTGGGTAGTGATTCCTTGAGAACAAAAATGGCCAATACACTGACGAGAATGCCCATTCCTGCCATTGTGGTAAACAAACTCGGCCAAGGAAATTTCAGCATAATCAAGTGACCAATCACGGGTGCGATCACTGGAATGATACAGGTGATGCCATTGAGCATCGACAATACTTTCGCGCGGCGTTCATCGTCTAACGTGTCGCGTAAAATCGCGAATGCGACGACATAGCAAGATCCAGCCCCGATGCCTTGGCAAAAGCGAGCAATCAAGAAAGTGTTTGGTTGCTCAGCCATCCCGCCGAGAAAAGACGCGAGCACGAAGATCATCGCGCCGACGACGGCAACAGGCTTTCGTCCCACAGAGTCTGCAATTTTCCCCGCGAATAACATGGTGGTAGCCATGCCAGCTAAATAGATCGAAAACGCAATATGCAACTGAGATTCACTGGCGTTGAGATCTGACGCAATTTGAGGCAAACCAACAAGATACAAATCAATGGCAGTAGGGTAGAGTAAAACGAGTGCAAAACTACAAAGTAAAAAACGGGACATGGAAACCTCTCTATCGAATGGCGAGGATAATAGAGTGCTAAACGTTTGCCTGCGAGTGGGAAATACGACACTAGGTATTTCTATTTACGACATACCCTGTATGAATTGAGCATAAAAACAACAAGGAAGATTATGATTACTATTGAAAAGTATTCGCCTGAGCGACATGAACAAACTTGCGAACTTAGCGTGCTAGAAGAGCAATCGCAGTTTACGGTCGCGGATGCGGGTGAAATGCTTACGCGTCTTGAACCTACAGAACTTCCGCATCTGATTTTGACAGACGATGATGTGGTTGGCTTTTTTCTATTTGATGCAGCTTACAGTGAGAAATACGATTTTTGCCCGGAAAACAGTTTAGGCGTGCGGGCTTTGCTGGTGGATCTCCGTCATCAAGGCAAAGGCATCGCCAAGCAAGCCATTCAACAGTTTGCCGATTTCGCCAAACGCCATTATCCCGAGTTTGATGCGCTTTATCTCACTGTGAATTGCCGCAACATACCTGCTTATCAGTGCTATTTAAAATCAGGGTTTGAAGATACCAATGAGCTTTACCACGGCGGCCCAGTTGGACCGCAGCACATTATGAGACAGCCGCTTTAGCTATGAAAAACCAAGGATGGATATATGAGAATTGAAATCGACAATTTAGAACGGCCGCAAGTGATAGCGCTGTTGGAAGGACATTTACAGGACATGTACGCCACGTCACCACCAGAAAGCGTGCATGCGTTAGATTTAGATAAGCTCAAAGCGCCAGAAGTGACGTTTTGGACCGGATGGAAAGGTGAGCAACTGCTTGGGTGTGCGGCGATTAAAGAGTTGGATGACCAACACGCGGAGCTGAAATCCATGCGCACCACGCCTACGGCAAGAAACCAAGGTGTGGCATCTCAATTATTGATTCATGTGATTGAGCAAGCGAAGCAAAAAGGTTTGCAGCGCTTGAGTTTAGAAACGGGCTCGATGGAGTTTTTTAAACCAGCGCGCCTGTTGTATGAAAAGCATGGCTTTGTGTACTGCGAGCCGTTCGGGGATTACGAACTCGATCCGAACAGTCAATTCATGACCCTAGAACTGAGTTAGGGCCATGAATTTTTAGAAGCTAAATCCAATCGATTTAGAAATTCAGATTCAAGTTGATGGTTGGCGACAAGAGGCTTGAACGCTCGTCAGCCAATCGCTTTCTCTTCTCTTTCAGTCTCTTGGCATTATCTTTGTCTGGATTGCCATCAAGCTGATTATCGATGACCGAGATTTCAGTATCGATTTGTTGGATGCGTTGCTGGCGTTGATATTCTTGATGACCTAACTGGTAGTTCTCAATAAACTCTTTGCTGCTGCATACACCGTAATATTCTTTGCCTTCGATACCGACAGTGTACCCATTGTCTGGTGAGCAATATTGGATAGTGCCTTTATCAAAGCCTTCTTTCCATTTCGCTCGGTCGGGTGTCACACCCGCTTCACCACAGTCTTCGGTATAGCTATTGATAATGTTTGGATCGTTGCCGTCTCGGCCATCTTGATAACCTACGTTGTACCAGTTTGCCGTTTTGCACTCATCCGGAGACATGCTGGCGCAACCTGAGAGCAAAGTCAGTAAAGCCAGGGGGATTAGCGCTCTTTTCATCAGTGACTGTCCTTTAAATAAAATCGAATTGATAACTTGAGTTTAAAATGAACACTGTTCATATCAATGGTTGAAATCATTGTATTCACAATTGTGGAGACTCATTAATCTAAGTGATAAATTTATTATGCTGAATAGAAGTGTGTTTGATTAGTATTATCCACGAACTGCGCCTTTGCTGCATCAATCCACTAGCCTTGGCCCCAAATTAAGTGATAATACCAACATAAAGATAAACACCGTCAATGAGGCTAAGACATTGAGCGAACAACCCACCGTCCTTATTATCGAGGATGAATCTGCTATCGCAGAGAACCTGATTCATGTATTAGAGATGGATGGCTACCACGTAGAGTGGTTTGCAACAGCAGGAGAGGGCTTAGCTTTTTTGCAGCACAACTCCGCAGCGTTACTTGTCTTAGACGTAGGCTTACCGGATGGCAATGGTTTTGAATTATGCAAAACCATCCGTGAGTTTTCTGATATTCCCATAATCTTTCTCACCGCAAGAAGCGATGAAATTGACCGCGTAGTCGGTTTGGAGATTGGCGCGGATGATTACGTGACTAAGCCATTTAGCCCGCGCGAAATGTTGGCTCGCATTAAACTTCGAATCAAAGCTAAAGCGCCAATGATGGAGGACAAACCAGAGCCTGTAGCTGTTCCAGAACAACCTCATTTGAACCATGATTTAGTTGCGCAGAACTTCGACTACGGTGTTGGCGGGCAAATGCTTGGGCTGACCGCGGTGGAGTTCAAGATCCTCGATAAACTGATTTCTGTCTCTTCCAATGTATTGAGTCGAGAGCAACTTATGATCGCGGCAGACATGGCGCCAGAGGCTGCATATGAGCGTAATATCGATACCCATATCAAAGCCATTCGCCATAAGTTGAAGCCGTTTGAGATGTCTGAACGCATCTGTACCAAACGTGGCTTTGGTTACTTTTACTGCATTAAAGGTGAATGATGAATCGCTGGCCGAAGATCCCGCTTGGACTCAGACTGTTTTTTCTCTACTTCATCTTAGTCGGGATGACGGCTTACATGGTGAGCAAAACGGTTGTCCAAGAACTTAAGCCAACCGTGCGCCAAACCACCGAAGAGACGCTGGTGGATATGGCGAACTTACTCGCGGTATTGGCGGAAGAAGACGTCGCGAATGACAAGTTGTCTGAGAGTCGCTTCTCCAAACTACTAGCGGCTTATGGGCAGCGAGAGCCTCAAGCGCGCATTTGGGAAATCGGTAAAAAAGCGATTAACCATCGAATTTACATTACCGATAAACAAGGCATTGTGATTGCGGATTCTTGGCAGCAAGACGTAGGCAAAGACTACTCGCAATGGAACGATGTGTATCTCACGTTGCGTGGTCAATACGGCGCGCGCAGTACCATCGAAGACCCGAAAGATCCGCTCTCAACCGTTATGCACGTGGCTGCGCCCATTTACCATAAAGGTGAAATCATTGGCAGCGTGACGGTGGCAAAATCCAATCGCTCAGTACAACCCTTCATCGATCTTTCTAAACGCAATGTGCTGTTTTGGATGGTGTGGATGAGTGGTTTAGTGCTATTGGCAGGGGCATTGTTTTCTTGGCGAATTCACTCGGCACTGAACAAGCTAGAAGACTACGCGACCAAAATGGGTGAGGGTGAAAAGGTCTCTAAGCCGACATTTCGTATCTTTTATGAGTACGGCACGCTAAGCGACGCATTGGAGAAAATGCGCAATCAGCTCGATGGTAAACAGTATGTGGAAGAGTACGTACAGATGCTGACTCATGAGCTGAAAAGTCCGTTATCAGCAATTAAAGGTGCGAGTGAAATATTGCAAATGCCATTGCCTGAAGAAAAGGTCACGCGCTTTGCTGGCAACATTGAGCGAGAAAGCGATCGCATGCAGTCATTGATTGATAAGTTGCTAGAACTTGCTCGTCTTGAAAAGCGCCCTGAACTAGAACAAGTCGAAGCTATCTCGCTAAAACAAATGGTCAATGAAGTGGTTGAATCGGCGGATGCGCGTTTGAGTGCTAAGTCGGTCACTGCCAAAATCCAAATTGATGACCATCTCGCCGTGCTTGGTGATGCCTTCTTACTGAAACAAGCCGTTTTTAACTTGATGGACAATGCGCTGGATTTTGTTGATTCGGAGGGATGCATTGAATGGAAAGCTGAGGTCGCGAAAGAGAAAGTGTTCTTGTCGATTTTCAATTCAGGTCCTCACATTCCCGACTATGCAATGCCTCGTTTAACCGAGCGCTTCTACTCCCTCGCTCGGGAAAATGGTGTTAAGAGCACTGGGCTCGGGCTGAATTTTGTTGAGCAAGTGATCAAACTGCACAAGGGTAAGTTGCAAGTCGAAAACGTCGATTCTGGCGTGAAAGTGACTCTTGTTTTACCAACTCCATAGAAACTCCACATTAGCTCCATTCGTTCTCCAAATTGCTGACTTAGATTACTCCCATCAGCAAATGGAGAATGAAATATGAAAAAGATCCTCAATAACCAACTCGGCACGAAGTTCGCCTTCGTGCTGTTTTTGTTTGTCTTACTGCAAATCCCGCTTTCAATGGTCACAGGGCTGATCTCAGAACGCTCATATCGCCAAGATGAAGTCAGAAACGACATCGCACGCAGCAGTAGCGGCGAACAGCGCATCATTGGTCCATTCATCATGGTTAACTACACCGAAACCAGTTACCGAGATGACAAAGTACAGATTAAAGAGCGTCGTAAATTTCTTTTACCTAGCACTTTTGATATGAGCGCGAATCTGGACAGTTTTGAAAAGTACCGAGGTATTTACCGTGCGCGTTTATACAAGGCACAAGTGGCGCTGAAAGGCACTTTTGATGCAGACGATCTTGCGGCGTTGCAGGGGCTTGATATTGAAAACATGAGCCTAGTGGTTGGCATTGAAGACAGCCGTGGATTGATTCGTTTGGATGACATGACCATGGCGAGCTCTTATATCGAAGTCGCACCGGGAACGGGGTTAGATCAGTTACCACAAGGCTTCCACAGTGATCTGACACTTGCAGACCTAAACGCAGAACAACCTTTGGCATTCGATCTTAACTTCTTGTTGCAAGGGATGGGGCAGCTTCAAGTCACACCAATCGGCAGTCAAACAACGGTTGAGCTCTCTTCAAAATGGGCGCATCCAAGCTTTATCGGTGATTACTTACCGGTGTCATCAGAAGTATCTGAAGATGGATTTAACGCACAATGGGCGAGCAATAACTTCTCTACCAATATCGCGCAGCTGTTCCAAAGCTGTTTGTCATCGAATCACGCTTGTCACGAGCTTGAACAGCGACAAATGGGCGTAGATTTGATTGATCCCGTGGACCACTATTTGAAATCCCATCGAGCTGTGAACTATTCACTGTTGGTTATCACATTAGTATTTGCGAGTTTCTTCTTACTGGAGCTGTTCCAAGCGCGTCCGGTTCACCCAGTGCAATACGGTTTTATTGGTCTGGCTTTAGCGCTTTTCTATCTATTGCTGATTTCGATGAGTGAACACCTCGGCTTTAACTGGGCGTATGTGGTGTCGGCAGTCGCATCGACCGGGCTTTTAAGTGTGTACGTGAGCGGTATGTTGAGCAACACCAAAAACGGCGCGATCTTCGGAGCGTGTTTACTCACTCTCTACGGATTACTGTTTGGCTTGCTACAAGCAGAAAGCTACGCATTGGTTATGGGGACATTGCTGTGTTTCGCGATTTTGAGCTTCACTATGGTCATTACACGCAACATCGACTGGTACGCACGAAATAAGAAAGCAGAAGAAAGTGCAAAGGCGAATCATGAAGATGTTTAAACGAGCAATTCTCACTGCTAAGCCAAGCGATATGGTGGAAGAGACGTCTGCTATCCACCTGCGATTTTCTGCAAAAAATGGACTAAAAAGCTTGGTGTGTTTTATCGCATTGGTCGTTATCGCGCTCTATGTTCGAGACAGCTTTATTCGTCCGACATTTGGTGATGTTCTCGTTGTGGTTTGGCTCTACTACTTTCTTGCAAGCTTGTTCTCCATGCCCGTTAACTGGCTTGTTTCACTGGTGGTGTTGATTGCGTTTGCTGTTGAGTTAGGGCAATTGTTACAGGTCGCGGTTTGGCTTGGTATCGAATCTTCATCGCCTCTGGCTGTGATTTTGGGCGCCACATTTGATTGGAAAGATCTGCTAGCTTACTGCATCGGAGGTCTACTGTGTTGGTGGATGGAAAAGAAATGAAAACCGAGATGAAAGCCATCGCGCTGCCAGACCGACTTCGCTATTCCAAACGAGGTATTCGTAATAGGTTCAAAATCAGTTTACTCAAGCGCGTGTACCTTTGGTCACTGACTAATAGAGAACTGCTGTAAACCTCACCTCTTTATATGAGGCAGAGACATTTGAAATGTAGTTGGTGTAACTGATAAGCCGGTAATGAAGTAGAAATGAACCACAAACGCTGCCCGAAGGGTTCGGCTAAAAGCGTTTTACTCTTTGTTGAGAGGTAATTGCTTAGAATGACTAGGTGGCAAACCTCTCGCCGCGATTAAAACGCTTTTATCTCGAACAAAATTTAACCATGAAAGTTCAATAGACCCTAACTAAGACATCTAGCTGCTACTTTTAATTAGCTTTCAAATGAAAGTTTCTCGCCGAACGTCTCTTTCCAGTCTTTATCGAACTGTTCAACCGCAGGTTTTACTGCTGGATGTGCGAACATTTGTGCCGCCACATCAGTTGGCAATGTAATGGCTTCGATGCCCAGTTTCATCACCTCCATCGCTTGTTGAGTGTTCTTGAAGCTGGCTGCCAAAATCTTCGCTGGTAGCTGGTTTTGATCGAGCAACAATTGAAGATCCGCGACCACTTCAACACCGTTGCCGTTCATCGCATCAATGCGGTTTACGTAAGGTGCTAGGTAGTCTGCACCGCACAGTGCCGCAAGGAAACCCTGTTGAGCTGAATAGATAGCGGTAGCAAGAACCTGAATTCCCTCTTTTTTCATTAGCTTAATTGCCGCTAAGCCGGTTTCTGTTGCTGGCACTTTTACCACCATATCGTAAGGCAATTCATTCAATTGGCGTGCTTCTGCCACCATGCCTTCGACGGTTGAACTCACGACTTGAGCGTGAAAGCGAGGTGTACCGCCAAGTGCTTCTTGCATGCCTGCTAGGGTTTCATTCAGTCCCTGTTTTGACTTCGCCAAAATGCTTGGGTTTGTCGTCACGCCTTTTAGCGGTAGGCACTGGTTAAAGCGTTTTACTTCTGCCACATCAGCAGTATCTAAATAAAGTTCAATCATGGTTTCTACCTTAAACAAAATCTTCGTTTTGATGATGGGATCACTATAGATCTGACAATCGAACGAGATCTTGATTTTGATCAATTGAAATTTCATTTGAAACTATAATAATTTCATTAAATGAAAGTTAAGTGAAACTTGTAAACGCTCAAATGAAGCTTTCAGTTCGAACAAAGAAAAGCCGCTGATAAGACTTGACCAGTAAGAAACGGATTAAGTACACAGCGGTAGCACAGACCAAGAGGCAAGCAGAGATGTATTTCAATATCCAACGATTCTCTACCCATGATGGCGATGGCATTCGTTCCATTCTTTTTCTTAAAGGATGCAGCTTGTCTTGCCCTTGGTGTCAAAACCCAGAAAGCCGCAGCGAAAAGCATTCACTGTTGTTTGATCAGCGAAGCTGTATGGAAGGTTGCCAGCTGTGCGTTTCTGCTTATCAAGCCACAACTCTAACCACGGAGGGTAGTGAAACGATGGGTGATGGTATTCAACGTATCGACAACCAGATCATCATCAATCGCAAAGCCATCAAAGAAGACCAATTGATCGCGCTGCGAGACGTCTGTCCTACGCAAGCACTGACTGTCTGCGGTGAAGAGGCGAAATCAGACATGTTGTTCGACACCTTAATGAAGGACAAACCTTTCTACGACCAAAGCCAAGGTGGCGTGACTGTCTCCGGTGGTGAGCCACTCATGCAAGCCGATTTGGTAGCAGAACTCGCGCAGCGTCTGCACGACAACCAAGTCTCTACCGCTATTGAATCGTGCATGCATGTGCCGTGGAAGAACGTCGAAAAAGCCGCGCCGCATATTGATTGCTGGTTGGCAGATTTAAAACACACCGATGAAGAAAAGTTTCTTAGTTGGGCGAAAGGTTCACTAAAACGCATCAAAGACAATTTCCGAAAACTGGCACCTATCGCGAAACGCATTGTGATTCGCGTTCCCGTTGTGCCGGGGTTCAATGACACCATCGAAGAGTTGAAAGACATCATCGATTTTGCGGCTTCACTAGAGAGCTGCCAAGAACTTCACTTGCTGCCGTACCACACGCTCGGCATCAATAAATACCGTTTGCTCGATATGCCTTACGAGTGTTCTGACAAGCCATTAAACAAAACAGAACTGCTAGAAAGCGCCATGCAATACGCAAGCGAAAACACCCAACTTAACGTGATTGTAAGAGGTTAACTATGGACCTGAATTACCTTCCTGAGCGTATCAAAGCGCACAAATCGGCACTGGTAAATATCGTAACGCCACCTGTCTGTACCGAGCGCGCAGAGGCATACACTCGTGCTTATCAAGCAAACGAAGACAAACCTGTTATTGTTCAACGTGCGCTAGCACTGCAAGAGCACTTACGCACTCGTACTATTTGGATTAAACACGATGAGCTAATCGTCGGTAACCAAGCGAGCAAAGTACGCGCTGCGCCTATTTTCCCAGAATACACAGTGCGTTGGATTGAAGCGGAAATTGATGAGCTAGCTGACCGTCCTGGTGCAGGCTTTGCTGTTACTGAAGAAGATAAGCAAAGCATCCACAGCATCACACCGTATTGGCGCGGTAAAACCGTTCAAGACCGTTGTTATGGTTTGTTTACTGATGAACAGCAAGAAATCTTAGCCAGCACCATCATTAAAGCCGAAGGCAACATGACTTCGGGTGACGCGCACCTTGCGGTGGATAACGAGAAAATCTTGAAGCTAGGCATGAACGGTTTGCTAGAGGATGTTCGTCAGCACCGTGCTAACAATGATGTTTCGACCTTTGAAGGCTTGAAGAAAGAGCAGTTCTACAAATCAGTCGAAATCGTACTGCTTGCCATTCAAGATCACATGGTGAGCTACGCTGAATTAGCAGCAAAAATGGCGTTAGAAGAGACGCGCCCCCTGCGCAAAGCTGAATTAGAAAGCATTGCTGCAAACTGTTGTCATGTAGCAAGCCACGCACCAGAAAACTTCTGGCAAGCACTGCAATTGAGCTACTTTGTTCAGTTGATGCTACAAATCGAATCGAATGGTCACTCGGTTTCTTTCGGTCGTATGGACCAATTCCTAAACGAATTTTATGTTCGCGATATCGAAAACGGCGCGATTGAAAAAGACTTTGCACTAGAGCTTTTACAAAGCTGCTGGTTGAAGTTGCTTGAAGTAAACAAGATTCGCTCTGGTGCACACTCAAAAGCATCGGCAGGTTCTCCGCTGTATCAAAACGTGTGTATCGGCGGTCAGAAGTTGAATGAAAAGGGTGAGCCTGAAGATGCAGTGAATCCACTTTCTTGGGCGATTCTGGAATCTTGTGGTCAGTTACGTTCGACGCAACCTAACTTGAGTGTGCGTTACCATGAAGGTTTAAACCAAGAGTTCTTAATGGGCTGTATTGAAGTGATTAAATGCGGCTTCGGTATGCCAGCGTTCAACAACGATGAGATTGTTATTCCTGAATTCATCAAGCTTGGTGTAGAGAAAGAAGACGCTTACAACTACGCATCTATCGGCTGTATCGAGACCGCAGTTCCGGGCAAATGGGGTTACCGTTGTACGGGCATGAGCTTCATTAACTTCGCTCGTATCTTGCTAGCTTCATTGAACGAAGGTGTGGATGCAACAACGGGTAAAGCTTTCTTGCCACACGATAAGTCATTAGCAAAAGGTAACTTTGAGAACTTTGAGCAAGTGACAGCTTCTTGGGCAGAGCAAATCCGCTACTACACCCGTAAATCGATTGAGATTGATACGGTAGTGGACAGCGTGCTTGAACAGCAGGCACAAGACATCTTCTGTTCAACGCTAGTGGATGACTGTTTGGCTCGCGGTAAAACCGTGAAAGAAGGCGGCGCGAAATACGATTGGGTATCTGGTTTGCAAGTCGGTATCGCAAACTTGGGTAACAGCCTAGCTGCCATCAAGCACCTTGTTTTCGATGACGCGCAAATCACCCAACCAGAGTTGGCAAAAGCATTGGCAGAAGATTTCGACGGCATGGAGAACGAACAGCTTCGCCAACGTCTTATCAACTTTGCACCAAAATACGGTAACGATGATGACGCGGTAGACCAACTGCTCGCAGACGCGTACCAAGTGTACATTGATGAGCTAGAGCAGTTCGTTAATACGCGTCATGGGCGTGGCCCAATTGGCGGCGGTTACTACGCAGGTACATCAAGTATCTCGGCAAACGTCCCATTTGGTGCTTCAACCATGGCGACGCCAGACGGTCGTAAAGCGAAAACACCACTGGCAGAAGGTGCAAGCCCGTCATCTGGCTCAGACCGTTTAGGTCCAACAGCGGTATACAACTCGGTTGGTAAGATTCAAGCGAATAAGATCCTTGGTGGCGTGCTGCTTAACCAGAAGTTGAGCCCGGCAGCGGTTGAGTCTGAAGGGGACAAGCTCAAGCTTTCTATGTTGATTCGCACCTTCTTCAACCACCACAAAGGCTGGCACGTGCAGTACAACATCGTCTCTCGCGAGACCTTGCTAGCTGCGAAGAAGAACCCTGAACAATATCGTGATCTTGTTGTGCGAGTTGCAGGCTACTCAGCCTTCTTTACCGCGCTATCACCAGATGCGCAAGACGACATCATCGCACGTACTGAGCACGAGCTGTAAGTACAATCACTAACTAAAACGAAAGGCACCGATTGGTGCCTTTGGTTTGAATACTTAATCCGCAAATGACTATACCTGAACGCATTAAAGCTTGTGCAAAATGGTCACGCATTTCTTCGTGACGTTGTCGTATTCTTTCGTCATGTAAGCGGTAGTGATCGCGCCCTCTTTCATGAAGCAAATGGCATCGAGTAATGAAGCGTTGTCTGATTTGAGATAGCGTTGAATTAGCTCTCTGACTTGCTGCTTATGGTAGCGGCAATACGTTGCGATCTCGCCACTGTCGTCACTAAATTCCGCGGACGTATTGATGAAAAAGCAACCGCGAAACTCGCCCAATTTTTCTTCAGAGCCATGAAACCAGCCGTTGAGTGCTGTAAATAACTGATCGATCACCTCCGCGCACGTTTGTGCTGAAGAAAGCTTTTCCTCCAACCATTCCATAAATACTTGGTGGCGTTGTTCTAATGCGGCGATGATAAGCGCTTCTTTGCTCTCAAAATGGTTATATAGCGTGCGTTTAGCCACGCCGGAAACATTGAGGACTTCATTGATGCCAATAGAGTTGATGCCTTGTTTATAAAACAGTGACAAAGCTGTGTCGATCAATAACTGTTTCTTTTTGTTCATAACTACGTCCTCAAAAAGTTCCATAAACACATATTGACAAAGGTAGACAGATTTGTCTATTTTATTTTGTAGACAATTCGGTCTACTTTGAGGTGTTTATGAATAATTTAATTTTATCGTTGGTTGCCGGGCTTGGCGCTACGTTGGCTATTGGCGTATTGTCCTACGCTGAGGTATCACTGACGGAGGTTGTACTCCTGATGGCACCATTTGGTGCTACCGCAGTACTGGTGTTTGGGGTGCCTAGCAGCCCTCTCGCTCAACCAAAAAACGTGATCATTGGTCACTTCATTACGGCATCTATCGGTATTGCGTTTAGCCAGTATGTTGACGTCACGCCGGTCACGCTCGCGATTGCGACGGGGCTAGGTGTGTCTGCGATGCTGATTACGAAGACCACTCATCCACCTGCGGGGGCAAATCCAATTTTGATCATGGCGTCTGGGCAGGGATGGAGTTTTCTCTTCACGCCTGTCCTGATTGGCGCGGTAGTGATTGTTCTGGTCGGTAAAGGGTTACAGTTGCTACAAAGTCAGTACTTAAACCCTCGACTGAATGGTCAGAAGACCTAGTCGGATTGTAGTTAGAGCCGCGAAAGGGAGTGATCTCTTTTGCGGTTTTATCTTTTGTCGGTTTGCAAAAACAAAATCTGATTCTCTCTTGGTATTCAGTCGTATACATCAACATGGTAGTTAAATTGGTACAATGCGATGAACAGAATCCACCCTAAGAAACTATTGCACAGTAAATGGACGGCAATTTCACCTAAAAACAAAGAGAAGCATTTTGTCGTGACGGAAATGGAACTAGATGAAGATGGTAACGTTGTGAGATGTGTCATCGAGGCAGTCATGAGTAAACGCGACCGAGAGATGAACTGGCAAGACCTAAAAGACTCTGAGCAATGGATGCAAGGGTGGAAGTGAGTGACGCTTCGTTGTTGGGCGAATCAAGCAGAAACGTGCGTTGCGAGTAGGCAAAAGTGGTGCTATCTGATACGTTGATAATTCGTTCTAACGCCCACTCAAAGGATTAATTATGATTGATTTCGACAATTCCTCTGTATTTAAGCTTAAGCCGATTGACGTTTCTAATGCCAGAGAAGACTTCCTTAAGTTCTTGATTGATGGTGAGACTATTTTCGCTGCTTTTAAAACAGTTCGTGACCAAGTGGTGTTTACGAACAAGCGAGTGATAGCGGCAAATGTGCAAGGGATTACCGGCTCAAAAGTGGATTACACTTCTTTGCCTTACAGTAAGATCAATGCATTTTCTATCGAGACCTCTGGTACTTTTGATTTGGATTGTGAAATCGAGTTCTTCATGAGTGAGGTGGGAAGAGTGCGTTTTGAAATTAAAGGCTCGTTTGATTTGATTTCTTTCAACCGTATGGTTAGTGAGTATGTACTAGGTTAAGGGATTAGAAATGAGAGCTTCGCTGAGAGACAAAATTATAGAGGTCTGTGACAAAAAGATCGCGAGTAAAGGTGAATTGGTTGGTCTCTCATTTTATGCGTTTTTCGCTAATAAAAATGACGACCCAGAGCTGTTGATGGAAGCGGCTACGTGGTGGATTCAGACTCATCAGCTCGACCACTTCGAAAAAGCAGTAAAAATAAAATCAATGGTCGAGTCGGGGAGCTAAATTAAAAAAAAGAAGTAAAGAAAGCAGACAAATGCTAATAACGTTGCGGACAAAACAGGGTAGATAATGTAAGAGTCCTGCTTGTTGGTTCGTTGAAAACATAGCGAAACAAGTAAGACGTTATAAACAACAAGTAACAAGCTGATCATGGTTCCGCTGTTTAGTGTCATACTTGATAGCTGAGTTAAGAAAAACGCCAATAAAAGGTAATCGAAGACAATGAGCCATAAAAAGGCTTTCTTTAGTAAGTCGCTTTTTCTTTTTTCGGATGATGTTATGTGCATATAGAACTCAACTAAAAAGTCACAGTAACAGAGGCTTTGGTTAGAGAGGTCACCATCAGAGTGGTGACCTTTTAAGATTATAATTCTTGAATTTTTACTTCGCTGGTGGCGGTATCGCCGGAGTAATTGATGACTTCTTGACGAATGACTGGTTGGTTGAATTCAGCCTTATCTTTCGCTTTTTGCAGTTCGCTTTCTTGGTGGTTGCCAAAAAGGGTCTCAAGCACTTTAGCGGCAGGAGTCGTTAAAACAAACAGCTCAATACGACGGTTTTCGCTAGAATCTGGCTCATCAGGATTAAGCAGCGCTCTATCTGACATACCCGTTACCTGCATTACTCTATCATCCGGCATACCGCCTTCAACTAACGTATTTCTTGCTACGTCTGCTCGAGAGGCTGATAACGCCCAGTTAGATTGACGACCAAAACGCTTTTTAAATGGAATTGCATCTGTGTGTCCGCTGATGATCAGAGGGTTGTTAACACGATGAAATACAGGTGCTAGTGCGAGCAGTAAATCTTCAAAAAAAGGAGTAAGTTCTGCACCACCACGGCTGAACATATGCTGTTTGTAATCATCTTGAAGGACGATACGCAAACCTTGTGGTGTCACCGTGACGTTTACATTTCCCTGCGCATTAATTTGGGCAGTCATTTGCTCAATTACTTTCGCTAGTGCGGCAAGTTGCTCTTGAGTATCGAAGTTACCAGGAATCAAAGAATCAATTTCTGGTCCATCCCCATCACCTTTAAAGTAAGAGCTTACTACATGGTTGGAGTTGTGTTTACTTGGCACAGAAGAGTCCTGTGCCAAGTCGATAGGAGAAATACTTTGTGACGTATCAAATGGGTTGCCGTAACTCTTGTCGAATACGCTTGAACTATGCAAGTGGGCAACAATCGCTTTACGCTCTTCTTTGTCTACCACCTGCATAACCCAAAGTACAAGAAACAGCGCCATTAGGGCGATCATGAAGTCAGCAAACGCGACTTTCCACGCGCCGCCATGAGACGACTCATCATGGCTGTATACTTTGGCACGTTTGAACACTACATGCTCTTGTTTTTGCATTATCCCTCCTGTTCAGCTAACCACTTCTCCATTTGGTTGAATGTTGGTTTGATGTCTAGCTGAATATGTTTACGACCAGCGTCAATGGCGAGCAATGTCGGCTTTTTCGCTACGTAGGCAACCAAGGTTGCACGAACGCACTCAAAAGCAGTCATATTACGTTTTACTCGCTGAGCCATGGCGTTACTTAGTGGATCTAAGCCACAGTAACAACCGAAAATACCAATGAATGTACCAACGAGAGCTGCCGCAACGTGATAACCAATCATAGCGATTGAGCCATCAATAGCTTGCATGGTGATAATGATGCCACCAACTGCTGCAAGAATACCGAAGCCAGGTAGTGCTTCTGCTGTACGCTGTAGTGAGCGTGAAGGTAAAAGCATTTCGTTCTGTATTGCTTCGATTTCTTGCTCTAGCAGTCCCTCTAATTCATGAGGCGACATCTGTCCCATTGCCATTAAACGTAAATTGTCAGTAATGAAAGAAATTAGGCGATGATCTTCTGCGATCGTCGGGTAAGCGAGGAACATAGAGCTTTGCTCCGGAGCCTCAATATGAGAATCCAGAAACTTGTATCCGCGGTTTCTCGCTGTCTCTAGCAAGTTGTTGAGTAGTGCCATTAATTCCATGTAGTACTCATGCTCTTCTGTTGGACCTTTAATGGTCGCTGGCACTTGGCGACGCATTTCTTTCAGTACATGAGGCGGATTACCGATGATCAAAGAACCAGCAGCGGCGCCAATAATGATAAGGAATTCGGCTGGCTGCCAGATAGCACCTAAGCTACCACCGGCCCACATATATCCACCGAAGACGCACACCAGGATAGTGAGCACTCCAAAAAACTTTTGCATCTTGTGACTCCTAAGAGGACATTAATTGGTTGAGTTGTTTCAGCGCTTGTTTGTGAAGCTGACATATACGAGGTGGTGTCAGATCCAATACCAGAGCTATTTCGTGTAAGTTGAGTTCATGTTGATAGAACAGAGTCAGGAGCAGTTGATCGCGCTTAGGTAATTTACCCAAAGCACTGTCTAAACTACGACGAATATGTTCATGTTCCATGCCATCGTATTGCCCGCCAATGTAGCTATCACCGCTGCTCTCCATCAGTTGGTCAAGGCTTTGCATCTCGCCTGCGAGAGCGGCATTTTGGCGGTTGTAATAATCTTGCTCATTCGTCCCTAAAGCCTGGATGATTTCGGCATCCGTTGGCATTCGACCTAACGTTCGAGTGAGATCTCGAGTCACGTCGTTGAGCTCGTGGGCTTGTTGACGAGTCTTACGTGAACGCCAATCTAGTCGGCGTAATTCGTCTAAAATAGCTCCCCGAACTCGACAAACGGCGAAAGCAGGAAAGTGAGGATCGTCAACATCGCCATATCGGCGTCCAGCCTCGACTAGAGCGATAAGGCCTATCTGCTGCATATCTTCAATACTACAGTGAGAAGTGGCATGAACGCGCAGCTGGTTAACTACGCGTTTTACCATGACCTGATGACGTTGTAGCAATGCGTTTTCATCAATTGGTCGTGACGGTGTTGTCACTTCCTCTTCTGTGGTGTAAGTGTCTTGTACATTCATGTCTAACATGGTTGTGCTCCGTTATTGCACAACATATTTAGTCAACAAAACATCGTCGATTTCTCGGACGATGTCTGTTTTAGCAAAAGCGAGTAGAAGCGTTTGCTTCACTTCGTCTTGCAGAATATCGATGGCACCCGCTTGCTGTAACTGATCAAACGTTTTGTCGCTAAACAGTTTTAATAGAGAGTTTTGTACCATAGGCATGTATTCATCGATCTCTTTGATACGCTCTGGACGGCGTGTCTCAATTGCCAGTTCTAGCATCACAAAGTGAGTCTGTTTCTTGCCTTTAACGGTCAAAACGACTTTGTCCAAAGGATGGAAGCTAGGACCTTTACTTGTCGGTTGTTCTGTGACCAAAAAAGACAGTGGAGAGTCTTCGATCAGTGAACCAGAGTCAGGTGACTCTTGAGCGTGTTTGTTTAAGTACCAGATTCCGCCCATAATTGTGACGGCCGAAACGAGGGCACTGGTGATGATCATGGCGATAAACAGGGCGATCATTTGTTGTTTGGTCATAACCTTTTTCCTCGAAGATTCACTAAGCTTGAGTGCTTAGCCAGTGTTCTGAATAGTTAGTTGTTGTCGTGGTTTGGAATGCACCAGATTCTCGTGCGGCGAAAATATTGGCGTCTTCTTCGTTTGCATGTGGGTCATTTCGACCTTGGTTTTGATCAGAGCCAACATTGACATCGACATGAACGAAGTTTTGCTCTTGTAACTCAGTACGCAATCGTTCCGAAACTTGCATTAAAGCTTCTCGTGTTGCTGCGGCATTGGCGTTGATGTGGACACTTAATCGGTCACCTTCAACACGTACAAGTAAATCCAGTTTCCCCAAGTCTGGTGGGTCTAGGCGGATTTTTGCTTCTTGTACATTTTGTTGAGCTTGGAGCGTCACGCGATCATGTAATACTTGCATCATTTGCTCTCCCCACTTTCCGGCAGTGGTATCAACACGCACTGCTGCCCACTCAGAGCCTTGAGCTTGAACATGACTCGTCGCAATCGGTGAATGTGCAGGTTGTGTTGTAGGAGCTTGTGCTTGAAGTAGAGAGGCGGTTGGTTGCCCTTGAACAGGTTGATTCAAAAGAGTTTGAAACTCAGCACCGGAGATAGGCAAACGCGAACTCGATGAAGTCGGCAGACTTTGCTTCACATCTTGTTTTGATGATGTGTTTAACATAGCGTTAGACGAATCTTGAGTAACAGACTTAACTTCGCTCGCAGTCATTAAAGATGACGCTTTTCCTAGTTTCTCAGCCTGCTTCTCTGCCATGGTAATCATACCCTGGGTTAAAGCTTGAGCTTGCGCTGCAAGATCAGTCGATTCTGTTAACCCTGGTGTACTGGTCAAGTTGGCATCCGGATCTGAAGCTGAGCGGTCATCAGTATCAAAACCATGACTTTGTACTTTGTTTGCGCTGTTCAAAGTAGAGGCCGTAAGGTGAAAACTCGATACCGCTGACGCAGAGTTAAAGTCTTGCTCACCATTCTGCTTGTTCCCTGATTTAAAACCATGAGAAAAGCCGTGTACCGAGTTCGCTTGCTTGATGTGACCCTCATTGTTAGCTGGCGAATTACCCGAGTGCTGAGTTGAAGAAGGTATGATCATTGAGTTAGCTCCATGGTCATTGCTAATTGATAGGCCATAGCGCGTTCTTGATGGTCATTGACCATGTTCATCTCTTTTTTCAACTCGTTGGTCGACTTCTCTAATACTGCGAAGGCATTAGCGTGCACTGTTTTCGCTCGCTGGATTTCAGGTGCAAGCTTAGGATCTTTCAAAAAAGGCTTGTGACTGATCAAAAGCTCTCGCAACTGCAAGTCGTACCGCTTGAGCGCATGCCAATCGGCCGTTTTTGCGGCGAACTGGATGAGCTGAGATAAATGACGGAATCGCTCTGGCGATACTTTATGCTTGTTGTCCAAAATTCATCCAACCTTCACGAATGTTACCCATTACACGCTCAACGTTAACCAAGCGATTTGCATCGTTTTGCACGCTAGCGTAATAAAGTTCGACTTGGCAGAAGTCATACAGCTGGCGTAGGTTTTCCGCAATTTCACCGCCGTTTTCATCATCTAAAGCACTTGTTAGTCCAATCAAGATGTTCATGCATTTGTTGATTCCATTCCCTTTCTCAGCCAAACGATTTGCGGCTAGGTGGCCGCGAATACGTTCAACTTCATCGAGTAGGCCATCGATTAACATGATGACTAATTGGTGTGGATTTGCTGCTGCCGCTTGAGCGTCGAGATCGACTTGTTGGTACGAATCGTAACCAGAATCCATAAGCATGAATATTTCTCCTAAATTTGGAACCAAATGTCTTATTTTTGAGCATTAAACATGGACATGGTTTGGTTCATTTGGGTCATAATTGAATTCATTTGAGTGAATTGTTTGAGATAGCGGTTGTACGACATTTCGTACTTACGCTCTAAATTGGTTTGTTTATCTTTGATTCGGTCTAAGCTTGACTGTATTGCGTCTTTACGCGTGCTGAAGGTACCTGATGAGAACTTCAAGAAAGGTTCTACCATCGCGTCAAGAGAATCTAGCAAAGCGTCATCCCCATTAAACAACGCCTCTAAGCCTGCGCTGTTTGTTTGTTGAGCTTCTTTGAACTTTTCTTGATCAACTTTCATTTTACCGTTGCGGTCTAGGCTCACGCCGATTTCGCTTAGGCGCATACCATTGTGTTCACCTCGGATTAACCCCGTTAACTGACTCTCAATAGAACGCAATGTCGAGTCGCTAGCGAGCACGCCGCGTTTCTGATCTTCACCGCCAATTTGGGTGTACTGATCGATAGTCGAAACAAGGGCATTGTAGGTTTCCACAAACTTATCTAGTTGTTCTTTAGTGCCTTCGCTATCAGCTCCAATTTTTAAACCGATTGGAGAATCTCCCGCGGCTTGCGGTTTAGATACGGTAATGTCAACACCGTCGATGACACCTTCAAAAGTATTACTTGCGTTGGTTAGTTTCAGGCCTGAGTCTTTTGCACCTAGCCACATAACCGCATCTTGCGGAGCGTTGATTTGCTTGAGGTTGGTGAAGGCGTCTTCAAACCACGCTTGGCCAGTACCCGATGCAGATACGTTGATCTTATTTTCGACACCAGTCTCAGTGCTCGATAGCATAAAGTGTGTTTGACCATTCGAGCGAACTAGAGTGGCGTTAACGCCAGGGTTGTCCGTGTGATTGTTAATCGCACTGGCTAAATCGCTGATCGTTGCAGTGCCGTCACCATTAACATCAACGGAGGACAAGTCTAGAGTCATTGTTTCACCGTTGATGGTGAATTCTAAAGATCCAGTAGTTGGTACTTCTGTCGTCGCCTCAAGGTCTGCAGGCATTCCTGTAGATACTTGATGCGCCGTTGCCACTTTTTCTACAAAAATCTGATAGTTACCCGTTAGCGCTTTAGCATCCGCGTTTGCAGTAAAGTTACCTTCTTGAGAGAGTGTCGCACTGTTTTTGATGATGCTGTTTGTGCTGTTATTCATCTCTTTCATTGCAGTACGAAAATCACGTAGTGCGCTTTCAACTTTATTAAAAGCTGACAGTTGTGACTGGTACACATTAGCTTGCGCTTGGTAACGGTTTTTGAATGGGTTTGTGTCCAATTGTGCGAATTGGGTTGCCATTTTTACTGGGTCTAAAGAACTCATGAGGTGTGCTCCTCTCATCTCTTATTGGCTTGAATACTTTGAATGCTACGCCTTAGTTTAATTATCAGTGGCAAGATGCGTGCCGTATATTAAATTCAATTAAAACAAAGGTTTAAAGCTATTTTGTTTTCTTGGGAGGAAGTGGTGTTTCCACCTTGTTTGTTCCGCCTTCCTCCATGGAAAAAGTAATTTCCTTATAAGAAAAGGCGACCTAAACAAAGAAAATATTTAATTGTATTGACGGTTCTAATTAGGAGAGATGTTTTAATTAGACGTTATATTCAGCCTTTACTTCAGCTTGATTCAGATAATTCTTACAGAGTGCATTAATTGCGTTCTGATATTATTTTTGATAGTGCGATGTGCAAGTGTTCTCACTAAAAATTAAATTTTTTACGTTTCAAAGAATGTCAGTTATGAATGAATTTGCGTTACGATTGATGAAATGTGCTCGTGCATATGAAGAGTTCATTAACAAAAAACTATTAAGTAAACAGAGCATCAATTCTGATGAGATAGCTAGTATCTTAAAGGAAGCTAAGTTCAATTTTCCTGAACTTAGAGATAGTAAAATAGGAAGTAAATTAGAGACGATAGAATTAGAACTGTTTAATAAGGTTTTATTCAATATTATGTTGAAGTTCGGATTCAGAGTGCCTGAATCTCACAAAGATAATACGAGCTCTATTTATATTCGTAGATAAAAATAAAGCCTTCCATAGGAAGGCTTTATAATTAAGACGATTTAAATTAAGCGCACTATTAACTAAGTAATTAGCGTAGTAGTGACATTGCCATGCTTGGAAGCTGGTTAGTTTGAGACAGAACAGTTGTACCTGCTTGCATCAACATTTGGTTCTTCGTCATGTTTGAAGACTCTACTGCAAAGTCTGTATCCATGATACGACCTTTAGATGCTGTAACGTTTTCTACCATGTTACCAAGGTTAGCCATTGTGTGCTCAAGACGGTTGATGTTCGCACCGAAGTCTGCACGAGAGCTACCAATTTTTTCTACTAGACCGTCAGCGCCGCTGATTTTGTCTAGTGCTGCTTTTGCTTTAGTCGCGTCATCGATACCATCTGTAATTGCTGCATCAGCAAGGATAGTAGTGATTTCACCGATACCTGCGCTTGCGCTTACAGTCAATGTTTCAGCAGAAGATGCACCGATTTGGAATGTTACGTCACCTGCACCGAAGCCGCCGCCTTTAAGAAGGTTTTGACCACCGAACTTAGTGTTGTCTACGATGTTGTTTAGTTCTGCAGTAAGCTGTGTGAACTCTTTGTTAAGAGACGCACGGTCTGTTGCACTGTTTGAACCGTTCAACGATTGTGTAGCAAGGTCGTTCATACGGTAAACGATGTTTGTCATTTCATCCATCGCACCTTCAGCAGTTTGCATCATAGAGATGCCGTCTTGTGCGTTACGCATTGCTACTGACATGCCGCGTGTTTGCGCTTCTAGACGGTTAGCAATTTGAAGACCAGCAGCGTCATCAGCAGCTGAGTTCACACGGTAGCCTGTGCTTAGACGTTCCATTGCTGTGTTTAGAAGTCCGCTTGTTGTGTTCATTGTGTTTTGAGTTACAAGCGAAGCGTAGTTAGTGTGCATTGATAAAGCCATCTTAGTCTCCTTAGTTAGTCACTATATCTTTCAGGCCTCGGGATATTCCCTTGTCACTAACTAGAGGCGGTCGGTCGGCTTTAATGATTAATTTGAAAATTAAAAAATTTCTAAAAAAGATAAAAATTGATGATTTTTAGTGATTTGTATTCCATGAAAACCGGGAAAATCATCATATAAGCCTAAATTTTTTAGTTAAGTTAAAGAAACTATTGCCCAATGATCTTGTGGTTATCCGTTATAAATAAAAAAACAGCACGAATAAATCGTGCTGTTTTAAATATAAATGGTTGAGTTTCAACTATTCCTCATCAAAAGACTGAAAGGAGAGAGAGGTTGGGATATCGCTGAAATAACCAAAATAATAACTGGCACCCAATAAACGATAGCGGTTAAGTTCCGTTTGACTCGCTACACGTCCGGCAACCCAAGTATATTTATGCTTTCTTAAGAACTTAGCAATAGGTAGGAAAGCGTGTCTTTCTTCTTTATCCTCTAGTGTGACTGACAATTTGATCATATCGGGACTAAAGTCTGCGACGCGCTCGAAGTTCACTTGCGATGTCGCGACTTCAAACCAAAGTGAATATGCATTCTCTTTTAACTTTTTGGTGAGTGTGGCGACTTTATCACGATCACATAACGTTTCATCAGCTTGAAGAGAAGGAATCACATGTTGAAAAGCAGAAGAGTGGAATTGAATCGTCTGTTCGAGAAAATAAACCCCAGGCTCCCACAGTAATGCATCCACGCGAATCGGCACGACAACATTACTAATCAAGTCGTGGTGAAAGGCTTCTAACTGAAATTGTGTTTGTCTTAGTGCAAGGTAAAGACTGAACAAATCCAGGCAGTACTGCATTTGTTCAGAGAGTTTGAATTGATAGACACTTTGTTCTCCACGCATACCAAATCTCAACGTCAGGTGTTGGAATTCTACTTCCCCTGATTGAGCTTCCCTAATTGCTTGGCATGCGTGTTGGACATCATTGTGTTTTAAAGCATCAAAGACTAATTGATCGTCATCCGTGACGATATGTTGTACTGCGAGGCCAACCAAATGTTCGTACATCGCATGTGTTGAAATAAGATTAACCAAGGTTTCCTACCACATTGATTTGTTTGTTTTCTGGGATTTCGTTGTAAGACAATACTGCCAGCCCTTGTGTAAATGTACGAGCGTAACGCGCTAGAAGAGGGCGCAGCTGTGGCATAACGAGAAGGATCGGAGGTAGCCCCTGTTGCTTAAGCTGTTGTCTGATCAATGGCAAGTTTTGTTGGAACTGACCAAGAATGTTTGGCTCAATTGGGAAGCTATCTAGTGTTACCGTACCAGAAGATTGTGCTTGTTGCAGTGAAGTTAGTAGCATTTGTTCTAGCTCATCAGACAGTGCGTAGACATTTAACTCGTTCTTTTGTCCTGCAATTAAGTTAACAAGCGTACGCTTTAGTGCACAGCGCACATCAGATGCAAGTAGGATCGGGTCCTTTGTATTTTCCGCGGATTCCAACATTGTGTTGGCAATCGTGCGAATATCTTTTAGTGGCACTTGGTCCAATAAAAGCTGACGATATACTTTCAGCTGCTGTGCTGGATTAAGTGCTGCTGCTAATGCTTCTGCTAGTTTCGGGGCTTGTTGTGTCAAACGCTGGGTTATTGCTTCCACATCGTCGTGCGTAAACAATTCTGCAAGGTTTGTCTTCATGATTTTACTAATATGAGTGGCTATAACAGTGCCATCGTCGACAACTTGGTAACCCATATTAAGTGCTTTTGCTTTATCTTGATGCTCAATCCACACAGCTGGCAACTGATAAGCAGGATCGCTACCCAAAATGCCATCTACCTCACCGTAAGTTTCGCCAACCGCTATCGCCATTAAACGCTCTGGTTCAATAAAACCTTGCTCAATGACTTCGCCATTTAGAGAAATTGTGTATTGGTTTGGCTTGAGGCTCAGGTTGTCACGAATACGAACTTCAGGTAATAAAAAGCCAACTTGTTCAGAAAGGTTTCGACGCACACCGCGGATACGTTGTGATAAAGGAGCCCCTTGTTCTTTGTTGACTAGATGGACGAGTCGGTAACCAAGCGCAAGTGATAATGTTTGGACGTGAGGAATATCATCCCATGTCAGCGGTGTATCATCGTCTTGCATTGCTTGTGAAAGTGCTTCGACCTCTTCAATCTGGGAGTCTTGCACTGGCTTCTTGGTTTGACGCCACCCTGCGAACGCTAATGCGCCAGCAAACGCAAAAAAGGCTAGGTGTGGCATACCCGGTACCATACCGATTACCGCCATAATACCTGCGACAGTAAATAGCGTTGCAGGAGTTGCCAGTAATTGCTTTTGCATGGTTTCCGACATGCCATTATCGCTATCATTAATTCGCGTAACGATAATCGCGGCAGCCGTTGCCAATAGTAGTGAAGGAATTTGAGCAACTAGACCATCACCGATTGTGAGTAGGGCATAAGTTTTAAAGGCGTCAGACGCAGCGAGTCCATGCTCGAAGACACCAATACTAATACCACCAATGATATTGATAAACAGAATCAACAAACCTGCGATGGCATCGCCACGCACAAACTTTGATGCACCATCCATCGAACCATGAAAATCGGCTTCGTTGGCGACTTCTTTACGGCGTAAGCGAGCCGTTTCCTGATCGATAAGGCCAGCGTTTAAGTCGGCATCAATTGCCATTTGTTTGCCTGGTAAAGCATCCAACGTAAAGCGGGCTGAAACCTCAGAAATACGTTCACCACCTTTGGTGATTACGACGAAGTTGATGATCATCAAGATGACGAACACCACCATACCAACGACGTAGTTACCGCCAATGACGACTTCACCGAATGCTTGAATGACCTTACCCGCTGCGTCACCACCATTATGTCCTTCTAGGAGTACAATTCGCGTAGAAGCCACGTTCAATGTGAGACGTAATAATGTTGCGACCAGCAAAATAGTTGGAAAAACAGAGAAATCTAATGGTCGCTTTGCGGTTGTGCTGACCAGCAATACTAGGATTGCTAAGACGATATTAAAGGTAAACAGCGCATCCAGTAGCAGAGGAGGCAAAGGAAGAATCACCATTGCTAATATCATTAGCAAGACGATTGGAATGCCAACGTAGCCTTTGGTTGATGTTTGAAGTTGTTTTAACCGGTTAAGCATACTTTCGTGTCCTTGGATAAACGCGGGTTAATCAGTGCTGCAAATGTTTTGGAATCGAAAAATGAGGTAAAGGAATTGGCTCTTTTCCCTCACCTTTACGAAAGGCTTTCAATTGCAAAACGTAAGTAAGAATATGTGCCACTGCGATGTACAGTTGGCTTGGGATTGCTTGTTCAATCGCCGTCGTGTGATAAATCGAACGGGTAAGTGGCGGGGAGTTAATGATTTCCACTTTGTTTTCTCGGGCGATACGTTGAATGTGCATAGCGGTTTCGTCTACACCTTTTGCGACGACAAAGGGCGCGTCAGAAAGTGAAGGCTCGTATTTCAGTGCGACTGCATAGTGCGTTGGGTTAGTGATGATCACGTCAGCCGTCGGCACCATTTTATCGATCTTACGGCGCGCAAACTGTTGCTGTATTTGACGAATACGTTGCTTTACTTCCGGACGACCTTCATTATTTTTAAATTCCTCTTTCAATTCTTGTTTCGTCATGCGGAGTTCTTTTAGGTGTTCCCAACGCTGATAAGGAATGTCGATAACCCCAAATAACAACAAGGCGAAGCCCATTAAGAGTAAGCCTTCAAACAGAATTGACATTACTAGAGAAAAACCTTGGCTGAGCGGGAGATTTTGCATGCCAAGTAATGGCTGTAAGTGGTTGTCTAAATAGCCATATAAGATGCCGAATATCACGGCTACTTTGAACGTTGACTTTAAGAGCTCAACCACTGAGCGGGTCGAAAAAATGCGCTTTATCCCGCTCAAAGGATTAATTTTGCTGAGCTTTGGCATTACGTTCGCGGGACGGAACATCCAGCCGCCTAGCACAAGGCTACTACCACAGGTCACGATAATAATGACGGTAAACAATGGTAATAGCATGTCGATGATGACCGCTAAACTTTGTCCCAATTGCTCGACAAGTTGTTTAGGATTTTCTAGGTCGGCTCGCGTCAGCATCATGTTGTAGCGAAAGATACCCGACATGCTTTCCCAAATACTATTAAGCTGAGAGTAAAAGTAGAGCGCCACCGCTAGAAATATCACCGCAGTAGTAAACTCTTTCGCGCGAGGAATTTGTCCTTCCTGGCGGGCTTTCTTTACCTTCTGCGGTGAGGCTTTTTCAGTTTTGTCTTGAGAAGATTGATCGCTCATGCTCCCCCCAACATAAAGTTACTCAAGTGTCTAATGGTGTCGTGAACGAGCGCCGTGTAGCGACCAGGAACACCAGAAACTGAGATTAATACGCTGAATAGACCCAGCAGCATCGTCATAGGAAAACCTAACGCATAGACATTAAGTGATGGTGCGGCTCGGTTCATTACACCAAAACTGATGTTGGCTAGAAGCATGGAAACAATAGCGGGCAAAGCCAAAGCGAGTGAAGAGGCAAACATCCAACCGAAAATATTGACAACACCTTGCAGAGAAAGCGATGTGATACCAGATCCGACTGGCCAAACAACAAAGCTTTGAATCACGATATCTATGACGAGTAAGTGTCCTTCTAGCGCGAGAAACAACAAGGTTGAGAAAATCAGAAATATGCGTCCCAAAATGGCGACAGAAAGCCCGTTAATAGGATCATTCATCATCGCCATACCTAAGCCCATTTGCAGAGAAATCACCTGGCCAAGCATGGTGAAAACGTTAAAGAGCATGTGCAAAATTAACCCAAACATTACCCCCCAAATAGCTTGCTCAAAAGCAAGGAACAGGGAAGTCATAGAGAATAACTCGACTTGTGGCATGGGTGGCATTAACGGTCCAGTAATGACAACGATCGAGAGGGCCAGTAAAGTACGAACCCAAACAGGAATAATCGCATCACCAAAGAAAGGCATTGAAATAAATACGGCTCCCACACGAAAAAACGGCCACCAGAGTTGACCGAGTATCGCCGAGAGCTCTGCAAATGTGATGGCCATTAGCCAATCATCCCTGGTATGTTGTGGAACAAGAAATCAAACAGTTCCATGATCTTACGGAGCATCCAGTGACCTGCAAAAATCACCATTAATAAGGTAACGAGCAAACGTGGCAAAAAGCTGAGTGTTTGCTCGTTGATTTGTGTGGCAGCCTGAAATACGGCGATACACAAACCGACAATTAAGCCTGGAACAACCAATACGGCAACCATCAAAATGATCAGCCATACTGCATCGGAAAATAACGTTACGGTTAGTTCTGGGGTCATAACTGCTCCTAGTTAACCGAAGCTGGCAGATAAGGTGCCAACTGTCATTGCCCAACCATCCACGAGTACAAATACCACCAACTTAAAGGGAAGTGAGACAATTAAAGGTGATAGCATCATCATACCCATTGCCATCAGGACACTGGCGACAACCAAGTCGATGACCAAAAACGGGATGAAAAGCATAAAACCAATTTGGAAGGCGGTTTTCAGTTCACTAATGACAAATGCAGGCAAGACAACGGCAAATGAAATATCCTCAACGTTTTGGTCGAGAGGCTCATTGGCAATACGTAACATTTGTTCAAGAGAGCTTTGGTGCGTCTGTGCCAACATGAACTCTCTCACTGGTTTCTCTGCAACAGAAAAAGCCTGTATTAGCGTGATTTCGCCGTTGTCGTATGGCTGAAACGCATTTTCATAAATATCGCTCCAGACAGGGCGCATAATCAGTAACGTCAATGCGAGAGCGATCCCGACCAACACTCTGTTAGGTGGGCTTTGTTGAAGACCAAGAGCTTGGCGCAAAATCGCAAGGACAACGACAATTCGAGTAAAGCTCGTCGCCATCAAAATAAATGCTGGAAGAAAACTGAGCGCCGTCATCAACAACAGAATTTGCAGTTTAACGCTGTATTCTTGTTGTGTGTCGCCATCAGAAACGGACAAGATAGTTAAGCCGTTGTCAGCCGCCATTGTTGGGAAAGCAAACAAAAGTGACACCAATACCAAAAGAGGTAACCAACGGTGCCAAGCGCTCAGATTTTTCATTGTGATGCCTACCTAAGATTATTGACCAACGCCACTCAATGCAGAGTCATGTACATCGATCAGACGAAGTCCATACTTATCATTGACAACGACAACTTCAGCGTGGCCCATAAGAGAACCGTTTACTTTCACGTCTAAAGGCTCGCCATTGAGCTTTTCCAACTCGATAACCGTGCCTTCACCCGCTTTCATTAAGTCCCCAAGTGGGATCTCCTTACTCGCAACTTCCAGCGTGACTGTGACAGGAATGCTTTTGAAAAAGCTAAGGTCACGTTCCGCAGTGGCTGGTTCTTGTTGGAGCGTATCTTCGGCTTCAAAGTCTTCTAATTGAAAATCATCAAAGTTCAGTTCTTCTGCGTCGAATGCATTAGTTTCTAGCGCTTCGCTCATCGCTGCGGTTCCTTATCAGGGTTAAAGATCAAAACAAGTTGGCCGTCTTGCTCGGCAATACGACCTGTAAATAGAGATTGGTTGCCAATGCTTACTGGAACCGTGTTAAGAAGCTCAATAGGTAAAATATCGTTGGGTTGTAAGCCAACCACATCACTTAAAGGCATCTTCTTTTTACTTAGAACAACGTTCAGTCGAACGGGGGTCGTCTCTAAAGAACGACAGAAAGGTTGAAACAAATCGGTATCAGGTTGCAGTTCAAGCTGCTCGATCAGCGTTTGAATAAGATGACCATCTAGCTTGAGATGAATTGAGCCTTGATGATCGTCAAACGCAATGTTTAATTGAACGTTAATGCCAATTCCTCTAGGGGTCTCATACTCACCCGTGTCCCACATTTCACCAGGAGCAAGCCAACCGATGATGATTCGACTGATGCGCTCTTGTAAACGTAAGTCACTGGCCGTCAGAGTAGCGACTGAACGCTCTGCACTTGCACCATAAAATCTATCAGCTAACTTTATTAGCGTGTGAGGGTTACCATGGATGAATACCATGCCGCCTTCCTGATGTTGATAGGTCGACGTTTGCTCTTTGTCCATCTCAACCGATGTAAAGCGGTGCAAGTCTACTGAGGTTAAGCTAGCTTCCACTTTTCCTGTGCTGAGCCAATTTTGTAATTCAGTCGTAAGGTTTGAGCAAGATTCTGAAATTAAATTATCGAGCTTCTCACGAATGATATGAATAGGTTTGCCTAATAATTCTACATCAAGTAGTTGACTATCAGAAATAGGCTCGCTAACTCTATTTTCCATTTATATTTTACCGTGCGTTAACAATCGAAAGTGTTTTAACTTAATGGCGTGTAGTCTACACAGAAATTTTAATGATCTTTTAGCTCCAAACTCTAAGATTGTGACTTTAGTTCACATGTTGCTTTGTTCATATAGTCATAATCTTTTAATGAAATTTAAAAAGAGTTAGTTTTCTTTATAAATCGCTTAATAAATAAAATAACAATGTTGAGCGTTTTAGTTGTTATAGATTTTTTAAATTGCCTTTATGGCGTAACAACAACTTCAAACAAATAAATTATAAGATACTGTTTTTTATGCTTAAAGCTTCCATTGGAGGCTAAGCGTGCTCTCTTGAGCGTTTTGTAACCAATTTTAATATTCAGAATAGGTAATTAAAATGATTAGCTATGCCAGTTCTCTCGGCTTGGTGGCATATTTAATTAAACGGTTTAAGTCATGGGAATGTAAGATATACATGAATCATGTCCGTTTGATAATTTGTAACACAATTATTGTTATCAGTTTTATTTTTTCAAAAGTGTCATATTCAGAAGAAGTCTTAACAATCCCTATGGACCTCTCTAAATGGACATATGAGGGAAATAAATTCAAATGCAACTTGTTGCAATTAAATAATGACTATGGGAAGTTTTATTTCCTAGCGGAACCTAATAATAAATTCTATTTTATTTCCGATATAGAATATGAAAACAATAAATGGAAAACGATTGCTTTAACAACTCAAAATGCTCCTTGGAGTAATGAGCTTTATAGAAAATAATTTGGCTCCCTTGAATTTACTAAGCCGTCTCAGCGTTTCATCTTTAATAAAGGCGCTGAAGAATTCATGGATTCAATTGCTTCGGGTAGTTGGGTGACGCTGTCACTTAAAGGAAGTAATGCTTCCTCTGTTTCAGAGATTGTGATTCCTACTCTTCAAATTCAAAACGCATTGAAATCATTTAATGCGTGTCGCGCGCGATTGCCTAAATTGTCTTTTTCAGAGGCAAGGGATATGGCGCTCTCATTTGAGTTTGGTCAGAAGACGTTAAGTCGTGGACAGAAAGCAACACTAGAAGCGCTGTATAGCTATGTATCTGTGGATGATCGAGTGACCAAAATCCTCATCGACGGTCACACCGATAACGTTGGTTCAAGTTTAACGAACCTTTCTGTGTCACGTACTCGAGCAGAGCAAGTCACCAACGCTTTGATTGAGCTTGGGGTCGACGAGTCGATGATCGAAACACGAGCTCATGGTTCGCGTTACCCAATTGCCAGCAATAACTCGGTTAATGGCCAAGCAAAAAACCGACGTGTCACCCTGCGTTTAGTGAGGGACAACGAGTATACGGCTACGAAACACCACCCAGATCTACAATCACAAAATCAACAAACGAAAGTTAAGGTTCAATGATGACGAAAACGAAAATTTTGTTGGTTGAGCCAAATGAAGCTCTTGCTCAACCAGTATTGGATGTGTTGCAAAATGCAGGTTACACCGCGAAACACACTCGTACTGGTCGAGGCGCTTTGCTTGAAGAGCGAGCAGAAATCACTTTAGTGAGCTCTACGCTGCCGGATATGTGTGTTCGTGAGTTTGTCGCGTGTCACCAAAAGCAGCGAAATTCGGGTGTTGTTATTGCGATTGTCGACCAAGAACAAGGCATCTTGGCTGCTGAGACGATGAAAGCGGGCGCTACTGATTATCTATTACGCCCATTTGAATCTAATCAGTTGGTTAATCTGCTTAAACGTGTTGAAGCGTTAGGTAAGCCAATGGCCAACATTGTTGCGGAGTCTTGGAGAAGCAAACAAGTTCTGCAATTAGCGCATCGTGCAGCATGTACTAACGCGAGTGTGCTTATTACAGGTGAATCGGGAACGGGTAAAGAAGTGCTGGCGCGATATGTGCATGAGCACTCTCCGCGTATCAATGGTCCATTTGTGGCGGTTAACTGTGCCGCCATTCCAGAGTCAATGTTAGAGGCTGTGCTATTCGGTCATGTAAAAGGCGCGTTCACCGGAGCGACAAATTCTCAAAGCGGTAAGTTTGAAGAAGCAAATGGCGGGACGATTCTGCTTGACGAGATTGGTGAAATGTCACCTGCGGTTCAAGCTAAATTGTTACGCGTCCTTCAAGAGCGTGAAGTAGAACGTGTTGGTAGCCATAAAGCCGTTCAGCTCGATATTCGTGTTATTGCGGCAACCAACAAAGACTTACGTGAGGAAGTTCAAAAAGGCACGTTCCGTGAAGATCTTTATTATCGATTAGATGTGCTGCCTCTGCACTGGCCGCCTTTGCGTGAAAGAAAAGAGGACATTCTACCGATTAGCCAATTCTTTATTGAAAAGTATCAAGATAGCAGCCGCTGTCACCTATCCCAAGATGCGATTAGTGCGCTGAGTCAGTATCACTGGCCGGGCAATATTCGTGAGTTGGAAAATGTCATTCAACGCGCTTTGGTCATGCGTCATGGTGATTACATTACAGCCCATGACCTGATGCTGCCTATTGAGCTTGTCGCGTCAGTTCCTACAGCAGAGCCAACTTCAAGTTTTGGTCATGTAGAAGCGAAGAAGCAAGCTGAATATCAGTTTATTTTGGAAAAGTTACGTCAGTTTGGTGGAAACCGAACGAAAACCGCAAACGCGCTTGGAGTCTCTACTCGAGCGCTACGCTACAAGCTCGCAGCAATGCGAGAACATGGTATTGATTTACAGTCGGCACTAGGCTCGGCTGCCTAATAGGAGAAAAAATAGATGGCAAGTCAACCTACTCATGCGGTCTCGGCAGAGCAACTTATGTTGTCAAAAATGCAGGCGATGCAGGCACAAGTGCAGCCGCCAGAGTTTATCGTGAGTGCAAATCCTTTAGATCAACAATCACTAAACGCACCTTTATCGTTCTCACAAGCGATGACAAATGTGTTGGATACAGTGAATCAACATCAATCAGTGGCTAGTCAAAAAATGACGGCCGTAGAAACAGGAAAAAGTGATGACCTAGTTGGTGCAATGGTCGCGAGCCAAAAAGCCAGCTTGTCCTTTAATGCTTTGATGCAAGTGCGCAACAAAGTCGTGACCTCATTTGAAGATATTATGAAGATGCCGGTGTAATTCATGTCAGAACTAACCCCCCAAGTCGCCGGAAACACAGCTATGGCTACCGGCACAGCACAGACATTTTCTACTGCCAACGGCATGGACGATGTGACAACGAAGCTGAAGCAAATCTGGTCTAGCAGTCAGAGAAACTTAGTGCTATCTGCGGTGTTAGCTGCGATTGTTGCAGCGATTATTGTGGTTGCACTATGGAGTTCCTCACAGAGCTTTCGTCCGCTATATAGCCAACAAGAGCGTTTTGATATCGGCGAAATTGTGTCGGTATTAGAAAGCGAAGGCGTAAGCTACCGCATGCAAGAGCAAAATGGACAAGTTCTTGTACCAGAAGGTGAGGTTGCGAAGGTGCGCATGTTGCTTGCATCAAAAGGTGTTAAAGCTAAGCTGCCGACAGGTTTGGATTCGCTCAAGGAAGATAGCTCTCTTGGTACGAGCCAATTTATGGAAACGGCGCGTTATCGTCATGGTTTAGAAGGTGAGTTAGTACGTACTATCATGTCTTTGAACTCAGTAGCGAACGCGCGTGTTCATTTAGCAATACCTCGTCAAACTCTATTCGTCCGCCAAAACAGTGAGAATCCTTCAGCATCTGTCATGCTTGAGCTCAAACCTGGTGAAGACTTAAAGCCTGAACAAGTTGAAGCGATCATTAACCTAGTGGTTGGCAGTGTCACGGCAATGAAGCCAGAATTTGTTTCTGTCATTGACCAGTACGGCCGTCTTCTTAGTGCAGATGTCGCTTCTGCGGAAGCTGGTAAAGTAAATGCGAAATATCTTGAATACCAGAAGAGTGTTGAAAAACAGATCATCCAACGCGCAGCAGATATGCTTACGCCGATTGTGGGGCCGAGTAACTTCCGAGTACAAGTCGCTGCCGATCTGGACTTTAGCCAAGTTGAAGAAACACAAGAAATTTTGGATAACGCGCCGGTTGTGCGTAATGAGCACACCATTCATAACAACTCGGTTGATCAAATTGCGTTGGGTGTTCCAGGTTCTCTAAGTAACCAACCGCCAGTGACAGGATCTGGTGAAGTGGAAACGAACGACAGCCAAAACACGAATGCGCGATCTGAAGTGAATCGTCAATATGCTGTAGGTAGTAGTGTTCGTCGTACTCAATACCAACAAGGCCAAATAGAAAAGCTTAGTGTCTCGGTTCTGTTGAACTCGAAAGCTTCGCCAGATGGTGTGGCGTGGAGTGAAGCCGATAAAGAGCAAATCTCAAACATGATCATGGATGCTGTTGGTATCTCTGCCACACGAGGTGACAGCTTAAGTTTAATGAGTTTCAACTTTACCCCAATTGAAATTGATGCTCCTCCTGCACTGCCGTGGTGGCAAGACCCTACAGTACAGCAGCCAATACGCTACGTTATTGGTGGCTTGTTAGGCTTGGCGATGATCTTCTTCGTACTGCGTCCATTAATCATGCACCTAACTGGCGTTGATAAACCTGTGCCTGAGCTAAATTTTGCTGAGCCTCAGGAAGAGCCTGACTACGAAAACTTGCAAACGCGTGAAGAGCGCGAGCATGAAGAAGTACTTGATCGCCGCCTATCTGAAAAAGGCATCTCAGCCTCTTCAGGTTTAGATGTAAACAGCGACATGCTACCACCAGCAGGTTCGCCATTAGAAATTCAATTGAAACACCTACAGCTTATTGCTAATGAAGAGCCAGAGCGCGTAGCCGAAATACTGAAACAATGGGTAAACATCAATGAACACAGTTCTATCAAAGCAGACGCTTAGTTATGTTGAACAAACCGCGCTCGTGCTATTAGGCATGGGCGAGGATGCCGCAGCGAAGGTTTTGCAACACTTTAGCCGTGATGAAACCCAGCGTGTGACTCGTGCAATGGCGAAGTTAAATGGCATTAAGAGCGATTCTGCTCGTGGTGTTATTCAAACTTTCTTTGAAGATTTCCGTGAGCACAGCGGTATTCGAGGAGCCTCTAAGGAATACCTATCTAATACATTGCGTAAAGCGTTGGGTAACGATTTGGCAAAAGGGTTATTGAATACGTTATATGGCGATGAAATTCGCAACAATATGCAGCGCTTACAGTGGGTGGAAGCAGAAACTCTCGCTCGTTTCATTGTGAACGAGCACCCACAAATGCAAGCAATTTTTCTAGCGTATTTGCCAGCGGACAGCTCTTCAGCGGTATTGAAGCACTTGCCACAAGATTACCATGACGAAATTTTGTTCCGTATTGCTCAATTGCAAGATATCGATCATCAAGTTGCCGTTGATTTGCATGAACTCGTTGAGCGTTGCATCGAAAAAGTATCCGCGAGTCAAAGCACGCCGTTATCAGGTGTTAAGCAAGCAGCAGATATCATTAACCGCTTTGAAGGTGACCGTGGTTCATTGATGGAAATGCTGAAGTTGCATGATGAAGATGTTGTTAATGCAATCGAAGAAAACATGTTCGACTTTATGGTTCTTGGCCGACAACGCGAAGAAACCATGGACATGTTGGTGCAGCAGATTCCGCTAGAGTTGTGGGCAGTCGCGCTAAAAGGTTCCGATATTACCTTACAACAAGCTATTAAGCGTTCAATGCCGCAACGTATGGTGAAAGCGCTAGAAGATGACATGGACGCACGCGGCGCTGTTGCGTTAAGTCGAGTTCAAAAAGCACGTCAAGACATCATGCAAATGGTACGTGAGCTGGATGAATCTGGTGAAGTTCAGCTGCTTCTCTATGAAGAGCCAACGGTGGAGTAAGGTCATGCTAGAGACAAAATCAAGTACTATGCGATTGCCTCCGAGCGGGTATCGTTTACACCGTTTTCCTCCTTTAGCGCAACCTAAGACTATCGAAGACGAATTCGGGCTAGATAACCAAGGCTGGCAAGAACCTCAAATAGATATCCAACAGCAACTTGAAGAAGGTTTTCAACAAGGTTTGCAACAAGGACATGAGGAAGGCTTACGCCAAGGTATCGAACAGGGCAAGCAACAAGGTCTGTTGGAAGGCCAAAAAGAAGGTTTCCAAAAAGGCTTTGTTTCCGGTGAGCAGTCTGGAAAGCAAGGCTTTTTGGAGGCGGCGAAGCCTGTCAATGAACTTTTTCACGCCCTTTCTCGTTGGCAAGATGAAAAAGAACAGCAACAACGCCATATGATTTGTGAACTGGTACAAAAGGTAGCTCAGCAAGTGATTCGTGCCGAGCTCACTTTAATGCCTCAGCAGATCCTAGCTTTGGTGGACGAGACATTGTCTGCCATGCCTGGTAAAGCGGAAACAGTAACTGTGCATTTAAATCCGCAAGATTTAGAGCGCATTACTCACATCAATGCTGATTTGCCGCAATCTTGGAAACTGGTCCCTAATACGGAGCTTCCTATTGGTGGCTGTCAGTTAGTGACTGATGACGCAGAAGCGGATGCGAGCTGCGACTCTCGTTTGGAAGCCTGTATGGACAATGTAAAGCAACACCTTTTGGATGAAGTCAGTATTCCACAGGTAGAGTCTGAGCATGAGTAATACCCTAAGCCATGAACTATTAAGTGAGCGTTTGAGCGAAGCCTTGGCTTCGCTCGATTCAATCCCTGTTGCTCGCGTAACAGGGCGATTGATAAAAGTAAACGGCTTAATGTTACAAGCCGTAGGGTGTCGGTTTAAGCTTGAGCAGCGTTGTCTCGTAGAAACCGCGGAAGGCGATATGATCGAAGCGCAAGTTGTGGGCTTTGAACACACTATTGCTTACCTCATGCCTATCCGCCGTTTAGGTGGTCTGTTTGCAGGTGCAAAAGTCATCCCTCTTGATGGTGACAGTACCGTACAGCTAAGCTCTCAGTGGTTAGGACGCGTACTGAATGGTTTAGGTGAGCCGTTAGATGACGGGGCACCGCTTAAGGGGGGTGATCGAGTTTCACTTGAACCAAAACCGATTAACCCACTGAAGCGACGCCCAGTTGATACGCCACTCAACGTAGGCGTGCGAGCGATTAATGGACTATTGACGGTAGGCAAAGGCCAACGTATTGGTTTGATGGCTGGCAGTGGCGTCGGTAAAAGTGTGTTAATGGGGATGATCACCAAAAACACGGAGGCCGATGTAATTGTGGTCGGGCTTATCGGTGAGCGAGGCAGAGAAGTACGTGAGTTCATCGAGAGAAACTTAACCCCAGAAGCGCGCAAGAAAGCGATCATTATCGCGGCTCCTGCTGATGAATCCCCGCTAATGAGGTTAAGAGCGACACTACTTTGTCATCGCGTTTCAGAGTATTTCCGAGACCAAGGCAAAGACGTTCTACTTCTGATGGACTCTCTAACCCGATACGCCATGGCACAGCGCGAAATCGCTCTTTCGCTCGGTGAGCCTCCAGCTTCTCGTGGTTATCCGCCCTCAGTCTTCAGCGTGTTACCTCAACTATTAGAGCGAGCGGGTAACAGTGAAAATCAACATGGTAGCTTAACGGCAATTTACACCGTATTGGCAGAAGGGGACGACCAACAAGATCCTGTCGTGGATTCCGCGCGCGCCATCTTAGATGGGCATGTCGTTTTATCGCGTCAACTGGCTGAGCAAGGGCATTATCCCGCGATAGATATCAACGCGTCTATTAGCCGTTGTATGAATACTTGTACGCAGGCCGCACACAGCACGATTGCGAATAACTTCCGTCAAATGTACTCCAACTACCTTCAGGTTAAAGAGTTACTGCCATTAGGGGGTTATCAACCAGGACAAGATCCTGAGTTAGATCAATCTGTTGCTATGTATCCAAATTTGCGTGCATATCTACAACAAGCTGCCAACGAGTCTGTAGATTACCCAACCAGTTTGACCGAGCTCGCGCAGCTTTTTCAAAGTGCTTAATCAAATGGGAGTGACAAGGCTGAAATGAAATCCAAGTTAAAAGCCGTAGGCAAGTTACAGCAAATGGAAGAAAAACAGCGTGACCGTGTGGGTCAACAACTTGATGCCATGCGTCAGCGTCACTCCCATCTTTCAATGCAATTGGAACAGTTGTCGGCGTTGAAAGGCCACGCTGGACAATCAACCCGAACCGGCCCGACGCTGACGAGCGCGGCTTTGATGAACTTTAATCGTGTTGACCAAATGCTACAAAGAATGCTTCGTCACCACGAGCAAGAGCAAGCCGTTATGCAAGCGGAATGTGCATCTGTACAGAAAACGCTAGAACACAAGCACGCACGCGTTCAAGGGTTAGAAAAAGTGCTTGAACGTTGGCGTACTAAGCAGAACTATGAAAAAGCGAAAAAAGAGCAAAAGATGATTGAAGACATCATTAACTCTCGCGTTAAGCGCAAGATATTATGATGTCTTGTTGACGCTACTAGGAGCGCGAATAATTTCTGCGGTGTCTTAACCAACCAAACCAGCCTCCAAGCATGATCAACCCTGATCCGAGAGCACCGCCGCCACTGCTGCCGTTGTTACCAAAGCCAGATGTGTTGGTATCGACAGGCTCAAAGCCAGAGTCCCCTTCGCTATGATAATCTTCCGAACTTGCTAAGAGGGCGTTATAACTGGTTTTTACACCTGAGCTGGTTTGGGTCTCAATCCATGTTGCATAGTTCAAAATCTCGGTAAACACACTTGGAATCGCAGCGGATTCGCAAACTGAAGAACCGTAGCTCACAATGCCAATTTGCTGATACATGCCATTATTGTCTTGATAGGTGAGAGGACCGCCTGAGTCACCACGACAGATGCCAGTGTAGCTTCGTTCAGGAAATCCATTCGCACATAAACTTTCCTGAGCGTTAAACCCTGTTACCAACGAAGCGCATTGGGTGTCGGTAAGGGGTTTTACTTCTGCCCAGCGTAAATAGTTAGGGGGGCTTTCATCATTGGTTGAGGTCTGACCTAAACCGAATATCTGATAAACTGACTTGCTGCTGTAGTCTCCAAAGTCTTGCGGTAAAGTGATGGATTGGACGTTATCGGTGATAGGTCTAGTCAATTCAAGGACAGCGATGTCATTAATCCATAAATCGCTAGGCACATAATCAGGATGAATCGTGATAGAGCGAACATCTTTGAATTCTTCAACAAACACGTCATTCATCGTAGGGTTTTTGACTAGCACTCGTAGATCGTTGATTGTCCAGCCATCAGTAAAAACGCTTGGTTCTACGCAGTGGGCCGCAGTTAAAATGAAGCGGTCGTTTACAATGGTTCCCCCACAAATATTGGCAAACTGATTAGCGCCAGTTTTATGTAGAATAAGACGTGCAAAAAAAGGAAGTTGGTTTTGGGTAGCCTGCTGACCCCCAATAATTGCCGTGGAGATCCCTTGTTCTGAAAGGCGGTTATCATTTTCTACTTCAGCGGTCGTACTCAAAGATACTGCAAAACAGAGTGCGCTTAGCCATATTTGATACTGCTTCATAAACCATCCTTGGATGAAAAGTGCTCTTCTAACTTTATACTAGTTTTTCAGTGAATGTGCTTAACAAAAGTTTCTAATAGTTGAATGATTGTTGTAGCCAAGATCGCAACAGATGAAACGATTCAAGCTTTAGCTTGTGTGGCGGGCATACAAAGTAAAGCTGTTGATGAGGATTAATGACGGGTTCACCCAGCTCGATTAGCTGACCATATTTGATGTCATCCTTCACAAACAAGCGATGAGTGACCAATAACCCCAAACGACGAGTTGTGGCCTGGACGGCTTGTATCGACATGTTAAAAGTGATTGGTTTTTTATTTTTAGGTCGCTGGATACCCGTCGCGTCCTGCCACACGTTCCAGTCGTTTTTTCTTCGCTCGTTAGTAACTTCAATGATGGGATACTGCTTTAAGAGTTGAGTGATGTTTGAGTCCTTTGTCGTCGCTAACAATTCAGGGCTGCACACCAAAACCAGTTCATCTTCACTGAGCTTTTCGCAGTAGTAATCCTGCCATTCTTCGGGATTTCCATGCACCAAGGCCGCGTCGATACCTTCTTGTTCTAAATTGAATCTGCCAGACAGGTTTGATAAACGAACGTCTAATTGAGGAGCAAACCCTTGTAAATCTGACATTCGAGGAATCCACCAGTGAAGAGCCAATGAATTCACCATATTGAGCGTAACACGCTGCAAGTTCTGATCTTGGATGAGTGCTTCCGTTGCATCGACAATTTGCTCTAAAGCGGGTGCCACCTTCCTGTAATACTTTTTACCGTCCGCGTTGAGTTGAACTTGTCTGCCTATGCGATCAAATAGAGGCTTGTTGACTTGACTCTCCAGCGATTTAATTGCCTGACTTACGGCTGAGTGGCTCACACTTAATATCTGTGCTGCTTCTGTCATGCTGCCAGACTCAGCTACTGCAACAAATGCGTAGATGGACTTTAAGGGGACTAGTTTCCGCATAATTTAAAAACCGTAGCTGGTGATAGATAAGTTAAACTGTAAGTTTTTCTTACATCAATGGTTAATATTACTCGCTATTTACGATAAGTGATGTCTTTTAAAATACTCCATATATTAAGGAGTATTGAATGAATGCTGTAAATAAATCTATCCTTTTCATGTTAATGTCTACGTTAAGCTTATCTGTTACTGGACTGTTAGCAAAGCAGTTGTCAGGCGAACTTTCCGTCACACTATTTAGCTTCTTACGTTTTTTGGTGCCTGCGCTTATCTTGCTTATCTTACTTCGTGTGAAAAACCTTACCTTTCCTAAAGCGGGCACGCTAAAGCCTATTTTATTGCGTGCTCTTTGTATCGGTTTGTCACAACTTTGCTTTATCGCGTCATTACAAACGTTAACGCTCGTTGAAGGGGTTGTGTTGTTTGCTACTGGCCCATTATTTATTCCCTTGGTCGAAAAGCTGTTCATGAGGGGGCGCATTCGTGTTTCAACATTGGCGGCTTTAGCAATGGCGTTCACTGGTGTGGTTATGTTGGCGGGCGGTGGAAGTGGGATTACATGGCGAGCGGATTTATTGCTCGGCTTGGCTGGTGGACTCTTCAATTCTGGTTCTCAGCTTACGTTATATAAAGTGAGTAAAACAAATATGTCGCCGCTAGAAATCAACTTTTGGGCGTTTGGTTTTGCTGCCGTATTTCTGTTGCCGCTAACTTTGTTTAACGACTTCGACGTGTTACTTAATATGAGTGTTATGGCGCCTGAGATTTCTTCAAATACGCTGTGTATCGGTATGATGTCTCTGATGATCATTAACACCCAAGTTTTTCGCTCCAAAGCATATAAACTGGCAAGCAGTGGCTCTCAACTTGCGCCACTCATTTTTACTAACTTATTGTTCACTGCGGTTTGGCAGAGCCTGTTTTTTGAAGACCGAATGAGTCGAAGTCAAATTATTGGGATGAGTTTAATAGTGCTCGCGATCATACTGAACACATGTTGGGTTCGCTTTACGGCGCATCGCAGTGGCGGTTTACAAGCGAGAACTTCCTAGTCTGTCGGAAAATGAAGGGGGCAGGTAGATAAATTGGTCGTGTGGTTTGATTTTTCCTGAGTATGGGCTAGCGTCAAGAAAGGTTCAGGGAGAGAAATCATGCTTACGCTAAATTATTACGTCGAAATTTCGGCGACACCGCAACGAGTGTGGGAAGTGCTAACCGATGTTGAGTTGTATAAACGTTGGGCACAAGCCTTTTCACCGCAGTCTCAATTTGAAGGAGCTTGGGAAGAAGGAGGTGGCATCACTTTTTTTGATCCAGATATGGGCGGGACAACGGCGATCATAGATACGGTGCTACCGCTTCAAAAACTTGAATTTCATCATGTTGCCATTTTTAATCCGGATAATCGTCAACAACTCGATGCTGACCTAGCATCTAGGTGGATCGGATCGCGAGAGATCTACCAGATCGATACCAACAACGATCGTTTACTACTCAATGTTACCATTCATACTCACAACGACTTTGTTTCTATGTTTAATCACGGATGGGAAAAAGCCTTACCCTTGATAAAAGCCATTAGTGAAGAGCAAGCTTAGGGTTCTTGCTTATCTTGGGCTGACGATGCGTTGCCTGAAGGTATACAATAGCACGCAAGATAGCTCACCTAAGAGAGTGGATGATGGAATTTAAAGTTGATACCCATACACATACGTACGCCAGTGGTCACGCGTACAGTACCTTGCTTGAAAATGCAAAGTTGGCAAAAGAGAACGGGCTGGATATGTTCTGCACGACCGATCACGCAGAATCAATGCCGGGTGCGCCTCATTACTGGTTTTTCTCTAACCAGAAAATTCTGCCTCGCTTTCTTGAAGGCGTTGCGATTATTCGTGGCGTTGAATCTAACATTATGAATACCGAAGGCGACATTGATATTCCACTGAGTGTGGACCGCAACTTAGATTGGGTGATCGCGAGTTTTCATGAACCCGTTTTTCGTCCTGCAAACAAGCAAACTCACACGGAAGCACTTGTTAATGTCATTCAGAGTGGCCGTATTGATGCGCTCGGTCATCTTGGTAATCCAAATTTCGACTTTGATTTTCAGACCGTTTTAGCGTGCGCGAAAGAGCACAATGTCGCGATTGAAATTAACAACACCACTCTGAAGGGCAATAGCCGAGTAGGCAGCGTAGACCGTTGCCACGAGATTGCACAAATCGGGAAAGATCTCGGTGTTTTCTTCACCACGGGCAGTGACGCGCACTTCTGTCACGATGTTGGTAATCTGGAGTTGGTTGGAGAGTTAATGGACAAAGTGGGTATTGATAGCAAGAAAGTGATTACTCACACCGCTCAGCAGTTTTTGTCTTTCTTAGCTTTGAGAGGCCGTAAACCAATTGCAGAATATGACAGCATTCTCAACGCATAAACTTGATTACATTTAAGGTATGCACCTGACGCCAGATTGCTTTACACTGCGACCCGGAAATACTCAAATAAGCTAGTTTTTCGCCTTTTATGGCGTAGGTTATTTGGGTGAATAAAGCCGACACAGAATTCGGCACTATAAATGGAGAAGTGAAAAATGTTACGTCCTTTAGTCCTAGGGTGTGCGATTGCGTTTGGCTCAACATACGCAATGGCAGAAGCGGTTGATTTAAAACAAAACATGAAACAGATGAAGATGGAATTCAAACAGGCGGCGGAAGCGTCTGATGTTGACACCATGAAATCTGCGATTGATAGCTTGCAAGCGATTGTTGAACAATCTAAGCGTGGTAATTACCCACCAGAGAAGTTTGATACTTACTTAGAAGGCTTTAACAAGCTGACGGTAACGCTAGATAAGATTGAAGCGGATCTTGATGCGGGCAAGCTACAAGAAGCAAAAGCTCAACTGCGTGAAATCGATAGTCTTCGTGAAGAGTACCACGGCAAGCGCAATCCAAGCATTTGGAGCAAGTTGTTCGGCTAATTATCTACTGAGCGGAGCATTTGCTCGTGGCAGTGGGTTACGTGTTATCTCTAAGTAATGAATGAACACATTATCAGCCTGCCATTTCGGCGGGCTTTTTTGCGCCTGTCAATCGATGCATTCAAGAAAACCTGTGAGGTAGCAACCACTTATTGATACTGTTTTTTGAGCTATCACTCAAAATTGGTTACGCTGTGTGAAATTTGTTAAGTCACCGTTATGCGTAGATTAATTCCTTTTTACCGCTCGATGTTATTTGCTAGTGCTCTCAGTTGGGTGCTAGTGACACTGATGCCTGTTATCAATGCTCATGGTAACAGCATGGGCGTGTGGGCGACGCTATGTACGCTTAACGGATTTGAGTTGGTCCAAATAGAAGAGGGCGACAATTCGGTCAGCCACAAAGGCAAGCCTTGTCCGTTTAGCCACTTCTCGACTTTTCATCACGATACACTTCCAACGACACCGATACTTTCAAGACAGAGCTTGGTGACTTCTGACAGCTACGCTTATTTGGCTCTAAGTGTGCGATTTGAAACACCAGTTCCTCGAGCGCCGCCAGTTTCCCTTTTCTCATAACGAAAACAATTACACGATACCCAAGTAACCTCGAGATGCTTGGTTCAGCGAGAATGACTTGGTTTGTAGACGCGGCGGCGATTTAAAGGTCTAGTGGGTCTAAATCAAGATATCGACAACAAAGTATATAAGCCAAGGCAACTCGCCCTTCGGGAGCGTGTCATTGCTCCGATTGCTGCTTCAAAAAACTTGGAAAGAGTTGTCTATTACACAGCGTTGTTTTCTTTGCACTCGAATCAATGACAACGCTCTGAATCCAGCATCTTGAAGTCACTTGGGTATATAGTCAGCAACACTGCCACTTCGAGCAGTAGTACTCCCGAATCTAAGTCAAATAGCGCCACATACGAATGCGTATGTGTAGGATGCGTTTGGCTGAATTTGGGTGTTCAACAATGAAAAAAGGAAAATACACATGTTGAGAAACTCGGCAAAGCCTCAACTCAAGGAAGCCTCACGCGCAAAATCCATCTACTTTATGACGTGGCGATGGCACTTCTACGCAGGTTTGTTCGTCATTCCATTTATGCTGATGCTTTCCCTCACGGGATTGGTGATGTTGTTTGATGACGAAATCGAACTGGCTCGATACGAAGCGACATTACAAGTTTCACCACAAGAGCACATGATTCCTGTCTCTGCACAATTGGAAACCGTAAAGCAGGCGTATCCCGATTTTAATATCACTCAATTTGTACCTGCTAAAACGGCCGATATTGCCAACCGATTCTCGATTCAAAACCAAGAAGGCAGCTCGCTGATTGTTGCAGTAAATCCCTATACAGGAGACGTACAGGGCACCATTAATCGTGGTGATAGCATTTATGAACTGATGAACAGCATTCACGGCACATTGCTCATCGGCGACCTAGGCGACCGTTTAATTGAAATCGCCGCAAGTCTGGGGATTTTGCTGTTGGTGTCTGGTTTGTACCTTTGGTTACCGAGAGACAACGCCAGCCGCGCCGGCTTTTTGAAAATTCGCCTTAACAATGGCCCTCGAATTTTGATGCGTGACCTACATGCGAATTTAGGTGGTGTACTGTCGCTTGTTCTGTTGTTCTTTTTGATTTCAGGATTGTCGTGGGCAGGGATCTGGGGGGCGAAAATGGTACAAGCTTGGAATACCTTCCCAACCTATTACACATGGGGTGAGAAACCGGAATCCACACTGACACATAAAGATCTTAACCACGGTGCTTCAGAAGAGATGCCATGGAACTTAGAGCTTGCTGCTGTGCCAGAATCGAAAGATAAGCCCGCTCATGATCATGCCAATATGAAGGAAGAGATGGCATACGCAGGCAGTCATGATGCGCTCTCCATTGATGATATCATCCTCAAGGCTGAAATGATGGGCTTCACTGGCTATAAGCTGTTTTTACCACGCTCTGAGACGGGCGTTTACACCGTTGCAGCTAACTCTATGGGCGGCGACATTTCCGACCCAAGACAAGATCGCACCAGCCACTTTGACCAGTATTCCGGTCGCTTGTTGGTGGATGTAACGTGGCAAGATTACAGCCTATTTGCCAAGTTCATGGCGGCAGGTGTGTCATTGCATCAAGGTGATGTGAGTATATTGAACAAAGTACTCAACGTAGTGTTCTGTTTGGCGTTCATCTTAATCTCAATCACAGGTGTGGTGATGTGGTGGATTCGTAGACCAAGTCGCAGTGCCGCATTGGGCGCGCCACCTAAGTTTCAACAAGACAGTATTTGGAAGCTTGGCTTAGTAACGTTAGTGATATTGTGTCTCGCGTTCCCGATGGGCGGTTTGGCAATTGTTACGGTTCTCGCACTGGATTGGCTGTTGTTCAACCGCGTTGAGAAACTGAAAACGGCGTTGAATTAGTAACAGACAAAGAATGGAATAATAAAAGAGCCTGTGAAGTCGAAGTGCTGGCTCTTTTTATTTCTGGTAAATCTCCAGTGGCAAGCCATCTGGGTCTTGGAAGAAGGTAAAGGCTTTGCCTGTAAATTCGTCAATACGAATTGGCTCAACTTCAACGTCATTCGATTCTAGGTAGACTTTCACTTGCTCAACATCATCAACCAAAAAAGCGAGATGTCGCAGGCCTTGCGCTTCGGGAAAGCTCGGTCTCTCAGGGGCGCCCGGAAAGCTAAACAGTTCAACTTGACTGCCGTCAGGTAAAGCGAGGTCAAGCTTGTAGGAGTCTCTGGCTTCACGATAGTTCTCGGCAATGACTTTCAGTCCTAACACTTCAGTGTAAAAGCGTTTTGACTTTGGGTAATCGCTGCAAATGATCGCGACGTGATGAATGGCATTAAACATGGTTAGCCTCTTCAAGCATGGTTAGTATCCTCGGAGACTAAATGCTCCTTAACGAAGTCGATAAACACACGCAGACGAGCGGGCATGTATTTGGTTTGCGCATACTGCATCGCGATAGCGCCATGATAGTTACTCTTGATCATCCAATCCGGCAGAACCTCCACCACTTCTCCTTGCTCTAAAGCGTCTTTGATCACGAAGTCATGGAAGATCCCAATTCCCAAGCCAGACTTAACCCCGTTCAAGCGCATTTGAGAATGGTTGACGGCGTAGCGTCCACTTACTGCGATCGAGTGGAACGCTTCCTCTTTAAAGAACGACCAGATGTTGTCTTTGTCGTTCTCGGCAAGGTAAATACAGTCGTGCTGCTCAAGCTCGGTTGGGTGCTCAGGCATACCGTGTTTGGCTAGGTAATCTGGAGAGGCACACAAAACAAGGTTGGTCTTGCTGATCTCTTTGAGGACCAGATTCTCATCGGGTTTGTCGGTGAGCTTGAATGCGACATCAATTCCTTGGCGGAACAGATCGATCTCACCATCTGCTGCACGCAGCTTAAGCTGTATATTTGGATAACGTTCTAGGAATGGCAACACAAACGGTTGAAGCACCGAATTAAGAAATGCTTCAGGGGCTGCCACTGTGAGTGCGCCTGTTGGCTCGGCATGATCTTCCGCTGATAGCTCAACGGCTTGCTGCGCGGCATTCACCATTGCGATGCTTTGGTCGTAAACCTTTTGCCCAGCTTGAGTAATGATCAACTTACGAGTCGTGCGCTCAAACAGTTTCACTGAGAGGGCTTGCTCTAATCGTGTGATCAACTTACTTAAAGCCGATGGCGTTACGCCGAGTTGTTTAGCAGCAGCGGTAAAACTGCCTTCGTTTACCACCAAGATAAACGAAGCAAGATCAGGAAGTAGGGCTATGAGTTTTGGATTAACCATAATTGTTCAGTTCTGCGCAGCGGAATAACGATATTGTCTGGTACGGTTTCACGAGGTTCAAGTGTCACCGTCTCGCTTTAACGATATTTTGCCAAAAATGCTTTGAGTGCAGGCAAGCCAGATTCACCAGTATGGTATTGCTGCCAACAGTGATAAATGGCCGTTTCGTGGTCTGCAATCAACTCGATAGCATCTCGCTCAGCGATTGAATACTGCTGTGAAGCGTTCACTTCTTCATGCCACTCTCGATACTTAACCTCATAAGGTTCTACCCACTTCAGAAGAGTCGCCACCAACTCTTGCCATGGTAAACCAATCCACTTGGTTGCATCTGCCAAGCCTTTATCTAGCATCTCTTGGTGTCGACTTTCGATATCTATGCCATTTGTTTGCAGTACAGGTCTGAGCTTTTCTGCGGTTAGCTCTTCCACTTCAATCAAGGTTTGCCACAGTGTTTGTTGTTCACTTTGGGTGTAATGGCTCAAGTAGTGGTTGAAAAAAGCGATGCCGTAGATTTCGCCATAGTAGGCAGACAGAACGTTATGAATCATGGTGAGAATCGTGATTTAAACAGGGAATATCGCATTGTAGGAGGGGAAAGCGCGACGTGTAAACACCTGATTAAGAGTAAAAAAGTGCTGCTGACAGAATTCGAACAGAACTTGTGAGAATTTTATGAGAATTCGATGAAGTTGCTGATAGATTTGCTCGTCATTCTTAGAGGCAAGAACGCAAAACGTTCGAAACGTAATGCTTAACCTACTCAAGTCACGAACAAAGAAGTAAAGCCGTACACATGAGCTTGGGTAGTTCAACCCTCATTAAAGGATGGAATCACAATGAAAAAACGTACCCAACTCGGACTCGTCATGACTTCAGTCGCTATGGCACTAGGCTCTGCATCAGTGAATGCGGCGGAATTGGAAATCACCGTGACAAACGCAACCCAAGGCATCTACTTTACGCCTCTTATTGTTGCCGCACATGGTTCTGATCTTCAAATGTTCAGAACGGGTCAAGCAGCAACGCCAGAACTAGAAGCAATGGCAGAAGGCGGTGATATCTCTGGTCTTGCTAGTGTGATTGGTAACGCTGGTGGTGCTGTGGTTGAGAACCCTGCTGGTGGCATTTTGAATCCGGGTGTTGCAACCACCTTCACCTTGGACAGTGGCGACCACGGTTATCTTTCTCTGAGCGCGATGTTGTTGCCAACCAATGATGGTTTCGTCGGTCTGGATAGTTGGAAGATTCCAACGGAAGCGGGTACATACCGAGCAACGCTAAGAAGTTACGATGCCGGTACAGAAGCGAACGATGAACTTGCGTCTAGCATGCCAAACCCACCTTTCATTACCTTTGGTACTGGCGGCACAGGCGTTGAAGCAACGGTAACTAACGACAAAGTTCACGTGCATCCGGGTAACCTTGGTGATAGCGATCCAGCCGGCGGCATCAGTGACCTAGACAGCAGCAGCCATCGTTGGTTAAACCCAGTTGCAACCATCACAATCGTTGTGAAGTAAGGGGGATGTATGAAATACAGAATCTTACTAGTTGCAGCTTCAGTCGGCTTGCTCGCCGGTTGTCCAAGCGATGATGATAACGATGTAGTGAAATCGTACCGCTACACCGTCAACGTGGCGAACTTGACTGCGAATCAACCTATGTCTCCGCTCGCGGTACTCACTCACAATGGTGACTACCAACTGTTTGAAATTGGACAAGCCGCATCTGTTGAACTTGAGCATCTTGCCGAAGGCGGGAGTAACGCTGAGCTGATTGAGTTGATGAACAGCAATGACAGTGTTTACCAAGGTATTTCGGGTAATGGATTGGTGTTGCCGGGTGCATCGGACGAAGTCACCATCACGGTTGACCCTAGTCGTTACGGTTACTTGTCTGTTGCGTCTATGTTTGTGAATACCAATGATGCCTTTGTTGGCGAAACGGGGCTATCGCTCAAATCGCTCGCAGTGGGTGAAAGCTATGAAATGAGCATGAACGTTTGGGATTCTGGCACGGAACTGAACGATGAACTTGCCGCAACCATTCCAGGCCCAGCAGGTGGCGGTGAGGGTTTCAATGCCGCACGTAATGACAGCAATGACATTGTTGCTTTTCATGCGGGTGTTGTTAGCCAAGATGACGGATTAGTAAACTCAGCACTTTCTGCGAACCATCGTTTCCTGAACCCAGGTGCGAAAGTCACCATCACTCGAGTCGAGTAACACAGGCTCCGATGACGTCTCCTTTCCAAAGCGCTTGTAGCCGAGCGCTTTATCCCTCATGGCGTCATCGGAACCTTTTTTGAAAGAATTTCTAATTTGTTCCGGTCATGTGCAAAGTGAGGATACTCGAAGGCAAGGAAAGGACCATGGAACAACAGGCAATCAATTTAGTCGCGAACATCTTGTTGGTGGAAGATGACGATGATTTGGCAGAACTGGTTCAGATGCATCTCAAGTTTCAAGGACACCAAGTGTCGCGAGCCACAAATGTCGCCGATGCTAAAGCGCAATACCAGCAACAACCCTTTGATTTATTGATCCTTGACCGAGGTTTACCAGATGGTGATGGCCTAGACATCTGCCATTATTTGCGTCAGCAACAAGATTGGAGCCCAGTGCTCATGCTGACAGCCAGAGACGGTGAAATGGACAAGGTTGACGGTTTAGAAGCGGGCGTTGATGACTACATCACTAAGCCATTTAGCGTATTAGAAGTCCAAGCACGAGTGCGAAACGTGCTACGCAGAGTCAGCCAAACCGTAGAAGCCAAAGTAGCAAATGAAGTCCTCAATGATGCGATGGATTTTGGTCCGCTGAGAATCATTCCGGAGTTGCACCAAGTATCCTTAAACGACAAGGATGTCACTCTTACCGCGACAGAGTTTACTTTGCTGCAGTTTCTCGCGACTCGTCCGGGCAGAGTCTACAGTAAAGATGAATTGCTCGATCACGTTTGGAATACCAGTCATTCTGGTTATCACCACACGGTGTGTAGCACCATAAACCGTTTACGCAGCAAGTTGTCTTTGTCTGATTCTGATCATCACTTCATTCAAACTGTTTGGGGTGTTGGGTATAAGTTTCAACCAAGACACTAATGCAAGAAAGTAAGTCAAAACATCAAGCCAAGACAGTAAGTCGGCAGTTGTTTTCACCGTCACTTTTCAATCATCACGGGTGTTTCTAAAACATCGCTGTTTAAGGAGGCGATAGGATGAGCTTCAAATCTCGCTTGGTAGTATTTACTAGCTTGTGGTTCTGCCTCGCGGCGGTGGTGATTGCACTGACTTACAATTGGCAAAAAGAAACCATTGAGTTACGCACCAAGCAAAGCCTGCATAAAGAGCTAGCCAGCCACATGCGTGATGATAATCCGCTGATGATCGGAACGGATTACAACCCTAAAGCACTTAAGTCGATCTTTCACACGCTCATGCTGATTGGCCCTGATTTTGAAATCTACTTCCTCGATAGCCAAGGCAATATCACCACTCATGCAGCACCGGAAGAGGCGGAAATCATGGGGAAGGTGGATCTCAATCCCATTAAGCAATTCTTAAATGACCAGCCTTTTCCTATTTTGGGTGAAGACCCACGTAATCGTGGTGAGCACAAAGTCTTTTCTGTCGCGGCGATAGAGGAATTAGGTTCTACGGTCGGTTATCTCTACGTGGTGATTGGCAGTACCCGACATGATGCCATTGCCAATGCTCAAGTCGATACCCCTTACATCGCGCTGGCAGGACTGGTCTTAGTTTCCATTTTAGGCTTTGCTCTTGGAGCTTATGTGCTGGTGAAACGTAGCCTATTGAACCCGATTGAGCGTGTGACCAAGCAACTTCAACAGCAAGCCGAACATGATTTCCGCCTGCAACCTGATTTTACTCACCAAGTGCCGGAGCTCGTGCCGATTGCGCACTCTTATCAGATGATGGCGAAGCACATTCAGCAGCAGTTTTTACAGTTGGAGTATCAATCGTCTCATCGTCGTCAAAGCTTGTTGCAGCTTAGTCATGATTTAAAAACGCCGTTATCGAGCGTGCTGGGTTATTTGGAAACATGGCGTTTGCAACATCCGGAATCCGATCCTTTGATTGACGTCGCTTTCCGAAATTGTGAGAAGCTCTCAACTCAATTGTATTCTTTGTTAGACGCCGCGCGCAAAGAAGCTCCAATGCCAAACTACGAGTACCGCCCCGTAGATCTTGGCGCGTTGATGGCAGAATGTGCCGAAACGATGCAGAGCCAGTTTTCTCGTAAAGAAGTGGTGTTGAAAGTGGATATCGATAGCGAAATCCAAACCGTGGGTGACAAGGGGCTATTGGAGCGGTTGGTATTGAACCTGCTTGAAAATGCATTGCGCCACAGCCCAATCGGCTCGGAAGTGCATTGCCAAGCACATTTGAGTGAGGATAAGTCGCGTATCCACTTTACCTTCGTCAATCACATCGAGGAAGAAGCGGAGGGAGGTTCTTTGGGGATCGGGACGAAGATTGTCCAATCGATCTTAATGCTTCACCACAGCTATCTTGAGACCAATGCAACCTCCTCTCAGTATCAACAGAAGTTCACACTTCTCGCAATCTAAAGAGAAGTGTGAGACATAAGTTAATGTTTATTCAATAACACCACATACGACGCGAGCGCCACCACCACCTAGCTTATTTGGGTGATCGGAGTGATTGTCACCACCTGCATGGATCATTAACGCTCGACCTTTTAAATCCGATAATTTTAGGCGAGGTGCGACAACGGGCTGATTGGCATTGCCGTCCATGTCCACATAGAGTGGAGGCAAGTCGCCTAAATGATTGTCATCGGTCCAAGGATAGCCATGCTTCCCTGTGTTGTTAGGATCATAATGGCCACCTGCTGCGCCGCCTAATACGGTTTTGTCATCCTTTTCTATGCTATCGCAAGATGGATTAGTGTGAACATGGAAACCGTGCACACCTGCTGACAAACCTGATAATTGAGGCGTAAAAACAACGCCATAATCACTTTGTGAAATCTCAATGGTACCCGCACTCTCATTGGTGTTGAGAGCAGTCATTTCTACCGTTTTTGCTAGCGCGTTAGGGGCGGCGACAAGAGCGGATGCAACTGAAATGCATAGCAATCCTTTTAACATGGGACCTCCTTCTTTTAGGGTGTACGCTCAAGCACATATTAGTGAAAACCTGTTTTACTTATGTATGTTGAGCGGTGAGTTTATGTCATAGAGTGATGTGTATCACTTTATGGTCTTAAACTGATATCTCGATCCGAAATCAGCTTTCTTTTATTTAGTCTTAACATATTGAGATCGTTAAGATATAAAAAGAATAGACGCCAATCTTAAAATAGCCTGAATATTTTTAAATTAACGCAAAGTTAAATTTTTAATGACTTTATAACAAAGCTCATAATTGTTTTATAAAGAATTTGGTGGAATTGTCCGCAATAAAGAATAGTCAAATTAACGAATATATTAATGTGAATATTGTTGTTTATAGATTTGTGGTCAAACTGTTGCTTATATCATCAAATAAGATAAAAAATTGGAACTAAAGTCACTTAATGGCAGAGGAAAAAATTAAACTCTGATTGTAATGGGTAATAATGTTTTAGTAACAGATAGTTACGCACTTAAAATTAATAATATGGCTAATTTCCGACAAGGATTGAAAAAGATGAAAGACAAGGAATCTATTCAGACTAATAGCAGCCGCCGTAATTTTCTGAAAGGCGCAACAGGAGCTGTTGTTGCTGGTGTGAGTGCTTCCGCTTTCTCAGGCGTAGCTCAAGCACGAGAACAGAAAATTGATTGGAGCAGCCGCGGGCTAGGTAGAAAACACGATAAGCGCTTCTGGCGTAAAGTGCGAAGACAGTTCGTTTTGGACAAACGAACCACTTACATGAACATTGGTACAACAGGTTCAATGCCAAAACATGTTCTTGAAGATTACGAGCATAACAACAAGCTGGTGGCTAAATATCCTTGGGATATGAAAGGCAAATTTGGCTCTTGGCCGTATGTTTCTGAGATGGTTAAAGACGTCGCACCAGGTTTTGGTGCTAACCCAGAAGAGATCATTCTCAGCCGCAACACTACTGATGGCTTATGCTCGATCATTAATGGCTTACACTTTGAACCAGGTGATGTGATTCTAACGACACACCATGAACATATTGCTGCAACATCACCTATGAACGTAGCGAAACATCGTTTTGGTGTGGATGTGGTAGAAATTCAACTACCAGTATTTACTGGTACTGAAAACGTTTCTGAGCAAGATTACATTCAAGCGTTCCGAGACGCGCTTGATGCGAATCAAAACGTTCGCCTAATTGTTTTCTCTCATATCACATACAAAACAGGAACCGCGCTACCAGCAAAAGCCATTTGTGCTTTAGCAAAAGAGTATGGTGTGCCTACTCTTGTTGATGGCGCGCATACGGTCGGTATGTTTGACCTTGATTTCCACGATATGGATTGTGATTTCTATGCAGGATCTGGTCATAAGTGGCAGTGTGGTCCGGGCGCGACAGGTATTCTGTATGTTCGTGATAATGGTAACCGTTTGAATGAGTATTGGAGTGACCGAGAGAACCCGTTATGGTTGATCAACTCCTCACTTTCTCATGCTGATTACCTGGGTAAACAGCTGCAAATGCAATACATTGGTAACGATAACTATCCTGCGAAACAAGCACTAGTTGATAGTTGCAAAATGTGGGATGAGATTGGTCGAGACCGTATCGAAGAGCGAGTTGTAAGCCTTGGTAGTTTATGTAAAACCTTGCTTCAAGAGTACTTACCACAAGCCAAAATGTATTCACCAAACGTGGAAGGCTTAACCAGTGGCTTAACGACGGTTAATCCGTTCTCCGATGTAACTAATGAAGAGATACTGACGGAATTCCGAGATCGTTTACGTGAAGAGTATGGTTACATCATCCGTACGACTAGCTTTAAGCTGCATAAGGATGATGACTTTGATACTTACGCGCTGCGTATCTCTACGCATTTGTTCCATGACGAACAAGATGTGGAAGGGCTCGTAGTGGCGATGACGAATTTGTATTACTCGTCGTTCTAACATCGTTGTTTATCACTCAAGCGCCCATTATTGGGCGCTTTGTGAAAGGTAAGGATATTATTATGTCAGTCATAACATTCAAAAGAACTTTAGCGACGGTGGCGCTCATGGTTACCTCTGTTGCGTCATCTGCCGCTTGGTCAGACGATTTACAACAAATCCGTGAACGCGGTGTACTGCGTCACATTGGTGTCCCGTACGCTAACTTTGTCTCCTATATTGAACAAGGTGAAGTGGAAACTTTGACTGGCTTGGATGTAGAGATAATAAAAGGTTTTGCCAAGTCGTTAGGTGTTCAGTACCAGTATGTTCCAGCACAGTGGAGCGACGTGGTTGGTAAGTTGACAGGGCAAAATGTGCAATATCACAACAAGCAGGCTGTTGTCGGAGAAAGTGTTCCAATTGAAGGCGACTTGATCGCAAATGGCGTTACTATTCTTGATTGGCGCTCTGAGGTTGTCGATTTTTCACAAGATTATTTTCCTTCAGGTGTATGGTTGGTTTCCAGATCCGACTCTAGTCTGAGCCCGATTAAACCAAGTGGGTCGGTCAATGAAGATGTTAAAAACGTCAAGCAGCTGATCGATGGTCGCGAAGTGTTAGCTTTAGAACATTCTTGCTTGGATCCTAACCTTTATGACTTATATGACACAGGTGCAAAAGTTATATTACCTGATGGGGCGCGTCTCCTTAATGAGATGGTTCCAGCGATAATGAAAAATGATGCGGAAAGCACATTATTAGATGTTGCGGATACGCTAATTGCCCTCGAAAAATGGCCGGGCGAAATAAAAGTCATTGGCCCTATATCTGAAAATCAAAAAATGGCTGTTGCATTCCGTAAAAATTCCCCTGAATTACGCAAAGCATTTGATCGTTATTTAAACTCGATAAAAAAAGACGGTTCATACGAAAAATTAGTAAAAAAATACTATCCATCTATTTACTACTTTTATAACGATTACTTTATAGAAGATAAAAAGAAAGTCCGATGAATAAGGCCGTTAAAAAATTTTCCAGTAAAAGATTTATTACAATAAGCGCAATATTAGTTTCAATTTACCTAGCTATGCTTATTACTGTGACTAGCGTAGGTCAAAATAAATTAAAAGAATCTCAATACAGAGAACTAGATTTAAAAGTTAAAAGTTATGCAAGCACACTCGATAATTTATTTACCATAGCGAGTGAAGATGTTGATAATCTAGCTACAGATAAAACAATACAAACATTCTTTGGTAATTTAGCTTCTGGAATGTCAATGGAGTATGGGTTAGGTGCCAGTTTAATTAATTTAAAGCGTCGCTTCGATGAGAAGATAGACAGTAAGCTAATTAATAGCAGCCAAATCTATAAAAAGCTCACGCTGGTAGGCAGTGATGGAGTCACCATTGTCACCACTGGATCTGAAAACCTTGCCGAGCACAAAATGGACATACAAACCTTAATGACTCAACACGGGCATCCCGAAGAGGTTTGTGCGACGCGATACAATGATGACGTTCGCATTCAAGTCATTAAGCAAGTTAAGTTCTCCGGAAAGCCTGTTGCTTTTTTAATTGCCGATCTTAATAAGAATATTGTTATTGACCAACTTACTAACCAAGAACACGAAGATAGTTATAGCCGAATGGTGCTAAAAATAAAAGACGTGGAAATGGTTGTATGGGATACCATAAATAAAATACCTTCTCACAATAAGGATGAGAACTATTTCGTTTCTGAGGCTGTAGACGGAAAAATTTACTTTGAAGTGCCTGTGGATAAACATCACTTTAAATTGATGGCGTGGTTCGAGCCTTTGAGTGAACGAGATATATTTACATCACGGCTCTTTATTATTGGTTTGAGTATTCTGGCCGTTATGATCGTCATTGCTTTATGTTATGCATTCATCACGAACAATAATAGGATTGAATTGAAAATTAAGCTTGAAGAAGAAAAAAAGCGTAAAGATATTCTTTCTCAACAGAATAAAAAATTAACGAACGAAATTGAACGTCGAAAAGCGTCTGAAAAAGAACTCGCCTTCCAAGCTAAATATGACACATTAACTAATTTGCCTAATCGTAGTTATGGTTCCGAGCGATTGGCTTTGGAGTTAATTAGGGCATCGCGTAGTGGGTCTAAAGTTTTGGTGATGTTCATCGACTTAGACCACTTCAAGCAGATTAACGATTCAATGGGACACTTTGTTGGGGATGAAATCCTTAAACTAAGTGCTCAGCGACTGTATCAAGTCGCGAGAAAAACAGACTTATTGGCGAGAATTGGTGGGGATGAGTTTTTACTCGTCATCCCTGATTTGCCTGATAATGATACTGCAAAGCGAGTTGCTTCAAGTGTACTTTCGGCGTTTAACGATCCGTTTGTTTGGAACAACCATGAATTCTTCTTGAGTAGTAGCGTCGGAATGTCTGTGTTCCCGGATGACGGAGACAACGCTGAGCAGCTTCTTGCATGTGCAGATATGGCAATGTATCGGGCGAAACAAGATGGGCGTGATGGCTTTTGTTTTTATAACCATAATATGAACCAAGATTTGCAACGCTATTTGGATCTGGAAAATCGTCTGAGAAGTGCGATCTCCAATCAGTTGTTAGAACTGTATTATCAGCCAATTATTGAGCTGAGTAGTGGTAAAATCGTAGGGGCAGAAGCGCTAATGCGTTGGAATGATGACAAGTACGGATTCGTAAACCCTGAAGAGTTTATCTCTATTGCAGAGAAAAATGGTTTAATTCATCAAATTGGTGAGTTTGCTATTCAACAAGCGTGTCGACAAGCGGCACAATGGCAAAGTCTGACTCCGTTGTTTGTTTCTGTAAACTTTTCTAGTGTTCAATTTAGGTATTGCGAGCGCTTACTTACGTTTATTAAACACAGCCTTGAGGAGTCTGGTCTTCCGTCAGATAAGTTCGATATTGAAGTGACAGAAAGTCTCCTCTTCAATCACGATTCTGAGCTATTAGACATGCTTAATAACTTACGAGCGTTAGGCACCAAACTTACTATTGATGATTTTGGTACTGGTTATTCTGCGCTGAGTTACTTGCAGAAGTTTCCGTTCGACCGCTTAAAGATTGATCGTAGCTTTATGCAAAATATGTTCGAGAACGACTCAGACCGCGAGCTTGTGAACGTAATCATAGCAATGGCGAAAGCGCTGGATCTTAAGATCGTCGCAGAAGGCATCGAAGAACAGCGTCATGTGGATTACCTGAAAAACCTAAACTGTGAGTTCGGACAAGGTTTCCACTATAGCCGACCATTACCTGCTAAGGACTTTGAAGCACTTTTGGCTAAGCCTACCTGGCTATAATTCCTTTTATAACAACCTCATAGAAAAGCATTAATTGAATTTATGCCTAGGATTCATTAATGCTTTTCCACCTTAAGGTATAATCCTTCCTCCTTCCTTGAATTACACTACAATTAATTGATGAGTGATAGCCCGTGACGCCCGTCACATAAAGGCTAAGCCTAATTCTAAACGAGTAAATACTCGCCAAAATAACTAGGAAGGAATTTCAAATGTCTTCTGCATTCTACCAACAGATTCAGCAGCAAATCGAAGAAGTAAAGGCGGAAGGCCTTTACAAATCAGAGCGTGTCATCATGTCTCAACAGCAAGCGGCTGTTAAAATCTCTACTGGTGAAGAAGTACTAAACTTCTGTGCGAACAACTACCTTGGTCTTGCTAACCACCCGGCACTTATCGAAGCGGGTAAAGCAGGCATGGACGAGCACGGCTTTGGTATGGCTTCAGTACGTTTTATCTGTGGTACGCAAGACATCCACAAAGAGCTTGAGCAGAAGCTTTCTAAGTTCCTAGGTAAAGAAGATACGATTCTTTACACATCATGTTTCGACGCAAACGCGGGCCTATTTGAAACTATTCTAGGCAAAGAAGACGCAATCATCTCTGACGCTTTAAACCACGCGTCAATCATCGACGGTGTTCGTCTATGTAAAGCAATGCGTTTCCGCTACTCAAACAACAACATGGAAGAGCTAGAGCAACAACTGATCGCTGCGAAAGAAGCAGGTGCTCGCCACATTCTTATCGTAACGGACGGTGTGTTCTCAATGGACGGCGTAGTAGCAAACCTTCCGGCTATCTGTGACCTAGCAGAGAAGTACGGCGCGTTGACTATGGTTGATGACTCTCACGCTGTTGGCTTCATGGGCAAAACAGGTGCAGGTACGCACGAGCACCACAACGTAGTTGACCGTATCGACATCATCACTGGTACGCTAGGCAAAGCAATGGGCGGCGCTTCAGGCGGTTACACATCTGGTAAAGCGGAAGTGATTGACTGGCTACGTCAGCGTTCTCGTCCATACCTATTCTCTAACTCTGTTGCACCAGCAATCGTAAGCGCTTCTATCCGCGTTCTAGATCTACTAGAAGAGAGCGGTGACCTACGTGATCGTCTATGGGAAAACGCAGCACACTTCCGTACTCGTATGGAAGACGCTGGTTTCACAATGGGTGGTGCTGACCACGCAATCATCCCAATCATGCTTGGCGACGCAAAAGTAGCAGCAGAATTTGCAGAGCGTGCGCTGGAGAAAGGCATCTACGTAATCGGCTTCTCATTCCCTGTAGTACCAAAAGGTCAAGCACGTATCCGTACTCAAATGTCTGCGGCGCACTCTCGCGAGCAACTAGACCGTGCAATCGACGCGTTCATCCAAGTTGGTAAGGACATGGGTCTTATTTAAGATTCTAGGCCTTAGACAATAGGGCCTTTAATTAAGGTTACATTATGAAAATTAAAGCATTATCAAAGCTAAAGCCTGAAGAAGGCATCTGGATGACTGAGGTTGATAAACCTGAAGTCGGCCATAACGACATTCTGATCAAAATTAAGAAAACCGCTATCTGTGGTACAGACGTACACATCTATAACTGGGACGAATGGTCACAAAAAACCATTCCAGTGCCTATGGTTGTCGGTCACGAATACGTGGGTGAAGTGGTTGCGATTGGTCAGGAAGTTCGTGGCTTTGAAATCGGTGACCGCGTATCTGGCGAAGGTCACATCACGTGTGGTCATTGTCGTAACTGTCGTGGTGGCCGTACTCACCTATGTCGTAACACAATTGGTGTGGGTGTTAACCGTGAAGGTGCATTCGCTGAATACCTAGTGATCCCAGCGTTCAATGCGTTCAAGATCCCTGAAGGCATCTCTGACGATCTAGCGTCTATCTTTGACCCGTTTGGTAACGCAGTACACACAGCACTTTCTTTCGACCTAGTAGGTGAAGACGTGCTTATCACAGGTGCTGGCCCAATCGGTATCATGGCAGCTGCGGTTGCTAAACACGTTGGTGCTCGCCACGTAGTGATCACAGACGTGAACGAATACCGTCTAGAACTTGCTCGTAAGATGGGTGTAACACGCGCAGTAAACGTGGCTGAAGAGAAGCTAGAAGACGTAATGGCTGAGCTAGGCATGACAGAAGGCTTCGACGTTGGTCTAGAAATGTCTGGTAACCCAGCAGCATTCAACTCAATGCTAACCACAATGAACCACGGTGGTCGCATTGCACTACTAGGTATTCCACCGTCAGACATGGGTATCGACTGGAACCAAGTTATCTTCAAAGGCTTGGTGATCAAAGGTATCTACGGTCGCGAAATGTTCGAAACTTGGTACAAGATGGCTTCACTGATCCAATCTGGTCTGGATCTATCGCCAATCATCACGCACCACTACAAGATTGATGACTTCCAAGAAGGCTTCGATGTAATGCGCAGCGGTATGTCAGGCAAAGTTATTCTTGATTGGGAATAACTTATTCAAGTAAGAAATGCGCTCCTTTTTGGGGCGCATTTTTGTTTCATGAAGATTTTTGTTTCGGGAAGAAATGGTCGCCAATCTTTTCTAAACTTCTCGTATCGTTCTGCTACTTTTTTTAGATTTTTTCCACTCAACTTCACCCTACCTTCTAACTAATTGTCAATTCTGTATTTGGAACAAGATAATAACCATTTGTTTTTAGAGGTTATTTTTAGCATTACATGCTTAAAAATCGTCATTTTTAAGTTTAATGTTTTTATTTTCCGTTCGTCTTTATCCTTATCCTGCTTCTTTTTATTGTTTTACATTTTATATGCATTTGGTTTGTCATAATTGAGCTATAACTAATAAAAAGGTTACCGATATACAGTGGAATGTAAAAATGGAGCTTTATATGAAAAGATTTTATCTGATGATGCCTCTGCTCTTAACCTCATTTAGTTGGCAAGCGAATGGAGCGTCAGTGAGCGGTACGATTGATGTTTCAATTAACCTTGTACAAGGTTGTGTGATTAATGGAAATAATGCGGTAGATGCAGCTTCTGGCGTTGGCTTTGGCTCACTCGCCTTTGGAGACGTGCCTGCAATCTTCAGTGAACAAGATGGTGTGGTAAATGGTGGTAGTGCGACGGGTATTGAAGTGCTTTGTAGTAATGGTGTGACACCGACGTTTACATTGGGCACCGGATTGTATGATGCAAGTGCGACCGTTGGTACCTACGCGATGTCAAATGGCGCGCAATTTATTGATTATACGTTGTTTACCGACTCAGACCGAAGCACACAAATTATACAAGGTGGGACGGTAGCTCTGTCTGAATTTACTAGTGCAACATCGCAAACTATTGAGCTTTTTGCGAAAGCTTACGGTACGAGCAGCATTGCCGGTACATACTCCGATACCATCAGTGTGACGCTAAGCTGGTAAAACGTGACGCTGGTTGTTAGGGGCTTTTCACTTGTCGCGATGAGTTTGTGTTCTTTAACTGTGCTGGCTGATGCGACACAAACTTTTCAGGTGTCTGCCACCGTAGATACAGGTTGTTTGATTAACGGCGCAGTACAAGAAGAAAGCGCAACCCAAGCCGGGCAAATAGGCACGTTAGATTTTGGTGAGCATTCTTCAGTTTACGTGACGGAAGTACAAGGCAGCATCACTTACAGTTCATCACTCACATTAAGTTGTACTCCGGGTATTACGATGAATGTTTCCGTAAATGGCGGGATGAATGCATCGGATGGTGTACGTAAGCTAAAGCACAGTGAAGAAGCGACAACGGTAGATTACTTTTTGTTTCAGGATCTAAATTATACGCAGGTGCTTGATATTGACACGCAATATTCCGTCGATACTGACCAAGACCCAGATAATATTCAGTTTCCTATCTGGGCAAAGGCGACAATAAATGGGAATGAAATGGCTGGAATTTATATGGATACGCTTACGCTGACATTAGAGTGGTAAGTGAACTTTGGAGGGGTGAAATGGAATTCATACTCAAAAAACTATTATTAATAACCTTCCTTTTTGTTTTTTTCTCAAATGCCAACGCTAACTCATTATTAATTTGGCCGATTTACCCCAAAATATCAGAGGAGAGTAATGCAACATCACTTTGGATGGTAAATAAAGGCAGTGTTGATTCTTATTTACAGGTGAGAATTTTTAAGTGGGAACAAAACGAAGGAGAAGATAGCTATTCAAGTCAAAGCCAGTTAATTGCAACCCCTCCGTTTGTCAAAATTGAACCAGGTGAAAAGCAGTTAATCCGCATCATCAACCAAGATGAGGCCTCTGCGGGTAAGGAGTATGCATACCGAGTGATCATAGATGAATTACCGCCAACTCAAAACCCTCAAACAGAATTGACGGAAAATGAACTCGCTGTCAAAGTCCGAATGCGTTACTCGATACCTTTGTTTATTTACGGGAAAGGGCTGACTGATACTCAAACACCAAACCGTGACAGTGAATTATGGGGTGATTTACAGGCACAGTTTATTAAGAAAAATAATCAGCGTTTTGTTCACATTAAAAATTCAGGAAAACACCATGTTCGCTTAGTGAATTTACAGTTGAATCTACCAAATAAAGATCCTGTCGTTATTTCCGATGGACTAGCTGGCTATATTCTTCCTGAACAGTATAAGGTTTGGTCTATTCCCCATAGTAATGTCAGGCCCTTGAGTTTGAGCGCGAATATTGGAGGTAAACGTTACCAAATACCATTGAAGCAATAATGAATAGATTTAATACAATGAATGCTTTCTTGTGGTTGGTATTACTTAGCGTAACGTGGAGCAGTATTGGTCTTTGTGCAAATTCAGCAAACCACTTCTCTGAGCTACCGAGTCCTGAAAATTTCTCATTAGAAAAGTTTGAGAATATTAGCCTCAATCTGGAGTTGGTGATCAATCAAAGAGCAACAGGGCTTGTTGCGAAAGTTGAGCGAGTTGGCGATCAGTTCTTTTTGCTCCGGGAGGACCTCATTTCAGTTGGGGTTACCGCCACGTCGTTGCCTGGAACCGAAGAGAGACTTGAGGTTACGTCTATCCCAGGTGTTAACGTGCGTTACTTGCAATCGTCATTGCAACTCGCAATTGACGTACCGCCTAATTGGTTACCGATGCAGAGCTTATCAGCGCAGGATATGGGGCGATTTTCCCCGGCTCAGTTTGGGCGTGGTGGCCTGCTTAACTACAACGTATTTGGTGTGTACGAGAACGAAAGCCGACAAAAGGAGGTTTCTATAAATCATGAAGTCAGAGCCTTTTCTGAGTTTGGCGTTTTTTCTACTACCGGGATATTTAAATCTAACTTTCATCGCGATGTTCAGTCCCAGCAAAGCAGCCAGTACACTCGTTTTGATACGAGTTACGAGTACGTCAATCAAGAGAAGCGAATTCGTATAGAGGTAGGGGACTATATTGTTCGCCCTTTATCTTGGAGCCAACCAGTAAGACTGGCGGGTATTCAGTTGTCGCATGATTTCTCTATGCGTCCGGATGTCGTGACGACGCCGTTACCTGCATTTTACGGTGAGGTCACAGCGCCCACTACGTTAGATTTGTTTATCAATGGCTTTAAAACTGACTCAATGAATGTTGGGCCCGGTCCTTTCATTATTAACGATATTCCAATGCTCTCTGGTGCTGGGGAAGCAACGGTAATTGCAACGGATGCTCAAGGTAAGCAAACGGTCATGACCAGCCCATTTTTTCTCTCTTCCGATCTACTCAAGACCGGATTTACATCTTACAGTGCGAGTATTGGTGCGATCAGAGAAAATTTCGGTAATGCATCTAACGACTATGGAGACGGTGGCGTGGTTACCGCTCTGCGTCATGGCATGACTGATTGGTTAACATTAGAAGCTCAAGCCGAAGCAAAAGATGACCTGATCGTTGCGGGGCTGGGCTTTGTCACCAATGCTTTCAATTTAGGTACGGTGGATGCCTCGTTTCGTGTGAGTAATTTTCAGGATCAATCTACCTCATATGCGCTAGGTTATAGTTATCAGTCTCGGCGGTTTAGCTTCGCTGCTCGAACTCAAGTAGAACAAGCCGACTTTTATACCTTATCTCATTTACCAAATTACGAAATGCTCGATGACGGCAAGGACGCTTCACTCGCGTCGCGCCATCTATCACAAATCAATATGGGAGTCCGTTTGGGAGATTGGGGCTCACTTTCTGGTGGGTACTTTGATATTCAACAATCCGACTCAGATTCACGTACCCTAAATCTTACTTATAGCTACGCTCTGCCTTTTAATATCAATATGTCCCTGTCTTACAACCATAGTATTGGTGGTCAGAGTGTTACGTTGGCGCAATTCTCTCTACCTTTCAGTTCTTTGGGGGGAAGTTCGGGGCTAACGCTGAAAAGAGAGGATGATGGCGATGTGCGAGGGCGAGTGGGTTACAGCCGCCTTGCGCCAATACGAGGTGGATGGGGCGTCAATTTAGCGCATGATATTAACGAACACCCAGAAAACCGTAAACAGGCTGATTTGACCTACCGTGCGTCATGGGCGCAGTTCAGAGCGGGGTTAAATGGCACCAGTGGCGACTATGATTATTTTGCGGAAATGGCAGGTTCGGTCTCTACGTTGGATGGAGAAATATTCCCAGCGAATGAAGTGTATGACAGCTTCGCTGTGGTGAGCACCAGTGGTTTTGAAGGTATTCCGGTTAAATATGAAAATCAAATTGTCGGAGTGACAGATGATGAAGGTTACTTACTTGTTCCTTGGGCTACGGCGTATTACACCGCCAAATATGAAATCGATCCACTTAATTTACCTGCCAATGCTGCGTTTTCTGCAACAGAGCAGTTTGCTTCGATACATTCGGGCTACGGCTACCTGTTAGAGTTCCCAATAGAGCTACAAATTGCACTGAGCATGACGGTGGTAGACGAAAATCATTTGTTCCTTCCGATTGGTACATATGGCCGCTCAGAAACGGGCTTAACAAGCCAAATTGGTTGGGATGGTTTTACGTACTTTGAAGGCGTTGACCCAGGCCGCTATATTCAGTTTTATCCTCAAGGACAGTCGCCATGTAAAGTGTTTATTGAGGGGTTGTATCAGCGTGACAGTCAAAAAATACAAACATTGCCTGAGCAGGTTTGTATCAAAGCCGAAGAAGAGACCACACTATGATTTTGCGCAGCTGGTTTGCTAGCCTACTTCTCTTTTTCTCGTGCTCGACAATGGCTTGTCAGCTCACGGCGGCAGCACCTTTAATCTTGTTTGGCAATGTTTCTTCGTTTACTGTTTCAAGCTCTCAGCAGCAAAGCTCAGCTCAGCCTCATGCGGGGATTACGTGTGACTTTTCTACACTTGTGTCTTTGTTAAGTGGCGACTACGTATCAGCAACGTTTAACAGTATAAATAATGGTTTGCTATTAAATGAGGATGATTCGAGTTCGGAGCTCAGCTATCAGATTTTTGGCGATCCAGGTTTTTCACAAGAGTATGTATTCGGCCAAACTTACAATTTTTTTGAAATCGGGTTACTCGATTTACTCGGGTTGTTTGGCACTCAAGCCGAGTTTCCGCTCTATGCTCGGACGGGAGTGGGTAGTAATCTTTCCGCTGGGACTTATAAAGACCAAATCACCGTATCCTGGATTTGGGATTACTGTAAGGGTATCGGGGTTCTAGGGGTATGCATTGGCCGCGCCAATGGCAGCGCTCAAAGCGTGATTACGGTTGAGTTGGAAGTGACCCCTGATTGTATGATCACAGCGCCAGATATTGATTTTGGTTCGTCCCCATTAGTGGCCGGTTTTGAACCAGTCAGTCAGGTTATATCGTTAACTTGTACCAAGAATAGTTCCTTCTCCATTGGCTTGAATGACGGCCTAAATGCGTCCGGCGGTCAGCGGCGAATGATTTCTAGTGGTCACTATTTGGAGTATGAAATCTATAAGTCATCAACGATGGAGCGCTGGGGAGGCACCAGTTCTGAACGTCGTGAACACGGTGACGTCGATACTGGCGGCTCCATTCCGGATGGTATCACTCCACAGAATTATAATTATCGCGCGCAGATACTAACCAGCCAAACGACCCCTCCTGCAGGTACTTACACCGATTCAATAATCGTTGACGTTCAATTTTGAGCATCATGTCAATTACATCATTAGAGGCTTCTATTCCAAAAATCTTTTGTAATCATAGTTTTCACTCTGTCACTGCTTAATTTTGTGAGATTAGTATGGCTTTATTCTCACGGAATTTAACTTTCAGAAATAAGGAAAATGATGAAGAAGTCACTAACAACACTAGGTTTGGCACTGGTATTTACAGGAACAGCTTATGCAGCAAGCTGGGGCTACGAGGGAAACCATGGGCCAGCTCATTGGGGTGAGTTTGCATCTGAGTGCGCAAAAGGTCAAAACCAGAGCCCAATCAACATTGAATCGGCGACCGAAGCGAAGCTAGAAAAATTGAATTTCGACTACGAAGGTAAGGCAATTTCACTGCTGAACAACGGTCACACTTTACAGACTGGTTTAGAAGGTAAAAACACACTCACCATTGATGGTAAAGAGTTTACGTTGAAACAATTCCACTTCCATACGCCATCTGAAAACCATGTGGACGGTAAAGAATACCCTCTAGAAGCACACTTTGTGCATGCCGACAAAGTAGGTCATCTAGCTGTTGTCGCGGTGTTCTTTAAACTGGGTGACGCGAACCCAGATCTAGCTAAGATGCTAGCTAACATTCCAACTAAAGATCAAGATGTTACCATCAAGGTTCCATTTGATGCTGATGCCCTTATCCCAAGTGATAAAGACTACTACCGCTTTAACGGCTCACTAACGACACCACCATGCTCTGAAGGTGTGCGTTGGTTGGTGATGAAAGAAGCACAAACTATTTCTCCTGAGCAGATAAAATCTTTTTCGGAAGTAATGGGGAAAAACAATCGCCCAATCCAACCGCTGAATGCACGTATAGTGTTAACGCAACAATAACCACTTCATGCGAAGAAAAATAAAAAGCCCGCTTAAACACAGCGGGCTTGATTATTTGGGTATTGGTGAGAACTAGAAGCCGTGATCTTCTTGCTCTTCCGCTTTTACCATTTGTATAGGATCAAGCTTAAGCGTCTGAGTAGGGAACGCGATATCTGCATCGTGTTCTTTAATGATGTTGATTACCTTAAGCAGTATGTCCTGCTTAACCTCATGGTATCTCACCCAATTCACGGTTTTAGTAAAGGTATAGATAAAGAAGTGCAATGATGATGGACCGAATGTATCGAAGTTGACGATAAGTGTTTGGCGTGCATCAATGTCTTTGTGATTTTTCAGCATTTCTTTTACCGCGGTGATAATTTGCGGCATTTTTTCAGCATCGTCGTAACGAAGTCCAATTTTTTCGTAGATACGTCGGTTCAGCATGCGAGATGGGTTTTCTACGACAATGCTGCTAAACACTGAGTTTGGCACATACAGTGGACGCTTATCGAAAGTTCGGATAATGGTCATACGCCAGCCAATGCGTTCTACCGTCCCCTCTATTTGTCGGTCTGGAGAACGGATCCAATCGCCAACTTTAAATGGACGATCGAAGTAGATCATAAGACCTCCAAAAAAGTTAGACAGCAAATCCTTCGCCGCTAAACCGACGATCAAACCACCAACACCACCGAAGGTAAGTAGGCCCGATAGTGACAGACCAAATGCCTGCATTACGGTTAGAATTCCGACGGTAATAAAGAACAGGCGCGCGACCTTAGCTATCGCTTGTACTGTTGTTTCATCTCGGTTCTTTTGTTCGAGAACATGCTCTTCAACATTGGTAATGAGCCGCATAACGGTCCATACGAAGATGCTGATGATTAAAATCAGTTTCAGCGTACTTAACCAGTTTATTTTATCGTTGAGCTCGCTCTCTAATATGATGCCGATAGAGACGGTTGCTGGCCAACACCAAATGAGTGTACTGACTGGCGCTTTTAGCGCATCAAGCAACATGTCATCCCAGTGGAAGGGCGTTTTCTCTACGAGCGCAGCGAGGCGAGAGCGGATCAGCCGCCAAGCTATCCAAGCTATAAAGCTAGCGAGCGTAATGAAAAGGACGCTTCCACTCCAATTTTGATGAGACGTTTCAATGTAGCTTTGTAATTCGGTAAACCACTGTGGCATATGTAACTTATTTCTAGTGAACCATGGAAGGAAAGGTAGCAGATATTACTCCTTCACCCCAGTGATTTCCTTTAAATCATTTACTTATGTCTAAACCGTCCGAGATGGACTTTTCCTTCCGATGACAAGAGAGTCACCTCAATGTTCTGTTGAGCGACCGCCTCATGCATGTTCAGAGGTACGCTACCAATGATTGAGGGTTGATATTTGGACGATCAATTATAACTTCTCTGACTTATCGCTAACATTTATCTTAAGTAAGTGTGAGAGTGTATTGGCTCTTGAATTAGCGGAGGCAGATATGGAATTTACAGAGCTGGATCGAAACGCGCTCTACGACATCTGGATGTCACAAAAAGCCAAAATGCACATCACTCAAATGGAAATGGCTAAGCGCCTTGGTTTGAGTCTACACGAGTTTTCTGGCTTGTTACGTGGTAATTCTCCACTGACGCTAGGTTTTGTAAAACAGCTATGCGAGCAGCTACATGTACGTCCTGGTCAGGTGATTCCGTCTTTGACGGAGCGTGATCTATCTACATCTGGTACCGTTTATTTACAAAATCGTGTGACGGTGGATGGTGATATCAGTAACGTGTTTATCGACGGAAACCAAGTCGTGATCGAGTACGTTCACCAAGTTAGCTAGCTTGCTCGTCAAATTATCGGGTTGAAGAGCAATAAAAAACGAGCCACTGTTGGCTCGTTTTTTCGTTTCTGTTTTGCTCGCTCGCAAAGATTATGGGATTTTCACTAGCGAATCGCGTGAAAGATCCGCGATAGACTTAGCTCCAGTCAGCGTCATTGCTACACGCATTTCTTTATCGTACAGATCCAGTAGATTTTCAACGCCTGCTCCGCCTTGTGCTGCCAATGCGTACACAAATGAACGACCAAGAAGCGTACAGTCTGCACCAAGTGCGAGCATACGAACGACATCAAGACCAGTACGAATACCAGAGTCTACGAAGATCTTAAGATCACCTTTTACTGCATCAGCAATGCTTGGTAGTGCTTTAGCACTTGAAAGTACGCCATCTAACTGACGGCCACCATGGTTAGATACCACAATGCCATCCGCGCCGAAACGTACCGCATCTTTCGCGTCTTCTTCATCTAGAATGCCTTTGATAACCATTGGGCCATCCCAAAAATCACGAATCCACTCAAGATCTTTCCAGGAGATAGAAGGGTCGAAGTTTGCGCCTAACCAGCCGATGTAATCTTCTAGCTTTGTTGGTTCACCACGATAAGTTGAGATATTACCTAAGTCGTGCGGTTTACCAAGTAGACCCACATCCAGCGCCCAGCTTGGGTGGCGCATCGCCTGGAATACACGACGCATGGCCGCGTTAGGGCCACTCATACCTGAGTGCATGTCACGGTAACGTGCGCCAGGAACTGGCATATCAACGGTAAACACCAGCGTTGTTACGCCTGCTGCTTTTGCACGCTCAAGTACGTTTTTCATAAAGCCACGATCTTTCAGCACGTAAAGCTGGAACCACATTGGACGTTCAATTGAAGGTGCGACTTCTTCAATCGGACAAACCGAAACAGTTGACATAGTAAATGGGATGCCTTTTTTCTCGGCTGCTTTTGCTGCTTGCACCTCGCCTCGGCGCGCGTACATACCAGTTAGACCAACAGGAGCTAGCGCGATTGGCATTGCCAGTTTCTCACCGAAGATCTCGGTTTCGAGGCTCAAATCTGTCATATCGCGTAGGACGCGTTGGCGAAGAGCGACATCACCTAAATCGTCAGTATTACGCTTCAGCGTGCGTTCGTCGTAAGAGCCGCCATCAATATAATGGAATAGAAACGGGGGAAGCTTGGCTTTCGCGGCAGCGCGGTAGTCAGTAGAAGCTGAGATAATCATAATGGTGTCCTAGCGGTTATTCTAAGCAAAGTTGTGGAGCAATTTGCTCTTTCGTTGAGTCTTCATCGCAAAGCAGTGAAGACATCAAAATGAGTATAGTTACCTATGGTTCACTTACGTTTGAACCGATGATGTTGGTAACCCATTTACATAATTGGTTGAAAAATTTTATTAAATCACTCAATCAGTTATGCAAACTGGAAAGGATGACACAGCTGTCGGGGGAATTGATGTAGCAAGCTAAATCAACATGTCGGGGTAGTAGTGCAGACAGCTGTGTCAAATTAGGCAGGGCTGTAAACCCTGCGTTTCGCGTTACTTCATTAAGACATCTGTCATTTGGAAGCCATAAATCAGAACCAATCCAATAATGCCTGTCATTACAATGTAGTAGAACGTAGGGATAATCGTTTTACGCAATGTTGCGCCTTCTCGACCAAGCAAGCCTACCGTGGCTGATGCGGCAACAACGTTGTGAATCGCAATCATGTTACCTGCGGCAGCACCGACGGCCTGGAGTGATACAACAATCACACTCGAAATAGACAACGTTTGTGCCACTTCGAATTGGAACTGGCTGAACATCATATTTGATACCGTGTTTGAGCCAGCGATGAACGCACCCAGTGCACCAACGGTGGCACTCAGCGCTGGGAACGCAGAACCAACAAGGTCAGAGGCGAAGTTTGCGGTTGTGACGGGCATACTTGCTAGGTCAGCACCGTTGATGCCTGAGTTGATAAAGATACGAACCATCGGAATGGTAAATACCAAGACAAAACCCGCCCCAATCAGTGTTTTGCTTGACTCGCCAAACGCTTCACGCAATGGCTTTACACTACCGCTTTGTAACATTGCAGCAAGTAGTGCGACAAACACCAGAATGCCACCAGGAAGGTATAACGGCTGAATCGCAGCGCTAACGCCAGTCTCACCAAGAATGTTGCTGAACGACAAACTTACGCTTTGTACAAAGCCTTTCAGCTCAGGGCTTACGCGGCTTGCGACGAGAATAACTGCCAGCATTACATATGGAACCCAAGCTTTTACGATGCTCATTGGCTTGCCCGGATTGTCGTTTAGATCGACTTTTAGCGAGCCTAACCACTCTGCAGGCCACTTGTCTTCGCTTTCGAAATCCCACTTAGTCTTTGGTACTAAGAAGCCTTTTTTCGCTGCGGTAACAACGATAGACAGACCAACCAAACCACCGATAAGTGAAGGGAACTCTGCACCTAAGAAAACACCGGTTAACGCGTATGGAACGGTAAAAGAGACACCAGCGAATAGTGCAAATGGTAGAATATCCAGACCTTCACTCCAGCTTCTGTTCTTGCCGAAGAAACGTGTTAACATCATCGCCATTAATACTGGGATCATCGTACCTACGACTGCGTGAATGACAGCAACGTGCGCTGTGATATCTTGCAGGTACATTTCCCACGTTGCACCTTGTGCGGCCAACGACTCACTGATGTTATGGGTGTCTAAACCTTTGTTTACACCTACGATGATAGGCGTGCCTACCGCGCCGAATGAAACAGGCGTTGACTGAATCATCATGCCCATAAGGACAGCGGCTAGCGCAGGAAAGCCGATTGCAACCAGTAGTGGTGCAGCGATTGCTGCCGGGGTACCGAACCCAGATGCGCCTTCAATGAACGAGCCAAAGCACCAAGCAATGATGATGGCTTGTACACGGCGGTCAGCCGAAATATCGGTAAATCCATTACGGATTGTGGTGATCGCTCCAGTGTGTTTTAAAGTGTTGAGCAAGAAGATGGCACCAAACACGATCCATAGAACAGAGACAGTAATGCCCAGTCCTTGGAATACGGAGGCCAGTACGCGATTGGCTGACATATCCCAAAACATTAGTGCGATAGCGACGGTTAGACCGAACGCAACAGGCATGGCTTTTTTAGCAGGCCAGTTGAGACCAACCAATAAGATGGCGGCAACAACAATTGGCGAAAATGCCACTAGGGCAAGTAGGGTTTCACTCATTTGTACATCCTTCGTACGCTGACTTCTCGAACGGTGTCAATCCGCTGTAGAGGTGACTTTTTGTTGTAATGGTTTTGTTAATTTGGCGTGAATTTACTCCTTTATTTTTTGTTGATATAGGGAAATAATGAAAATAATTAATTCCAAAAGTGACATAATGGTATGAGAGCAGACGACTTAATCCTATTTTCTCAAGTAATCGAACTTGGCAGCTTTAGTAAGGTTGCAGAGGCAAATAACCTTACAAATTCGGTAGTTAGCAAAAGAATGGCGAGGTTGGAGGAAGAAATAGGGGCTCAGCTATTATATCGAACAACGCGCAAATTAACCTTGACCGAGGCAGGTAAGGTGTTACTCCACAGTGCTAAAAATGTGAAGCAGGCCACTCAGGAGGCTATGGATGCTGTTGCAGGCTTTGGAGAGAATGTGAGCGGTCATATAAAAATGTCCGTGCCGTGTATCTCTGGAGATTTGATACTTGCTGATGCTGTTGCCGAATTTTGTAACCTTCATCCGGGTCTGACCGTGGACATGTCATTGGATAATCGCTTTGTCGATTTAGTGGCTGATGGTTACGATTTAGTCATTCGAACTGGCTACTTAGCCGACTCTAGTTTGATCGCACGACATATTCTCGATTCCCAATGGGTGGTATGCGCGTCACCTTCTTATATTGCGAAAAATGGGAAACCGATCGAGCCGATTGATCTCACCACGCACAATTGTCTGCAATACGCTTACCAAACCACAGGTGCAACGGATTGGGAGTTTAAAGGAGAAGATGGCAATTACATCGTCAAAGTATCGGGCTGCTTTTCTACTGATAACGCGACCGCATTACGTAAAGCCGCTCTGGGCGGCCATGGTATTGCTTACGTCCCGCGCTGTTTGGTGTATCACGATATTCGTAATGGTCAACTGGTGGATATTTTTCCTGAATTAGTAGGTAAAAAGTTGGGTATCTACGCGGTGTATCCGTTTACTCGTCAACCACCGAACAAAGTGAAGCTGCTTATTGAGCACATTCGTGACCGATACTTAACGATATCTCATTATTTCTAGGTTCTTCATAGATTTAAAACAATGTCGTTGAAATCAAAATAGGGTGCTCTAAGGTAATCACCGCAATAAAACGATTGAAGATAAACAACTTAATAAAAACAACGGAGTAACACGGACGTTATGCATTACCCAAAAACACGTAAAGATTCTGTCGTGGACACTTATTTTGGTCACGACATTACCGACCCTTATCGCTGGTTAGAAGATGATCGCAGTGAAGAAACCGCTCAATGGGTTTCGGGTCAAAATTCGGTCACCTTCGATTTCCTTGGTCAGATACCGTACCGCCAACAAATCCGTGACTTAGTGGCGAAGAGTCAAAACTACGAAAAATATTCCCAGCCATTTGTACGTGGTGACTACACCTACTTCTACAAAAACGACGGTTTGCAAAACCAAAGCGTATTGTATCGACGTAAAGGCGAGGGAGAAGCCGAGGTTTTCCTTGATCCAAATACTTTCTCCGAAGAGGGCACTACCTCTCTTGGCGAAGTTAGCTTCTCTAAAGATTATCGTTTGGTCGCGTATTCCATCTCGGAAGGGGGCAGTGATTGGCGCAAAATCTTTGTTATTGATGCGGAAACCAAAGAACAGTTAGAGCCTGAGATTGTGGATGCAAAGTTTACGTCGATTTCTTGGTTGGGCAGCAAAGGCTTCTATTACTCTAGCTATGATAAGCCGCAAGGCAGTGAGTTATCTGCGCGAACTGAACATCACAAGCTTTATTATCATGAACTTGGTACACCTCAGTCTGAAGATAAAGTGATTTTCGGTGAGTTGGATACGCAGGTTCATCGTTATGTGTCTGGTACCACGACGACGGACGATCGCTTCCTCATTATTTCTGGCGCAGAATCCACATCGGGTAATCGTCTGTTTTATATTGATTTACAGTCTGAGTCCCAAGCGATTGTGACGCTTCGCGAGACAACGCAAGGCGACACCTACTTGATTGATAGTCAAAACGAAACCTTGCTGCTTTACACCAACCTAGATGCGCCGAACGGCAAAGTTGTCAGCTACAACACTCAGACAGAACAATGGGCTGACGTGATTGCTGAACAGGAACAGCCGTTAGAAATCAGCAAAGGTGGCGGTTATCTGTTTGCGACTTATATGGTGGATGTACTTTCTAAAGTGCAGCAGTTTAACTACCAAGGTGAATGGATTCGAGATGTAGAACTGCCGGGAGAAGGCACGGCTTATGGTCTAGCTGGCAAGTTAGAAGAAATTACACTTTACTACACATTCACTAACTATGTGACACCACCGACGATCTTCTCATTTGATGTTGAGTCTGGTGAATCGACGCTGTTTCAAGAATCAAAAGCGCCATTCGATCGCAGTGAGTATGAATCAAAACAGGTGTTCTACACCTCAAAAGATGGCACGCAAGTTCCGATGATCATCTCATACAAGAAGGACATCGCGCTTGATGGCAGTGCGCCAACCATGCTGTATGGTTACGGCGGTTTTAACATCAGCCTCACTCCGATGTTTTCTGGCAATGTGGCCAACTGGCTGGAATTGGGTGGTATTTACGCTGTAGCCAACATGCGAGGCGGCGGTGAATACGGTAAAGCTTGGCACAACGCAGGCACTCAGCAGCAAAAGCAAAACGTATTTGATGACTTTATTGCGGCGGCGGAATACCTGATTGAAAACGACTACACTAGCTCCGAGCGCCTAGCGATTCGTGGTGGTTCAAATGGCGGCTTGTTGGTTGGTGCGTGTATGACGCAACGTCCTGAGTTATTTAAGGTGGCGCTGCCAGCCGTAGGTGTGCTTGATATGCTGCGTTACCACACGTTTACGTCTGGAGAAGGCTGGAAGTATGACTATGGCACGTCTGAGCAAAGCGAAGCGATGTTCCAATACTTGCTTGGCTACTCTCCTGTTCACAATGTAAAAGAAGGCGTGCAATATCCTGCTACCTTGGTGACAACTGCTGATCACGACGATCGTGTGGTTCCAGCACATTCGTACAAATTTATTGCGGAGCTGCAAGACAAACAGCAAGGCGCTAATCCAGTATTGATACGCATTGATGTTAATGCCGGTCATGGTGCAGGAATGCCGCTGAGTAAGCAAATTGACCTCACCACAGACGTGTATGCATTTACGTTACATAATATGGGTATTGAGTCGATTTAATGCCTTAGTTACTCGAAGCTTCTGAGAATAAAAAATGCCGCGACTCTGTCGCGGCATTTTTCATGGTTGGGGGAACTCAATTCATACTGTTTACCAGTATTTGAGCCAGGTTGACTAAGTCTGACTCTTGAACCAACCAGTCTCGGCGGCCAAACCGAAAGGCAGCTATGCCATTCTTAAGACAAGATGAAATCATCACCTTTTCTTAATCCTAGTTTATGAATATGAAACTGTGATGAACCTAAGCCGCATTGTGCTGATTTTCACTGTTTTCAAGATCAAATGAGGCATCTATCAGTTTTTTCGTGTAGTCATTTTTAGGGTTTTGGAAAATATTTTCGGCTGTACCTTGTTCCATGACCTCGCCTTTTTGCATGACAAGAACACGATCAGAAAGGGCTTTGACGACTGATAGATCGTGGCTAATAAACAAGTAGCCAATATTGTGTTTTTTCTGCAAATCTTTCAGGAGATCAATCACAGTCAGTTGAACCGAGCGGTCCAATGCAGAGGTTGGCTCATCAAGCAAAATAAACGAAGGCTCAAGAATTAGTGCTCGCGCGATAGCAATACGCTGACGCTGGCCTCCCGAAAACTCGTGTGGATAACGGTTGATGGACGCGGGATCTAAGCGAACCTCTCGAAGCACGTCGCGTGCTTTCTGCATACGTTCTTTTTTACTCAACATTGGCTGGTGGACAGTTAATCCTTCAGTGATGATCTCGCCGATAGTCATACGAGGAGAAAGCGAACCATAAGGGTCTTGGAATACCATCTGAACGTCTTTTTTCAGCTCAAAACGTTCTTTGTTTGTCAGCAAGGCCATATCTTGGCCTTTATATTCTATTTTGCCAGTTGAGGGCAGTAGACCTATCAAAGCTCGGCCGAGTGTAGACTTACCTGAACCGGACTCCCCAACGATCCCGAGGGTCTCTCCTTGTTTAAGCTCAAGAGAAATGCCTTTTACCGCTTCGAAGTACTCATTCTTGCTCGCAATAAAATGCGACTTTACCAAGAATTTGACTCGTATATCGTCAGCCTTTAACAGCTGCGTAGCACTTTCGCTAATAGGCTCCTTACTGCCTTTAGGAATCGAATTGATTAGCATACGTGTGTATTCGTGCTTTGGGTCCTTGAAGAGTGTTTGTGTTTCGCCTTCTTCGACGACTTCTCCTTTACACATCACAATGACACGGTCTGCAAAGTGTTTTACGACGCCTAAGTCATGAGTAATAAATAGGATTGCCATGCCCATCTGAGCCTGAATTTCTTTAATCAGGTGCAACACTTCTGCTTGAACCGTGACATCCAACGCCGTTGTTGGTTCGTCGGCGATCAAAATATCGGGCTCGTTAATCAGTGCCATCGCAATCATGATACGTTGCAATTGACCACCAGAAAATTCGTGTGGGTACTTGTTGTACGCTTTTTCTGGGTTTGGCATATGAACCAATTCAAACAGCTCTAACACCTTTGCTTTTGCTGTTCGTTTGTCGACCGGGCGGTGACACATGATGGCCTCAGCGACTTGGATACCCACCCGCATGTACGGGTTTAGTGAGGTCATCGGCTCTTGAAAAATCATGCCAATGCGATCACCGCGAATACTTTGCATTTCACGCTCTGTTTTATCCAAGATGGAGCTACCCTCAAACATGATGGATGAGCTTTCATGCAAAATAGCGTTGTCTGGCAGTAGTTTCATCAGTGCATTGGTTGATACTGACTTGCCAGAGCCAGATTCGCCAACGATGGACAGCGTCTCGCCTGCTTTTAAATCGAAGCTAACATTCTTTACTGCATCGACGATACCATCGTTTGTCGTAAAGCTGACTGATAGGTTGTTCACCGAAAGAATGGTTTTAGAAGACATCACAGATCCTTGTGGTTGATAAAGCAAATGATACTCAAGTAATGGACAGCACAAACCTAGTTGTCCTCAATGCTTGAGCTTTAGATTAATTATACAGGTGAGAAGGCGAAGATTTTGCCGAACTCATTGCTTGCAAATGTAAGAACTGCTCATGTGCGCGCGTTACGTGCTCGAGTTCTATCATCCATTGAGCATTACGTTGGGCAGAGCAAAATGCCGCCATGTGAGCTAACAAGTCTTCGCTCTGTTGACCAAGTAGGTGACCTACGCGCTCAATCAGTTCATGGCTCTCTAGCTGCAAAAATTGAAATAGCGCGTAAGTTTGATTGAGTATTGAGAACGCATCATGCTGTAAGCCGAGTTTGTTGAGAATCTCTGATTGCGTCACGCTGGCATCTCTAAGCCCCGTAATGAGACATACAAACTGGCAAGGTTTAGTTTGTGCATTTTCTAGCGCTAGATGAATGTGGTTGGGTAGATTGTTGAGCACGTCGTCATATAAACGATGAGCTTCTGGCCAATGGCCTTGTTCCATCAGTTGCTCCGCTTTTAAGTAGCGCATCCAGCATTGCTCAATATTCATATCCATCTCCACAACATTTGATTTGTTTAGATATTAAATGAAATTGATTATCAATTGCAAGTGCGTGTTAATATCACTTATGTGTTCATAAAATGTCCAATCAATCTAGGGTGGAAGGTAAATCACTTAAAATTAAGCAAATAATCTCTACACTCAAATAACGAAAATAAGAAAAAAGGAAGTGGATATGGCAATACTAAGATTGGAAGCTAAGCAGCTATATTCTGTAGCAGATCTAGAGAATATGCCATGTAAGTCGACCAAGGAGTTACCTCCAATTGATGAAATCGTGGGCCAAGAGCGCGCGCAAAAAGCGGTCGAGTTTGCGATGTCCATCAAAGAGAAAGGGTATAACATCTACGCCATTGGTCAGAATGGGCTAGGTAAACGCACCATGATCTTGCGCTATCTGAATCGTCACCAGCACGATGCAGCAGCCCTGTTTGATTGGTGTTACGTTGCGAACTTTGAGGATACCCGTACACCAAAGGTATTAAAGCTGCCTTGTGGTATCGGAAATAAGCTACGTGTTGATATTGAAGCTTTAATGGGCAAATTATTAAATGCTTTACCCCTAGCATTCGACAATGAAATGTACTTTAGCCGCGCTGAGCGATTAAAAAATCAATTGGCAGCTAAGCAACAAAACGAGCTGGATCGTATTAGTCGAGAGGCAAAAGAAAAGGGCATCAGCCTAACACTGACTACGCAGGGGGATTATCAGTTTGTCGCCATGAACGGTGATGAGCTTCATACGGAAGAGTCCTTTGATGTACTAAGCAAAAAAGAACAAGAGCAATTCAGCGATGCTATTGATGAACTCGAAGTGCGATTGCGCTCGATGGTTCGTGAGCTTACGGAGTGGGAAGAGACATACAGCGATAAAATCAAAAAGCTCAATGATGAAGTGACGCTTGATGTGATTACTCACTTCATCAAAAAACTCAAAGTGGATTACGCGCAATATTCCGAAATCAAAACCTACTTAACTGAGCTGCAAAAAGATATTGTTGAAAACGCAGATATCTTCCTTGACCAAAGTGGCGAGCAAGGCGAAATTGCGACGGCATCCTTGGATAAAAAATTGCCACGTCGTTATAAAGTGAACGTCTTGGTAAGCCGTAAAAGCAGCGAATTTCCTATCGTTGTTGAAGAAAATCCCAACTATCATTCACTCTTCGGGTCGATTGAGACTGCCACTTTCAAGGGAACGGTGTTTACCGACTTCTCGCTGATTCGTGCAGGGAGCTTGCATAAGGCGAATGGCGGCGTTCTATTAATGGATGCTCAGAAAGTACTTGAACAGCCTTACGTTTGGGATGGTTTGAAGCGCGCATTGCGTGCTCGTCAATTGAGTTTTACGTCTCTAGAAAAAGAAGTCACATTGACGGGGGCGGTATCACTCGATCCTGAACCGATTCCGCTTGATATCAAAATTATCTTATTTGGTGATTACCGAACTTACCAATTACTCCAACATTACGATCCAGAGTTCAGCGAGTTGTTCCGTGTGACGGCAGATTTCGAAGACGAAATGAAACGTACGCCGGAGTCTGAGCTGCATTACGCGCGCTTTATCTCTAGCGTGGTGCATGACAACAATATGCTGCATTGCGATCGCAAAGCCATTGCTCGGATCATCGAATACAGCTCACGTTTGTCTGGCGACCAATCCAAGCTATCTCTACATTCGGCTAATATCGCCAACTTGCTTCGAGAGTCGAATTACGTGGCTCGTCAAGCCAACTCCAACATGATCCGTATTGGTCATGTTGAAGAGGCGCTCAATAACCAAGAAATGCGAGTAAGCCGATTACGCGATAACGTAATGGAAACCTTTATTAACGGCACAACGCTGATTCGCACCGAAGGAGAAGCCGTAGGCCAAGTGAACGCACTTTCGGTATTGAGCACTAGTGACTACATGTTTGGTGCACCGAATCGCATCACAGCGACGACGTGTTACGGTGATGGGGATGTTATCGATATCGAGCGCAGCGTGGATTTGGGGGGCAGTATTCACTCTAAGGGCGTAATGATTTTGTCTGCCTACTTATCTTCCGTATTTGGTAAAACGGCACGAGTGCCATTAACGACAACCATTACCTTTGAGCAATCTTATGGTGGTGTTGATGGTGATAGTGCCAGCATGGCTGAGTTATGTGCGGTTGTGTCTGCTTTTTCAAAGCAACCAAACCGACAAGACATTGCGATAACAGGGTCGATGAATCAATTTGGTCAAGCTCAGCCTATTGGTGGCGTAAACGAAAAGATCGAAGGCTTTTATGATGTGTGTGTAATTAAAGGTCGTCATGACGGGCAGGGAGTCATTATTCCGCGCTCTAATGTTCACAATCTAATGCTTCGTTCCGACATCGTGAAAGCAGTCGAAAAAGGCGAGTTTAATATTTGGGCGATTGACCATGTTACTGAAGCTATCGAATTGTTTACGGGGAAAGTTGCTGGTGAGCCAACCGATGAAGGTTCTTATCCAATCGATACCATTTTTGGCCTTGCTCAAGCTAAGCTCAATTCGTTGAGAAAATAGGCTGAAACCGTCCTAAATGTGAATGTATCTCATCATAAGTGATCATAAGTTATCATAACGACAATATCCCGACGCTACTGTCGGGATATTGTCAATAACAGATTGAAAATGGAGAGTTTTTGTACTAGACAAAAGTGTGATCGACCTCTAATATTCGCCACTTGTTTATTCGTCTGGGATTTATCCCGTCGCAAGGAAGCATAGATATTCAAACTGCCGAAAAGTAACGTTGTTATAAGCACTGCTCGAGTTTGTTTGGATATAGACATCACGCATACAACTGAGGCCCTGTCATGCAGTTATCACTGAAAAATTTGTCAGTACGAACGCAAATTTTGGTTCCGGTATTATTTACCGCGATTGTTTTGTTTATTGCTCTTTGGATTACTAAAAACAATCTTCAAGCAGAGCAAGATGTTATTGCTTCCAACCAAGAATCTTTGGTTTTTCACAAAGACACATTGGCGAGTATTGACGACCAAATTTACCCTCTGCGCATAAGCGCGGTTTACGCTATTTACGATGCTTCTCGTCGTGAGAATTTTCTAACCGAATTGAAAGAAGGCTTAAAGCAAGTTGATGCCGATTTAAGCGCAATTGAAGCCCGAAACCTATTCCGTGACGATGCCGTTAAAGTTCGCCAAGCAATTGAATCCTATGTGCGATATTCAGAGCGCTCAGTTGCTTTCTTCAACCAATACGATCAAGGTTTGAAATCGGATAGCGAGTACCGTGCATTTGTCAAAGAGTATCGCAATGTTGGCCGAGAAATGGTCCAACAAATTAACACACTATCAAAGCATGTAAACGAGCAAGCTGAACAATCTACTATCAGAAGTCATCAGCAAAATGAACGTGTGCAAAATAACGCTATGTTGACGGTTTTAGCGGTATTTGCTTTCTCATTGATAGGCGCTTGGTTCCTATCTGGCATGATTGTTACACCAATCCAAAAGCTGCAAGAAGTGATGCGTCAGTTAGCAATGGGTAATCTATCAGTACGTGCAGATGTCGATGGGGACAATGAGATCTCTAAGCTGAGCAAAGATGTAAACCAAACCGCAGAGCAGTTATACAACACTGTGGACCAGTTAACCCGTATTAGTGAGGAAGTTGCATCTGCATCGACCGAATTAGCTGCGGTAATGACGCAAGCGGAAGCGAACGCTCAACAAGAGTTGGCGGAGATCGAGCAAGTTGCATCTGCGGTTAACGAGCTTGCAAGCACTGCGAATAATGTGAGTGATAACGCGACCTCTGCTGACGCAACCGCGCGTGAAGCTGATGGACTTGCTCAATCAGGTTTGGCTATCTTCCAAGAAAGTGCGGAAGCAAGTGCGCAAATGTCTCAAGCATTGAACGATGCAGCGCAAGTTGTTTTGCGTCTAAAAGAGCAATCTGTACAGATCAACGATGTTATTGAAGTGATTCGCGGCGTATCTGAGCAGACCAACTTGCTAGCATTGAATGCTGCGATTGAAGCGGCGCGAGCTGGTGAGTCTGGTCGTGGTTTTGCGGTAGTAGCTGATGAAGTACGCATGCTAGCAGCGCGTACTCAAGACTCGACACAAGAGATCCAAACGATCATTGAAGAGCTTCAAGCGCAGTCTGGGCTTGCGAATGACAGTATGCAAGTCAGCCTTGATATGCTTAGCCGCAACAACGAGCTGACGCAACAAGCGAATGAAGCGTTGGTTGGAATTACCGAGTCAGTCGCCAACATCAACGATTCAAACACGCAAGTAGCAACCGCAGCCGAAGAACAGTCTCAAGTTACTCAAGATATCAATCGCAACGTGGTTAACATGTCGGAGCTTGTAAACCAAAACGTAGCGGGCATCAGCCAGAGTGCAAGTGCGAGTACTGAGCTTTCATTACTTGCAGAGAAGCAGAAAGAGCAATTAAGTTTCTTTAAGCTTTAATTCATCATCTACTTATCAAATCTCTAAATCCCTGAGTGAATGCTCAGGGATTTTTTTGTTTGTAATAATCGGATTTATTATCAATAAGTCTATCTAAAACAGTCAGTTAACAATATTTTTTGCGGGCAATATCACGTTTTGTGATATTGTTTTTACATTTTTTTCGTCAATTTTTTTTTGACGCGAACATTTTTTTTAACTCAACCGATAACTTGATGGTTGAGAGGTATTCATATCGTCATTTTAAGTGGTGTTTTCTTCTATAAGCGCTGTTTATTCAACACGTTGCGTGAAAAATAACAACTGCTACTATGCCGCCAGTTTTCTCGTTGGTACAGAAAAGTCCTGTTTTTCTGGTGAGAAAACACATATAAAACAATGATATGGAAAATAAAAATGAAATTAAAAACTTTAGCTGTAGCAGTGGCGCTAATGGCATCAGGATCTCAAGTTGTCGCTTCAGAACTATACAACCAAGATGGCACTTCTCTTGAGATGGGCGGCCGCGCTGAAGCGCGTCTTTCTATGATGGATGGTAAGGCAGAAGACCGTACTCGCATCCGTCTTAACTTCCTAGGCAAACAGGAAATCAATGAAAACCTATACGGCGTTGGTTTTTGGGAAGGTGAGTTCAAAACAAAAGAAGAAGGTGCCGTAGATAACAATAGTGATCTTGAAACTCGTTACGCTTATGCGGGTCTGGGTGGCAAATACGGTGAAGTAACTTACGGTAAAAACGACGGCGCACTAGTGGTTCTTACTGACTTTACTGACATTATGGCTTACCACGGTAACACAGCAGCACTTAAACTGCCTGTTTCTGACCGTACAGATAACATGCTGTCTTACAAAGGCCAATTCGAGCAACTAGCTGTACGCGCAAGCTACCGTTTTGCTGATCGCACAACAGATGCACAAGGCTTTACAGACAACGAGGAAGATGGCTTCTCTCTATCTGGTGTTTACGCGTTTGCTAACACTGGTTTTGAACTAGGTGCTGGTTACGCAGATCAAAACGACAACGATGAGTTCATGCTGGTAGCTGCATACTCTGTAGGTGACTTCTACTTCGCTGGTAACTACACTGGCGCGGATATGGATGTTGCAGGTAAGACTTTTGATTACAAAGGCTACGAACTAGCCGCTGCTTACACTATGGGTCAAACTGTATTCACTTCTACGTTCAACAAAGGTGAACTAGAAGACGCAGATACTGTAGAAAACCTAGCTGTTGATGTAACTTACTACTTCAAGCCTAACTTCCGTGGCTACGCATCATACAACTTCGATCTAATGGATAACGAAGGCGCGGCTGAAAAAGATGAGCTAGCGCTAGGTCTACGTTACGACTTCTAAGTCATGACTCTTATCTAAGATACTGCCTTATTCTTAGTAAATAAAAACCCCTTACTGAAAAGTAAGGGGTTTCTTGTTTTCTAGCACTTCAAAGCTTCTTGATAAGCGATAGGGGTTATCAAATCTATCTTTTTAGTGTGAGCTTAGTCCCATCAAATTTGAGGTGACTGAGGAGGTTTTTAGCGTTGTTTTTACCAACCTCATCAAACTCCATTCCGTAGCGAGCATAATGCGTTGATTTTTGTAAATTACAAATACGACCTCGCAACGGCGCTAGCATACGACTTTCTCCGGGCATCGTTAGATCCAATGAAACGTGGTCACCAACCTGAAGTGGTCGGCTCATTGGTGATGTTACAAAACGACAGCCACTACGAGATAAATCTCTTATTTCGCATTCAGTTCGATAGGCTTCTAAACAAACACGCGCTCTCAAATTTACTTCGTAACGCACTTCTTTGCGAAGCTGAAAGACCTGCATAGTGTTGGGTAGGTCTAGCACCAAAATTGGGTACGGATCGCCTAGTCGATGCTGTAATTGGGCCCGAAATGGGATAACGGCCCCTTCACCTCGATGAGAGTAGGCTTTTACATTGATCCAAAAGCCTTCTTGAAAATAGAACTTCAAGTCTTCATCGGAGATGTTCGGAACCTCTATCAATGCAGTATTATTTGAGTGACAGCCAACAAATGTGCTGGTTGTAATAAACTTTGTACCAACGGGGGTGGTGACGTTTAAGCTCACTTCACTGCCATGTTCGACCATTGCCATTGCATCGGTGCTATTTAATGTACTTGCCTGACGTTCTGGTGCCTTCTTGCTTTGCAGAGGTAGCTTGCCGTCTCTGGCAATTGGGCTCATATTTCTCATTATAATTGTCGTACCTGATGTAAGAAGGTAATCGCGTGAGGCGAAGCAGCACTCTCGCATGGTATCGATTTTATTCAGTGATATAGTTTGATTCAATCAATCTGTAACAAAAATTAGAGAGCAAGATATGCATAAAGTAACTCATGAGACCACGAATAGTACATTCTGGGTTGATTTAGAGCAGGGTTATAAAGCCAAGGTGATTTATCAGCTTAAGGGTAATGTCATGCACATTACATCAACGGTTGTTCCTGAAGCACTGCGAGGTAAGGGGTACGGAAAAGTGATGATGGAAGCGGTGTTGCCAGAAATTGAGTCACTCGGTTATCAAATCAAACCAGTTTGCCCATATGTTATTCACTACATGGAGAAGAACCAAACGTGGTCACATCTGCTCGCATGATGAGTAACAACCACCAACGCTACCAAAATATTGGCCAGGAACTCAATCTAGGTAATTACCGCTCTGTAGAAGTCATACAATCGCTATGGGGAGGCTATGGAGAGTTAGTCCAAGTTACTTATTCTACTCGTTCGGTGATCATTAAGCATGTAAAACTCCCTAAGCCTTCAGAGCATCCTAGAGGCTGGAATACGGACCGTTCTCATCAAAGAAAGTTGCACTCTTATCAGGTGGAAGTGAATTGGTATGAGTATTTTTCCGGAGGGGTGGATACTCGCTGCCGAGTACCACAAGGTCTAAAAACGTTCCAATCGGAGAATGAATGGCTCATTGTGATGGAAGATCTCGCCGAGGTGGGCTTTCCAAAAGTCATCACAGATGCACAGCTAAAGCATCTACAAGCCTGCCTCACTTGGTTGGCGAACTTTCATGCGCGATACATCGATGTTCGTTCGGATAAGTTGTGGCATACCGGTACATACTGGCACTTAGCAACCAGACCCGACGAGCTTGAAGCATTGCAAGACACTGAGCTACAAAATGCGGCTCAATTGATTGATCAAACGCTTTCGCAAGCTAAGTTTAAAACACTAGTACATGGTGATGCCAAATTGGCGAACTTCTGTTTTGATGAAGAAGAATCAAGCGTTGCTGCGGTTGACTTTCAATACGTTGGATGTGGGTGTGCAATGAAAGATGTGGCACTGTTTATGAGTAGCGCCGTTAAGCCAGAACGTTGTGCAGAGATGGAAGTTTGGGTTTTGGATACGTATTTTGCTCAGTTGCAATACGCGCTAATGGTCTATCAACCGAATCTTGACCCTAATGAAGTCGAGCGTGAATGGCGTCCTTTGTTTGCTGTGGCTTGGGCAGACTTTCAGCGATTTGTGAAAGGTTGGAGTTCCGACCACTGGAAGATCAATCCCTACACAGAAGCATTGACTCGCAGAGCGTTGGCTTACTTACGAAAGTGAGTCGAAGTTTAAAAAGAAAAGCCTCCAATTAGTAGGAGGCTTTGTTTTATCTTTGGCCTGGTCTGATGCGCGCCATGTAATAGGTATTGATGAATTCACCATCACGGAAGGAACCGTCAATCGCTTCACCCTCAATTTGAAATCCATGCTTTTTATAAAGCCCAATGGCGGCGTCGTTATCGGCATTGACCTCTATCTGAATTCTTCTCACATTTAACCAGTTATCTGCTAGTTCAGTGACGGTTTCTATCAATTTGCTACCAATACCGAGTCCGTGGAAACTATCATGTACTCCGATGCCAAACGATGCCGTGTGCATCGTTCTTGGACGTAGAGAGTGGTGAAAGCCAATATTACCGACGACTTTACCATCAATTTCAGCGACATAGCTATAAACACCATCAGGTATGTTTGACAATCTTTCCACCCACATCGCGAGCGAAGGCTTTGGGAGTTGCAGGGTTTCACGCTGTGCTTTTGGTTGTGAATAGATTTCTACGAGTGCCGCTGCGTCTTCGACGGTCGTTGGACGTACGATAATTTCCATGCCTCTCTCCTTCGCTTTTTAGTTTTAATTTTTAATCTAACCACAGTTTTCTTATTTGGATAGTATTTTTTTATGTTTAATGGATAAATGCCTTTTAAATTAGCTTGTTATGATGTCTTTTTTTTAATTTTCAGTAGTGATTTATCATCGAATTGAGCGAATAGATTGCAAAGGTGTTGAATTATTGTACTGAGAATGGTGCGTACTGCAGAGTATCGTGGTGAATTTCATGTCGCAGTAAATAAACGCATTTAGTCAAACTGTGATGACGGCACTGTGCGTCAGTTGACTTGAATCAATAGAGGATGGGGTTACCTCCTATGAGGTATAGGGAAACGACACGTTTAGGGCTATTTATGCTTAACTTGATAAGGGAGTTTTGTTGAGGAAATAGCATGAAATCCTCTCAGTCTAAAATATCGCAAAGTCGGCGCCGATTTTTGCGTGATACAGCTCGAACTGCGGCTGGTGTTGGCGCAGCTGCGTGTGTATTGGGCTTACAATCGCTACAAAGCCAAGCTCGAGAAACCAAAGGTGTGCCTATTCGTCCGCCTGGTGCACTGCCGGAAGGCGATTTCGAATCAGCTTGTATTCGATGTGGCTTGTGTGTTCAGGCATGTCCTTACGATACCTTGAAACTTGCGACATTACTTTCACCCGTCGCGACTGGCTCACCTTACTTTACTGCACGCGATATTCCCTGCGAAATGTGCGAAGACATTCCTTGTGTTGTCGCTTGTCCGAGTGGGGCGCTGGATCCGAAACTAACCGATATTGATGATGCTCGAATGGGTACAGCGGTTCTTATTGACCATGAAACTTGCCTTAACTGGCAAGGGTTACGATGCGACGTTTGTTATCGCGTTTGTCCGCTGATTGATGAAGCCATCACATTAGAGATGGTTCACAACGACCGAACCGGTTATCACGCCAAACTTATCCCAACAGTGAATTCCGAAGTGTGTACCGGATGCGGTAAGTGTGAACAAGCGTGCGTGTTGGATGTCGCTGCTATTAAAGTCGTCCCGACGGATTTGGCGAAAGGCAAAGTGGGCAGCCACTACAATTTTGGTTGGAAAGAGATCGACAAACCACTCGAAAATATCCTTCCTAGTGAGACGCCTGTGCCGGAAGGTGCGCTTGAATCGCTAAAAGGAGGTAAGTAATGGCAAAGAATTTAGCTCAAAATGCTGGCAAAGAAGCGCTTGAAAAGCTTGGTTGGTGGCGCGCGCATCGGTTTTTGATTTTACGTCGGCTATGTCAGTTCACCATCATTGCGCTGTTTATGGCTGGGCCGACGTTGGGAATTCTAACTGGTAATCTGTCATCAAGTATGTTGCTCGATACCGTGCCGTTAAGTGACCCGTTAATTGTGCTTCAAGCTTTGGCGACAGGGCATGTTCCGGAGTTTAATGCGTTGTTAGGCGTAGTGATTGTCGTTGCGTTTTACGCGATTTTGGCGCCGCGCGCATTTTGTGCTTGGGTGTGCCCGTTGAACATCGTTACAGACTTGGCGGCGTGGCTGCGTCGAAAGCTCAACATTAAAGCGAGCTATCGTTGGTCTCCCGTGATTCGTTATTGGCTGATCCCTGTTTTGATGTTGGGCAGTGCGCTGTCTGGCGCAATTCTTTGGACATGGTTAGATCCAGTGGCGGCACTGCATCGCGGGTTGGTGTTTGGTATGGGCGCAGGTTGGGTGTTGATCGCCCTGGTGTTCGTGTTGGATTTACTCTTGGTTGAGCATGGGTGGTGTGGGCACTTATGTCCACTGGGGGCTACCTATGGCGTGATAGGCCGAAAAAGCCTGTTGCGCGTTACTGCTGTTCGCCGCGAAGATTGCACCAAATGCATGGATTGCTTTTACGTTTGCCCAGAACCAGAAGTGCTTCGGCAGCCTTTGAAAGAGGGAGATCGTCGAGTTATGGATCAAAACTGCATTAGCTGTGGTCGTTGTTTGGATGTATGTCCAGAACATGTGTTTGAATTTAAAAATCGCCTATCAGTAAAAGTCATTGATTAAGCCACTGAGCACATTTACTCATGCTTTATTTCTCTTGATACTTGAACATCGCGCTTAGCCAAGGAGTTAAGCGCGATGTTTATCTTCATAACAATATCCCTCAGCCATATCTGCTTGCTCTGGGCTGAAAATAATAATGATATTGCGAATTTGTTACATTTAAAGCTATGATGATGCCTTCATATTTAAAGGAAACATCATGACTACCTCATCGCACGGCTGGAGAACGCCGCAAAATTTCCTCCTGTTAATTTCCATTATCGTGCCCATTGCTTTTTCTACCTGGATGGCGTTGTTGAACAACTTTGTTATCGAGAAAGCAAACTTTGATGGTGCCGACATAGGCCTATTGCAAAGTGTGCGCGAAATTCCGGGTTTTTTGGCCTTTACCGCCGTGTTTGTATTGCTGTTTATCCGAGAGCAACGCTTTATGCTCGTCTCTTTGGCGATGCTTACGCTTGGTACGGCATTAACAGGTTATTTTCCCACTTTGTACGGTCTACTTTTTACAACCTTGTTAATGTCCACCGGCTTCCATTACTTTGAAACACTCAAGCAGTCTTTGTCTTTACAATGGCTATCTAAAGAAGAAGCGCCAGAAATGCTGGGTAAGTTTATTTCTGTTGGAGCTTTGGCTTCTCTGTTTACCTACGGCGCCATTTGGGTTTCGCTCGAACAGCTCAAACTTGATTTTAAAACGGTCTATTTAATGGCTGGTGGTTTAGGTTTTGTGCTCATTTTGGTGATGGCATTTGCCTTCCCACAATTTAAGACAAAAGTGCCTCAGAACAAGAAGCTCATCCTGCGTAAACGTTACTGGTTATACTATGCGCTTACGTTTATGAGTGGAGCACGCCGTCAAATTTTTACGGTGTTCGCTGGTTTCTTGATGGTAGAAAAGTTTGGTTACTCCGCCGCAGATATTACGTTGCTGTTCCTGATTAACTATGTCTTTAACTTCTTGTTTGCGAAGCGAATAGGCCGTTTTATCGGCGTTGTAGGTGAGCGCAAAGCGTTGATGTTTGAATACGTCGGTTTGATCTTCGTGTTCGTCGGGTACGGTTTGGTGCAAACGGCTGAGTGGGCGGCAGCATTGTATGTTGTCGATCATTTATTTTTCGCGTTAGCGCTTGCGATTAAAACCTACTTCCAGAAAATTGCCGACCCAGCAGATATGGCGTCGACCGCGGGCGTTGCGTTTACGATTAACCATATTGCGGCGGTTGTAATACCTGTTACGTTTGGTGTGATTTGGCTGGTTTCACCTGCTAGCGTATTTTACATCGGCGCTGGTATGGCAGCAGTGAGCTTGCTGTTGTCACTCAATATTCCAGCGAAGCCGGAAGAAGGCAACGAAACTCGCTTGTTGAAGTGGAGTTAAGTTGGCACTCACTATCTAATCATTAAAGCGAATACCTGTAATTAGACTCGCTGAAAAGGGTGCTTATGCGCCCTTTTCTTTTGATTGCAAATAGATAATCCCCCCAATGGTTGTCAATGCATGCTACGTCCGTTAGGGTTTAGAACTAAGTATTTCGAAATAACTTGGGCATAACTGACGCGAAACAATAAGAGGGGAGCTATACAGTGCAGATACATGGCAGAGAGTTGGATTTAGATCTAGGAAGCCGTCACATCGTTATTCAGCGCCGCTATGAGGCGTTAGGTGCTGCAAACGACCTACTCATTGCTATTTGGTTTTTAATTGGTAGCTTTTTCTTTTTGAATGATTCGTTGATTGAAAGTGGTACTTGGCTTTTCATCGTGGGCAGTGCGCAGTTGATCATTAAGCCCCTGATAAAACTGATGAGTTTAGTTCATGTTGGTCGTTTGAATAAGCAACTTTCTGGCACATCAGCGAGCCGCTGAAATTACCGCTTCTTTTGAATACTTGCAAGCAAGAAGCCAGCAGGCGAGTTATCGAGGGGAAAGACGGAAGATAACGTGGTCACAACACTAACCACGTTATGTTCAGTTTGAAGCTTCAGAATTTAAAACGGATACCAGAACAGTTGTGTGTCCATCACACGCTTGCTGATCGCAGCAATCACTATCACCGCAATCCCAGCCATGCAGATCATATCGGCTTTGGTCAGTGGTTTTAAGCTGTACCAAGTGCGAGAGGAGTGGCGGCCAAAACCACGTAGCGTCATCGCGTTTGAGATTTGATCGGCTCTGTCTAAACTAGAGAAAATCAGAGGTCCAAGAATCTTCGCGACGTTCTTCATACGAGTGAACAACGGAGCCTTCTTGCTCAGTTCTACTCCGCGTGCTTGTTGCGCGTGCATGATGTTAACAAAGTCCTTTTTCACTTCCGGCAAGTAGCGCAGCGTTAAGCTTACGGCATAGGCGATTTTGTAAGGCACACCTAAACGGTTCAAGCTGGCTGAAAACTCTGTCGGATGAGTGGTAAATACAAACACCAACGCGATTGGGAACATGCTGAAGTACTTCAACGTCACTGTTACTAGGTAAAACAATGTTTCTTGAGTGAGCGAGTAATTACCGGGTAACGAGAGTAAAACCGTTGATGAGCCCATGAACTCAGTACCTTGTTGCGGCGCTAACGCGAACATAAACAGGGCATTGATCAGTAATACCGTGCCTGTACCGAATAACAGCGGTTTGTAGACATGAAAGGGCACTTTGGTCATTTTCAATAAGCCTAAACCAAGCACGATCAACAGCGCGATGATTCGCAAGTCAAATGTGGTCAATACCACCGTTACCCAAGCAATGAAAAGCAAGAACTTAGTAATGCCATTCAACTTATGAAGTGGCGATTGGGTATCGATGTAGTTGATACCAAACTTCATTTTGTTGTCTTTCATGCCACTGCTTTCTCTGGTTGGTTTACTTCGCCGCTTTTTCGTTGGAGGTGCGCTTTTTCTACATTGATAAAATGCTGCATAAAGCCATTGGTGTCTTCGATGCCAACTTTCGTAGCCAACTCAAACAGACTTGTTGTAGTGAGGTTTGCTTGGCCTAGTAGCTCTGGACTGCTGAATACCTGCGTCATTGGTGCATCCGCGACTAATTTACTGTCTGCAATCACGATAGAGCGCGAGGTGTATTCCAACACTAAATGCATGTCATGAGAGATGATCATCACGGTTACGCCCAACTCGCGATTGAGCTTTTCGATGAAACTCAGCATAGACGTGTAGTTTCGATAGTCCTGACCTGCCGTCGGTTCATCAAGGATCAGAAGCTCTGGTTCCAAGACCAAAATTGACGCAATGGTTACGCGCTTTTTCTGGCCATAACTCAATGCTTCGATTGGCCAGTGACGGTATTTGCTCAAACCGCACAGCTCTAGGACTTCAAGTACTTTAGCGTCTATTTGTTTCTCTTCAACGCCACGATTACGGAGGCCGAAGGCCACTTCGTCGAAAATCATGTGATGGGAAATCATGTGATTCGGGTTTTGCATCACCACACCCACTTTCTGGCTACGCTCGAAGATGGTCAGTTCGTTAAGATCTTGACCATTCATGCTCATTGAGCCGCTATCCGCTTCAATAACGCCCATAATCAGTTTGGTGATGGTCGATTTACCCGAGCCATTTTTGCCAAGTACAGAGACAAACTCGCCACGCTTGATGTCAAAACTCACGTCTTCTAACGCGTTTTTCTCACCGTCGTAAGAATAGGTGAGGCCACGGACTTCAAGCAAAGTCTCGGCTGGCGTTTTGGGCGGTTGTGCTGTTGAACCATCAAACCATGCTTGTACTGCCGGTTTATATTGCTCCAACGGTAAGGTAGTTAAGCTAGAAGGTTTTGCATCGCCCTCAATCGCGCAGCCTGCTTCTTTCAGTGCTGAAATATAAAGCGGTTCGCGGATGCCGTAATCTTCTAGCAAAGGCGACGCTAAAATTTCATCTGGCGTTGTATCGGCAATGATTTTGCCGCTTTCCATCAAGATAATACGGTCAACTGAGCAATGCAGAACGTCTTCAAGACGATGCTCAATGATTACGATGGTTTTGCCCGTTTCGCGGTGTAGATCATCGATGATCTCGATGGTTTTTTTACCCGTTTTAGGGTCAAGCGCAGCTAGTGGTTCATCAAACAAAAGGATATCGACGTCATCGACGAGAATGCCCGCCAAAGAAACACGCTGTTTCTGCCCGCCAGATAAATCGTGGGGTGAGCGTTCTAGCATCTGTTCCAAGTCGACCATTTTGGCCGTGGCTTTGACCAATGGGTACATGTCGATATTTGAAGTTAGCTGGTTTTCCAGCGCAAATGCAATGTCTTCGCCAATGCTCAAACCGACAAATTGGCTGTCCGTATCTTGGAGTACGGTGCCAACTTGCTCAGTGTATTGGTGCATGTCGAAAGGGGCGGTGTCTTGACCATTGATGGTCAATGTTCCACTGGTTTCCCCTTTGATTGCGTGTGGGATCAGTCCGTTAAGACATTGCCCAAGGGTAGATTTACCACTACCACTTGGACCGATAATGACGATTTTCTCTCCTTTCTCTATCCTTAGATTGATATTTTTTAGCGTCGGTTTGTCCAGCGACTCATATCTAAAAGAGAAGTTAGAAAATTCGATTGTCATTCGACATTAAGCCTCTGTTAAGTTACGGCTTTGCTTGTTACGTTTAGCGACAGACTTAAGAATGAAGAAGCCAACAATAGCAATAAGAATGGTGTTACCGATCGCGATAATAGAAAGCTGGGTAAACACTTTAGTGAACGGTTCTGCGTATAAAATCGTGTCGAGGAATGCAGAGCAACCGTAACCAAATACGTTGCCTAATAGCGCAAGTACTACGAATAACGCGAAGTCTTTCATATTGAAATCACCTTTCTCCAAACGGTAGCGCGTTAGAGAAGGGAATAGACCGATAATCAAACCAACAATACCTGAACCAAGTACCCAAGTGAGCCATACGCCCCAACCAGCAAATAGGTCAGTAACCCAGTGACCAATAAAACCAACCAAGAAGCCAACAAGTGGTCCAAATAGTACTGAGAACAATGCTAATACTGCCATGGCTGGTTTTAGCGTTGTGTTTGCAAACACAGGGATGCCAAACATAGGTAAGCCGCCGATACCGTAAAGAGCAGCACCGATTGCAATAACCACAACAGTTTTAGCGGAAAGATTCATAGATAACCTCAGTTCAATAGTCGATTTTAAAGAACGTTTAATTGTTTTGTCGGAAAGCGTTAGTTATTTGATTGTGTAACATATATTCAAAACAACCAAGCTGCTTATTGTTTGCTCTATTTTTCTTCAGGAAATGTGTGATTTGATTCACGCATCCCTTTGACTGGCTTTGGTTTTAGCAAGCATTAAAAATAAGGCGCGCATTATACAGAATATTAATAAAAGTGGGAATGCTATCTATCTGGATGGCTAGAATGAATCAGGGGCTGATCGTCAGCCCCTGATTACACTGTTTGATGTTATTTTTACCGATAAATGAATGCGCTATATGTTCATTAATGGTCGAGGTATAAATAGTTCTGCCAGCTCTTCATACGAATAAGCACTTTGCGCATCACTGATACGTGAGTAAAGCTGTCTGAATAAACTGCAACTTCAACCGCAGTACCCATTGGTAGGTGGTATCCACTCAAGTCGTCGGTAATTTTCAGCTTCGCAAAAACACGTCCGCTCGTGCGCAAGGCATCAGTCCCAAGCAGAGCGCCTCGCGCTTGAATTTGGCTTTCACCAATGGCTGGAATCACGTCAATGACTTCGCCACGGAACACTTTGCCCGGGATAGCGCGGAACATAAATTCTGCTTCAAAGCCTGGCTTCAAGCGTTGTAATGAGTTTTGTCTGAATGCCGCGGTGTACGTAATGTCTTCGGTATGTACGAAGGTCATTGCCGGGGCAAGTGGCAACGGCACAGCCATAACACCAGGACGTAAAGCCAATTGCGTAACGTAACCATCGGTTGGCGCACGAACGACGGTTTGCTCTAGGTTAAACTCTGCTTTACGCAGCTCGGCAAGAAGTTGCGCGACTTGGGTATTTTCGCCTCCGATTTCAGAGTCCAGAGCGATTTGCGCTTGTTCTTGTTGCAAAATCGCAACGTCTAACATGGCTTCTGCCGCTTTATACGCTTGGCGTCGAGTATCCAAATCTTGTTCAGTAAACGCGCCACGATCAAAGCCCCTTTGATATCGGCTAAATTCCCTTTGTGCTTTATCTCTGTCCGCTTGCGCTTTCAATACAGCAGCTTCTGCCTCTCTTAGATCAGACTCTAAGCCCAACGCACCTTGGCTTGCTTCTTTGACTTTCGCTTCCAGGCGAGCAACTTCTGCTTCAAAAGGCACAGGATCGATTTTGAAAAGAATATCGCCCGTTTTGAGCGGTTGGTTGGCCTGGACTGGCACTTCCACCACGCGGCCACGCACGCCAGAGACGATAGGCGTAGTCGGGAACACTTGGTTACCCAATTGAGTAAATGGGTGGTTGTAGTTCATAAGCAGCACGAGTGTGCCCACTAACACTACGCCGCCAAGTACGGCGGTTGGAACGGTCCATTTGTTTAGAGGAATATTGAAAATTTTAAAAATGGCAATACAAAGAGCTGCGTAAGTCAGAATCAGCAATAAGTCCATTATTCGTCCTCTTTACTTTGTTCAGGCAAAGGCTTTTGCTGAATCTTTTGTTGTTTCAACATCGATACTTCGTTTTTGAGTTCGTTGACTTCATCGATGAGTTCTTCAAGGCGGTGATGAATGTCGTGTGTTTCTTGTTCTAGTTGTTTAAAACCCCAGCCGCGTTCCTTGCGCCATAATGTTGCCCAGATCCATAAAAATGGCCACAGCGCATGCAAAGTGAAAAGGCTGACCCAGCCAGCGTAGTGAATTGCGTCTTGGTGCGGGTGCTCTCTCTCTTTGGCGATTTCATATGGAATATCATGGATGACAATGATTCCGTAAAAGATCACTAAAGCAACGAAGATGAGTAACCCAAGTGCAAAATAGTCTAGAAACATCTTACCTACCTGTGCGTATTGCGAAATGGAAAATCTACGTAAATTAACAATTTAAGTATTTGTCTTAACTACAGATGAATCAAGCGGTTTTTATGTAGGAATTATGTTTATGCGATGTAAGTATCCACTGATGTTTATTGGCAGTTAAGGTGTTGCTGAGTACTTATTTAAACAAGCAGTGAAGTGATATAGGAAGGATAAGTAAAAAGTATACTAAAGCCCCAGGTGTCAACCGGGGCATGGTTTAAAGTTCGGTACAGACTTGGTTTCTGCCATTGGCTTTGGCGCGATAAAGAGCTTTGTCTGCACGATAAAAAGTTCGCTGAGTATTCTCGCCTTCTCGATGCAAGGTAATCCCTATGGATACGGTCAGCCCCCGCTCACCAAGAATATCGTCCCAACCATATTGATAAATCCGTTCACGATAATTCTCGGCATGCATTTCTGCGCGTTCCAGTTGGGTATTCTCAAGGATCACGAGGAACTCTTCACCACCAAATCGTACGCACGATGCGCCTTTAAATCTGAAGTAGGACGCCAGTTCCTGTGACACACTTTTGATCGCTTTGTCGCCCACCAAGTGGCTTAGTTCGTCATTGATGGATTTGAAGTGATCGATATCGATGACCATCAATGCAAATGCAGTATCGTGCAGAAGTAGATCTTTTAGTTTAACTTCTAACCAGCGTCGGTTGTGTAAAGACGTAAGTGGATCGGTAAAGACGTCCTGCTGTAGCTGAGCAACAGTATTTTTATGCTGCTTGGTGGTTTCTTTTAGTTCTTTGTTTTCTAGCTCTGACAAAATGAGTTTGAGTTGTAACTCAAAGCGTGAAAGTCGGCGTAGTTGAGCAGACCCTAACTCACCGATCGGAATATGTTTTACAAGATCAGATTCGATTCTATGCGCTTTTTTTTCACAATTTAATGCTTCTTGATACAACCCTTGAGAGGCGTAAACTTGACTCATCGCGTTATAAAAATGCTGAGTAACGATAGGAGATAGCTGCTTTTGAATCCTTTTACTGATGGAGTCCAACGTTAAATTAGCTAAAGAGGTGTGCCCTACACCGTTTAGACAATACGCAGTCTCAATTTTGACCATCGTAGATAACCAGTATGTCGTGGCACTACCCGTTGTATACTGAACATTCGAAATAGCCAGCAACGCACTGGGGTAGTCTTCTTGCAGACGATGTAATTTGGCTCGGTAGAGGTGAATTTGTGCGGCGAGGTTTTTATCACTGACGAGAATGCTCAGTTCTTCACATTCACTCAATAGCTCTTTGGCGTCTGCGGTACGGTTCAAGCTGATATAACAGGCAAGCATGTACAGCTTGTAACGAAGGCGTAGGGATCGACTGCCAATAGCGTGATCGATAGCATCTATTTTTTGATAATAACGTAATGCACGTTGGTGATCCCCATAGGCATCGCACAAATTACCCATTCCAATAATGGCCAATACGTACTCATCAATATAGCCGTACTCGACGGCGATATTGGTTGAAGCAACATACTCGGTTAATGCCGCATTGTAGTCACCTACTTCAACTAAACGCTCACTCAAGCTTGCTTTCACAGAAAGAATATCTTCTACATCCTCTGGTAAAACAAGCAACTCAAGCGCTTGTTTCAATTCACTAATGCTGTCGTTGAGCTGTTTGATCTCTCTTCGATACTCGGCGCTAATGATATAGCAATGCGCTTTCTCTCGGTTTGTTGACGCAATATGTAACCCTATGTGTTCCCATAGCGTAATCGCTTCTTCACCTGAAACGGAAGAAGGATCGATACCTGCGTCAGTCACCTTGCTAAGCAGTTGTTCCATTCTTCATTACCTCAATATAACTTTCTTCGAGCTGTTCTAACGTGAATGGGAAGGTCAGGATATCTTGCAAATACAGTATCGGTTTAGGGCCTTTGATTCCGCGTCGCTTCCATGGATAGATGTCTAACATCGCTTGGACAGTGCGGTAGACCTCTTCTGCTGCTTGACCTTTTTCTGCAATTAACATTGCTAGCCTGTTACTGGAAATTCTCGAGATGAGGTCGCTGGAGGTTGTCAATGCATGAACGAGCTCGGTACAAACATCGAGAACTTCGGGGTTTGAATGCTGAATCATAATGATGGCGTGGTTAGAGCGTTTGAGCTCCGTTTTAAACAAAACTAACTGTTCCCACCAGTAGGTCTCAGAAACGACATTAGAGAACTGTTTTTCAGGGTCGTATTCGTGTTGAGAGCGAATATGATTGATCAGCTTACGTGCTCGCTGCTCTAGTTGGCGTTTAGAGCCTCTTGCTTTATCCATGCTGATTCGGTGAGTTTGTTCTTTGAGCATTTTGAGTGCGTGCGTACGGTATTTCTTGAACGCGTTAAACGCAGACTCAAAGTCTCCTTGTTCTTCAGCGACTCGTGATTGTTGGAAGCAAATTTGGCTGAGTAGCTCACCGTGGTCGAAACTGAGTGCAGACTCTTCTGCTGCAAGTAGCAACTTGGCAGCGCTGTCTGTATTTTGGCGCAAAAGCTCAAGTCTTGCTCGGCTAATAAAAGAGTGTGCTTTCATCCAAACGAGATCATGCTCAATGGCGAGCTGGTGGGCTTTTTGGGTGGCTTCTTCGGCCGCATCAAGGCGTTCTAGTCCAAGCAGTGCTAACCCTTTAAAGTCCCAGATCTCGGCTTGCCACGTACTGTCACCATGATCTTTTAATACTTCGGTTGCTCCATCCAGTACCGTAAGCATCTCGACAAACTTATTTAGTAAGTAATAGTCCCAAGCTAATAGGATGCGCGCTTTGCCTTCTAACCAAGCAATACGAACATTGTTTGCCACTTTAACGGCTAACTCATGAGTTGAAGCGGCAAGTTGGTGTTCATTAGTGATGCGCCATACATTACCAAGCCCAATTAGAGATTCGATTTGAATTTCAACATCATCAACAAGAGCAGATTGTTCGAGCGCATTAATCCAATATTGTTGCGCGGAATAATACTTTGCTTGGCCCCAATATTGGAGTGCAAAAAGATGGAGAATTTCCGGGAGATGATCGTCGGTTTCAAGCTGTGTTTGTTTGCTGTAAGCGTCTTTGACGAGTTTTAAGCCTTGTCGGTAATCCATTAGGCACCAACAGCATTGCGCCATGATGAGTAAGGCTTTGATCTCTCCGTCCACAAATAAAATTTGTTCCGCGCGGATACGATATTGCTGCGCAATATTAAAGGTATGTTTAGGGGCCGATTTTATTTGGCCTTTAAGCTTAGTGAGATCATCTTCTAGCTGAATTTGGTTTTTATCCAACGTTCACATCCATGACTATCGAACTGGAAATCACACCTAATATTAAGTGGTTAGATGCATGTTTCTTTACCAAAGCGATGCGGATAACGTTTTGGTAAACGATCAGGGGCCGTAATGTATACCGTTACAACCCCTAATTACTACATCTAAATTACCAATAGAATAGCTACGATAGGAGCTGTTTGATTGTCAAAGGTGCATCAGAGACTTCTAACCTTTGTGCAGCGGTAAGACCTTGTTTATCCTGATAGCACAAATTATGCCAAGCTCTGAATATATCTAAAAGAGGTAAAATACCAGCAGGTCGTAATTTGCGACGTGGCTCGTTAATGAAGCTTTCGAAAAGAATCTGAAAGCGGTTTTGATAAAACTTCACATGACGAGTTGTCGCAACGTTAAACCATTTTTCAGGCTCATTTTGATCGCCAGCGAGGTAGCAAATGCCTTTGTGGTTTTCGTTTTGACTAGAGATTGCCCAACGATCGCGCCACCAACTCATATAGGCGATATCGACTTTGCCAAAGGGAGTGCTCATGTCCCAACTAGCGTCCTCTTCTACGTACATCAAGTCGACACTTTTCTCTTTAATACGAGGTAAACAAACGCTCAGTGCAGCTGAACGTAGTAGGGGATCTTGAGGCATGTATAGAGATACACGTTTGTTTGGGCAGCACATATCAAGTACGTGCAAATAGTGTGCATACGAGGTGTATGGCGGACGGACTAATGCCCCTTTTGAAGGGTAATGAAATACAGATAGATTACCAAGAGGGTCTTCTACGTTACCGCGAGCCAAAATTGTTTGGTATTTTTGGTCAATTCGCTCTCTGAGGTGATGAGAAGGTTCCGCAAGCGGCTCACTTGCTTCCGCTACATACTCCTGGGAAACAAAACGAGACACCTCATCGTAAGGATTATGATCGAGCGTTGCGATTGGCTCTTCATCAGCGGAATAATTGACGTGCTGGCAAAGAATATAGCCAGAATGCGCTTCGCCAGAAACAATCCAATACACACCGTTATTGCTGTTCGGTTGCAATGCAATATAGTTTGAGGCCAATTCATAATGCGTTGCGTGGTTTACCCAGCGCGCATCAATGGTTGCAAGCTTGCGGCGGCAGCGGCTAGCTATATGGTCAACATGATCGTAAAAGGTTTTTGGGTTAATACTAAGCTTGCGGCAGATTTCTCGTACTGAATATCCCGTAAACAACAAGCCCATCAAGTTCTCTTGAAATTGAAGCTTCTTGTTGGCACCAGACCACTTGTCAACAAAGGTACTTTGACACACTTTACAGCGGTAACGTTGGCGATCGCCACTGTAACCGAAAGCGTGATAGAGGTGTTTGTGAGTGTGGACAGAAAGTCCAAAGTTGTCGCAATCATCATTACGGCAAGCAGGCAACCCGTCACTGTGGACGTGCCGCAGGCGATGAAGTTCGTTCACGACATCGCGATTATTAAGTAAGGGGGGGAAAGCTCCACATTCACGGCATACCATCGCCGGACGCTTAGGGTTCGCATGTTGCAGAACGTAACGCTTTGCATCACTCAATCCAAAGTTGTCACACGCCAATGTTTTACAAAAGTTGAGTTGTAACCCATCTGCGTCTTTTGGCAGTTCGCCGTTAGACACAATCGCCCCCTCGGGATAATTCGGGCAGCCAGCATAACTCTGGCTGCAAATTATTACTTACTATTTGTTCTTAGATGTTGATTGCAGTTTCTAGTGCAACTTTCATCATGTCGTTGAACGACTTCTGACGCTCTTCTGAGCTTAGTTTTTCACCACGGATGATGTGGTCAGAAACTGTCAGGATAGTCAGTGCTTTCGCGCCTAGGTCAGCTGCTACGCCGTAGATACCAGCCGCTTCCATGTCTACACCTAGGATGCCTAGTTTTTCCATCTTCTCGAAGATGTCTGCTTCTGGTGTGTAGAACAGGTCTGCAGAGAATACGTTACCTACTTTTACAGGCACTTCCTGAGCGCGCGCTTGGTTAACGGCTTCTTCTAGAAGACCGTAATCAGCGATTGCTGCGAAATCGTGGTTGTTGAAACGGATACGGTTAACTTTAGAGTCTGTAGAAGCACCCATACCGATAACAACGTCCATTAGTTTCACGTCGTCACGTACTGCACCACAGCTACCTACACGGATAACGTTTTTCACGCCGTATTCAGCGATTAGCTCGTGTACGTAGATACAGCAAGACGGGATACCCATGCCGTGGCCCATTACAGAAACTTTTTTGCCTTTATAAGTGCCAGTAAAGCCGAACATGTTGCGAACGTCACAAACTTGTTTCACATCTTCTAGGAACGTTTCAGCGATGTATTTAGCGCGCAACGGGTCGCCTGGCATTAGAACTGTTTCAGCGAAATCACCTGGTTGTGCGTTAATGTGTGGGGTTGCCATAAGTGCTCTCCAAAGTTTTGTTTTGATAAAACGCCTCTATTATAGAACGCTATTACCAATTCTGTTGAACTTGTTCGTTTTCGTTGAGGCAATAATATCGGGACGTACAGTGGCCCCTTGAGAGCTTAGTCACAAAAACCACGCATTTAGAAACTGCAATTACTATTGATAACCAAATCTGTTGAAATCAAAAGAGCAATCGATTTGCTTTTGAGCAGTTTGTCGATTGCGCGCACAAATTCTTTGTTTTTGGGCCAAACTTTTTTCTGACAGCTGGTTGATCGAAATACTTTCGAGTGAAGTAAAACGATTAAATTGTACAACTTATTTTCTTGTACAATCTGGAAAGGCTTGCTATAAGTTATACAACAAAACTTTTTGTATAGGGATGCGTCATCATGGAATCTTCAATCAAAGTAGGTATCAGTTCGTGTGTTTTGGGTGAACGAGTGCGTTTTGACTCTGGTCATAAGGTGAGCAACTTTGTGACTAAAGAGCTCAGCCCGTATTTTGACTTTGTTTCGGTATGCCCTGAAGTCGGCGTAGGTATGCCAGTACCCCGTCCAACAATTCGTCTTGTTTCTAATGAAGAGCGTGTTGCATTGGTTGAAACCAAAAATCCAGAAAATGATCATACCGACAATATGCTCACTTACTCGGCCAATAAAGTAGATGAACTTCAAAGCGAGCAGCTTTGTGGTTACATCGTTTGTGCCAAGTCACCAACTTGTGGCATGGAGCGAGTCAAGGTTTACAGCAAGAACAGTGCTGCGAAAGAAGGTGTTGGCTTGTATACACAAACATTGATGCAAAAAATGCCTTGGTTGCCTGTTGAAGAGGATGGCAGACTTAACGACCCTGTATTGAAAGAAAATTTTATTACTCGAGTATTTTGTCTAAATGACTTTTACGACTCGATGGATGGTGAGCCTACTCGTGGCAAAATCATCGACTTTCATTCGCGCTACAAACTGACGTTAATGGCACACCACCCAGAGTCATACCGATCCCTTGGCCGCTTAGTTGCCGGTGTCGCTAATTATGAAATTGAAGACTTTTACCAAGAGTATCGTTTAGGACTGATGAAGGCGTTAACGAATCGGGCTAGCCGCAAAAATAACACAAATGTGTTGATGCATTTACAAGGGTACTTCAAACGCTCACTAACTAAAGAAGAAAAAGAAGAGTTAGCGACAGTGATTCACGACTACCGTATTGGAATGCTGCCTCTGCTAGCACCACTTACGTTGATTAAGCATTACTTAAATACTTACCCAGACGAGTATTTAGCAAAACAGAAGTTTTTAGAACCGTATCCGCAGGAGATGAGATTACGCTATGGTTTGTAGTTCAGAAGAAAAACTATACGCGATCCGAGATGTCGCAGAAATCACGGGTGTAAAACCAGTTACGCTGAGAGCTTGGCAACGAAGATACAACTTGATCCAGCCTCAGCGAACTGAAAAAGGACACAGACTCTATCGCCAGCAAGATCTCGATACGATTCGCGAAGTCCAGAGTTGGCTCGCGAAGGGGATTTCGATTGGTAAAGTTAAGGGGTTGCTAGGAAAAAGCGCCGATGTCGAAGTCAAAAACGAGGTTCGCACACTCGAAGAAGTTGAAAACATGCTGCTTGCGCTGTCTACCCTGAATCGAGGAAAAGCAGAGAGTTTACTTGCCTCTGTTCTTAAAGAGTACCCACTAAAACTCGTTATTGATCAGTTTATTAGCCCAGTATTTGATGCGCTAGATATGGTAAAAGGATCGTTGCGATCCTTGCAGGTGGGGTTATTTCAGACTTGTTTAATCACTCGACTTGCCCTTGTTATCGATTCTGAAAACAAAGCCGCTTCCAAAGGAAAGTGTCTGCTCATTAGCTTTGAACAAAACAGAGAATCTGAGAGTTGGATTCAAGCAGCGAAGCTTTGTGAACAAGGGTATCACACGACTTTGATCGATAAGGTTGATGATGTTTCTGGTCTACTAGATCACGAGGTCATTGAAAATGGTTCGTTTATCTACCTTTTCTCCAATAAAGCACTAGCTGCTAAACAAGTAGCGTCCATCAAAATGCTTCACGCACAGCTAGGTGATCGGATGGGGTGCTCTGAAGTGATAGAGAAATTACACCTAACTTAGTAGACAAAAGATAGGAGCTACCATGATTTTAGTATGGTTTCGACGTGACTTACGTACGTTAGACCACACGGCACTCAAAGCGGCATTGGATTCAGGTCATCCTGTCGTCGCTTGCTTTATCGCGACGCCAGAGCAGTGGCGGGAGCATCACATGGCGCCGATGCAGGCAGACCTCATTGCTCGTCGCTTAGCTTGTCTTAACGAGGAGCTTGAAAGCCTTAATATTCCCTTTTTGTACAAAGAGGTGCCGTCGTTTTCCGATTGTACAGATGTGATTAGTGGGTGGGCGGAAACACTTGAAGCCACGTCTGTCATGGCAAACATTCACTATGAGGTGAACGAACGAGAGCTCGATACACAAGTAAGTGAAGCGTTAGCTTCTCACGATATCGAATTTGAACTGTTTCATGACAAATGTGTGCACGCGCCAACGACGGTTCTTAATAAGCAAGGCGAATATTTTAAGGTGTTTACGCCATTCAAGCGTGCTTGGTTAACGCAGTTCCATATGCCGACGGTAGTAAAACCTCACGAGCAAGCGCCACTCAATAAAAAGGTACTCGAACAATTAGAGTCGGCTCGATTTAATTCAAGCTTCACATTTAGCTATCCTCGAGAATCCAGTGAAGACTGGCTGGCTTCGACTAATGATATTTTGAAGCAGCTTAGGGAATTTGCACGGGAGCGCAGTGACGCGTATCAAAGCGAGCGAGACTTTCCAGCTATTGATGGCACTAGCCAACTGTCTCCATACCTTGCGATTGGCGCGCTATCACCAAGGCAGTGTATTGCTCGTTTGTATGCTGAAAATCAACAAAATGACCTTACAGAAGGGAAAGCAACTTGGTTAAGTGAGATCATTTGGCGTGAGTTTTATCAGCACCTATTGGTTTTCGAACCAAAACTCGTCAAAGGCAAAGGATTTATCGATTGGGAGGATAAAATCCAGTGGTCCTATGATGAGAAAGCCTTTGAGCGATGGAAGACAGGAACAACAGGATACCCAGTCGTTGATGCAGCAATGCGTCAGCTCAATCAAACAGGTTGGATGCACAATCGATTACGTATGATTGTCGCGAGCTTTCTTACCAAGGACTTACATATTGATTGGCGATGGGGAGAAGCGTACTTCATGAGTAAGCTGGTGGACGGCGATTTTGCAGCGAACAATGGTGGCTGGCAATGGTCTGCTTCTACGGGTTGTGACGGGCAGCCATACTTTCGTATTTTCAACCCGATAAGCCAAGGCGAAAAGTTCGATGCTAATGGTGAATTTGTGCGCCACTGGGTACCAGAAATCAAAAGTGTACCGAACAAATACATCCATAAACCTTGGACTTGGGAGGGCTTTTCTTTACTGGAATATCACAAGCCGATGGTTGATCACAAGACAGAAAGAGAGATAACCTTACAGCTCTTTAAAAGTGCCAAGGAATAGAGTGAAATGCTTAGCAAAAAGCGATCAATGAGTTTCGCAAAACGTACCCTGCTATCTGTGTCGTTATCTTTAGTGAGTGGTCTATCATTCGCTAAGATGTACGAATTACCAGAGGATGGAAGCCGTTTAATTGGTCGCCTTGAAAACCACGTCGTGCAAGAAGGCGAAACCATGGCAAATATCGCTAAGCTCTACGATGTGGGTATGCTAGGTTTAATGGCCGCAAACAAAGGCGTGGATCCCTTCTTACCAGAAGAGGGGCATGTTCTTACTATTCCGACACAGCTAATCCTCCCAGACGTACCTTATAAAGGTATCGTTATTAATCTAGCCGAGCTGCGCTTATATTACTTTCCGAAAGGAGAGAATATTGTCCATGTATTTCCTGTCGGAATTGGCCGAATAGGGCGCGATACCCCAGTAATGACAACGCGTATCAGCCAAAAACGACCGAACCCTACATGGACTCCTCCAGCCTCTATTCGTGCCGAGTACAAAGCAAAGGGCATTGACCTACCAGCCGTTGTTCCTGCGGGGCCTGATAATCCACTTGGTATGTTTGCATTGCGTTTAGCTTACGGGAATGGCGAATACCTAATTCATGGTACCAACAAGGACTTTGGGATTGGTATGCGAGTCAGCGCGGGTTGTATTCGTATGGACCCAAGTGACATTGAGTGGTTATTTGACAAGGTTCGTAACGGCGAAGACGTTAACATCATTAACCAGCCTATCAAAATGACACTTGAGCCTGACAGAAGTGTGTTCTTAGAAGCACATGAGCCTTTGACTCGTAGTAATGGCGAGAAAGATGAACTGAAAGTGCCGAAAGAGTTAAAGTGGTGGTTGGATGAATTCGGTATGAAAAACGTGAAGGCTAAAGCAGCAATCGCTGCACAGAATGGGGTTCCTATCGAAATAACCGCGCCTTAACGGGCGTTAAGACGCGGTATCAAATCTTACTTAGTGTAAGACTGAGCGATGTTATCGATACGCTCGTTAGCACGCTCAGCTTCTTCTTGAGCAGCCATTGCTGCTGCGCCTGATTTTTGAACGTCAGATTGAAGAGCTTGTACGTCTTGGCTTAGTTGGCTAACTTGGTTGCTTAGTTCGTCTAATTTTGCTGCATTTGCTGTAGCTGCGTCATCAGAAGAAGCACAACCGGCTAGTAGAAGTACTGAAGTTGCTGCAGCTGCGATCAACGTTTTGTTCATATAAGAACTCCTTGCTTATAGTGAAAGTCTCGCCACTAACTATTATTTTATACAGTAGCGAGGTTAAATGTGGTTACATTTTATCAGTACATGATGTAGCAAAAGTCAAAAAAACCCAAGAATTTCATGGAGTACCTGACGTCAACTTTTACCTGAACTTAACAAAGTTTAACTACCTATCCTTTATTTCGTTCTCACAACAGTTTTCATAGCAGGTGTATTTGCCACGTTCCTGATATCAATAATTTAGACGATATTGACACAAATGAAAGTTTATTGGCCCAAATAACTGCTATTTAAGTCGTTTTGTTGATGGATAGAAGGCATATTTGAACGGCTTTTCTCTAAACTTCCTGTCCAGCTGCTCATCAAAAAGGCTAGTCTTTACTCTGAACTGAGCCACAAATGATGTTTTACCGTTACCACAGGGAATTAGTTTGTGTGATCTCTATCTATACTCCTATGATTTGCGGTATTATACCGAGCTTTATTTTTTTGCTGCGTTAGAGCGGAAACGACACTACAGAGCGCTCAGACGCTGACTGATTTATTGGAGAATACTTTGCAATTTAAAGATCTAGGCCTAGACAACCGATTGTTGAAGAACCTAAAACACTACGATTTTAAAAAAGCGACTGACATTCAGCAGCAGGCGATTCCTGTTGCGATTGCAGGCAAGGATCTATTGGCATCTTCGAAAACGGGTTCGGGCAAGACTTTGGCGTTTGTATTGCCAATGCTTCATAAGTCTTTAAAGACAAAATCGTTTTCTGCGAAAGACCCTCGCGCGGTTATCCTTGCTCCTACTCGTGAGTTAGCGAAACAAGTATATGGTGAGCTTCGTTCTATGCTAGCTGGCCTATCTTATGAAGCAGCACTGGTTTTGGGTGGTGAGAACTTTAACGATCAGGTAAAAGCTCTGCGTCGTTACCCGAAATTTATCGTGGCGACACCAGGACGTTTGGCTGATCACTTAGATCATCGTTCGCTTTATCTGGATGGTTTGGAAACACTGATTCTTGACGAAGCAGACCGTATGTTGGATTTGGGCTTTGCACCAGAGCTTCGTCGCATTCATAAAGCAGCCAAGCATCGTCGTCGTCAAACGTTGATGTTCTCTGCGACATTAGATCATGCAGACGTCAATGAAATCGCGGCTGAAATGCTCAATGCGCCAAAGCGTATTGCTATCGGCGTTTCTAACGAAGAACATAAAGATATTACGCAAAAATTTTACTTGTGTGATCATCTGGATCATAAAGAGGCAATTTTAGATCGTGTTCTTTCTGAGGCTGAATATCGTCAAGTTATTATCTTTACGGCAACGCGTGATGATACTGAGCGACTAACAGAAAAGCTAAACGAAAAGAAACTGAAGGCTGTAGCACTGAGTGGTAACTTGAACCAGACTCAACGTAACACCATTATGAGTCAGTTTGAGCGCGCAGTATTTAAGATCCTTGTAACGACTGATGTTGCTTCCCGCGGTTTGGATATTGCAACTGTGACACACGTCATCAACTTCGATATGCCAAAGCATACCGAAGAATACGTACACCGAGTTGGTCGTACTGGTCGTGCTGGAAACAAAGGGGATGCAATCTCTCTTGTTGGTCCAAAAGACTGGGATAGCTTTAAACGTGTAGAAGCATACCTACAACAAGATCTTGAGTTTTCAGTGTTCGAAGATTTGAAAGGTAAGTTTAAAGGCCTTAAGCCACCTAAACCAGATTTCCGCAATAAGAAAGCGACAGCAAAGAAAGCTCGCCCTCAAGCGAAAAAATCGGCGAAAAAACCAGCTAAGCGTGACAAGAGCTTCTACAAAAACGTATCTGTGGGTGATGATGTCTTCATCCCTAAGAAAAAACCAGCGGCACCGAGCTCTGAAGAGTAAAAGCTGCTGTAGTTTCCCATTGATTTTAGTTCTTAAAAATCCGAGTGTTCGCACTCGGATTTTTTATGTCTGTCGCTAGGTGAAATAGCGTCTTTCCATACTCACTCGTTTGTCAGCTTTTATATTTGTCTGGTTGTATATAAACAGCATAGAACGCTAATTTAGGAAGTTATTAAGTTTTATTACCTCGGTCAAAGCAAACGTTTTTCCTCACACACTAGATAAAAATCTCACATGATTATGAAAATGATAATTGATCTCATTTTTATTTAAGGGCAGAATACGCGCCATTGTATTAATCCTATAAATGAATTCGCTCTCTATATGAAATTTACTCATGTTTTTTTAGGGCTCATAATTACCTCTAGTTCTGGCTTTGCTGCTGATGATTTCAACTGGCTTCGAGATGATGCTCGTAAAGATGAGCGAGTTCTTACCTACCTAACAGAACAAAACCACAAAACTGAACAGCACCAAAAAAGTTATCAGACGTTGACAAAAAACCTACTCACGCAGTGGGGTACCATGGTGGCAGACAAAGGTGATAAGCCATGGTCGATCATGAGTGGAAGAGAGTGGACGCTAACGCGTCGCGATGGTCGTTACTTACTGTTATCCCGTGCGAGTCAACATGCGCCAGAAAACGTGGTGTTCGATTTCGATAAACGACAATCTGCGCATCAGTACTACCAACTTGGTCAATGGCAAGTGAATGGTGACACATTACTTTTCACGGAAGATATCGACGGCAGCGAACAATATCGCGCCGTGGTTGTTGATTTACTCTCCGGTCAATCTACGGAACTGGTGACGCACGTCGATAGTGGCGTATTGTTGTCACCTAACGGGAAAGTGGCATTCCTCGTTGCAAAGGAAAAGCGCACTCAGCGACCTCATCAGATCTTACGTATCTCCACTGAATCTTTGGCAAAAACAGTCCTATGGAATGAACCCAAGTCAGATTGGTTACTTTCTTTCTATCGTGCGGCAGATAGCCGTTATGCTGTGCTGCAAAGCAACAACGAGTCAACAACAGAGCAGAAGCTTGTCGACCTAGAAACGGGCACTGTCTCAGATTCATTGCGAAAGCCTGAAGTGGGTGTGGAATATTACGCGGATGTGGCGAAAGGTTACATTTATCTGAAAAGCAACCTTGAAGGAAAGTTCGCCCTTTACCAAGTCGAACTCGCACCGCTTGGCGCAACATGGCAACGCTTCACCAATCCTCGTGAGCCGCTTGAACAGTTCTACCTTTATGATGCAGGAGTTGTGGCACTTAGCAAGCCAAACAATGTGTCGACTTTGACGGTGTATTCTTACCAAGGTCAGGAAAAAGTGATACTGCCATTGGAACACGATGGTCATGTCGCTTGGCTAAGCACGTTGGGCGATTTTGAATCAAACAAGATTCGTATCCGAAGCATGTCGATGACTACGCCTCCTCAGTGGGAAGAGTTCGATGTAAAAACGCTGAATAAATCCTTGTACTCTCAAGATGCTTACCAAGACTTTGATAGTCAGCGTTATGTATCCCAACGTATTTTTATTAAGCACGACGGCGTTTCTGTCCCGGTCTCTTTGGCGTATCGCAAAGACAAATTGCACCCACAATCTCCTGTGATGATTTACGGTTACGGCGCGTATGGTTTTACGATGAAACCGTACTTTATGCCTCAGGTTATCAGTTTACTCGACCAAGGTGTGATTTACGCTATCGCCCATGTCCGTGGCGGTGGGTACTTTGGCGATGAATGGCACGAGCAAGGCCGTGGTGTGCGAAAAGCCAATTCTATTGGTGATTTTGTCGCGGCCGCGAAGGCGCTGCAAACATTCGAACGTGGCAATAGAGAGGTTTTCGCCATCGGTTCTAGTGCTGGTGGCACGTTGGTGGCCGGAGCGGTTAATCAAGATCCTAAATTGTTTTCAGGTGTCGTACTTAAAGTGCCTTTTGTTGATGTGGTTGCAAGTATGTCGGATACCTCACTTCCGCTTACCACACAGCAGTATGGCGAATGGGGTAACCCAACCAAACCTGAACAATTGGCGTTAATGAAGGCGTACGATCCGATTCTCAATATCCATAAAGACGCTTACCCACCCATGTTGGTTCAAGTCGGTTTAATCGATCAGCGCGTGCCATATTGGGAAGGCGCAAAGTATCTCGCTAAAGTTTCAGCGTTAAGTGAGCGCAACGGGCCGTACTTGTTGCAAACTGATTTTAATTCGGGCCACCAAATGGACCCACGACAAGCGCAAGAACAACAAGCAAAAGAATACGCATTTCTACTATCACTCATTAAAACATCTAAAGCGGAGCAGTAAATGAAGCTTACCCCAGTGTCAGCGGCAGTACTTTCGGTACTTGCTGCCAGTCAAGTGCACGCCGAATCTAAGGTTTTCTCAATGGAAGAGGTGGTGGTAACCGCCAATAAAATCGATCAGCCATTGTCTAAAGTGGCAGGTAGTGTCGCGGTTATCACAAACGAGCAAATCGAAGAAAGAGGCGAGACCGAGCTATATGACGTGCTGCGTAACGAACCTGGTGTAAGCGTGACGGGCGGTGCAGGACGTCCGCAAAACATTACCATCCGTGGTATGACGGGTAACCGCATTATGATCGTTCGTGATGGCATTCGTTCTGCGGATGGCTTCGGTGCGAATGACATTAATGATGCCGTTGGGCGAGATACTTTTGATTTATCCAATTTTGAATCGCTGCAAATCATTAAAGGGGCAAGTTCTTCGGTGCATGGCTCTGGCGCGATCGGCGGTGTGGTGATTTTAGAATCCAGTCAGCCGGGTGATTTCTTAAAAGACAAAGACTTCTACACCGATGTTTCCGGTACTTACACCGATATCAGCAACAAGTACAAAGGCACGAGTAATCTAGCTTTCCGTTCCGGTGATACAGAGAGTTTGTTTAACGTTTCATACTGGCAAGGACAAGAGACACGTAACTTTGATGAAGATTTGTATAACCGCGACCTCGATGGTTACAGCGGTGCTTATACGATCAACCACTTTTTCAATGAAGAGGTGATGTTGAAAGCCAAAGCGGAACTCTACACCCAGAACCAAGAGCGTTTGGAGGGTTCACCGTCCATTCAACCTGATGGAATTTGGCATATTGAAGACTTTGCTGAGGATGAGACCACAGAAGAGTACAGCGCTTATATTGGTGCAGAGGTGACTCCGATTAATCCAACTTGGTTCGAAGAGTTGGATACCAAAGTTTACTGGCGTCACACCGAAGTGGTGGAAGACACCAACCGTTTAATGCGCCAAGTGGATCATAATGGTTTGATCACCAAGCGTCGCGAGCTGGAACACAAAACCTTCATTGACGAAACAATTGGCTTACGGTGTTGAGCTTTCTACAGACTATTACGAACGCACAGATAGCGACTCCAAGATTGATTGGAACGGAGTAACACCTTCGACCAAACAACCTTTCGCTCCTGCTCGTGCTTATAACATTGGCTTGTATGTCCGAGACATGGTGGAACTGGATAAATGGACCATCACAGGTGGCCTACGCTTTGATGCGCACCGTCTCACGCCAGACGGTGCGGGTGAAGTGGGCGGCTTCCCATTAAAAGACATGGATAGCTCAGAGGTATCTCCAAGTCTGTCGGTTTCTCGTGAAGTATTTGCCAACAACATTGCTTATGTATCTTATAACCATGGTTACCGTGCTCCGGAATACGATAAAGCGTATGGCTTCGTAAGCCACGACTTTGTGCCGCTCACGCCGTTTGTCATTGCACCAAACATGGATCTAGAAGCTGAAACTTCCGACTCATTTGAAATCGGTAACAAGTTCGATAACGGTCGTGCGTATGTCTATGCGTCTTTGTTCTACAACAAGTTTGAAAACTTCATCGACGTTGTGACCACGGGCTTTGACTCAAGCAATGGTAATTACATTAAACAATACCAAAACCTCGATGGTGTCGAGACGTATGGTGCAGAGCTTTCTGCAGGTTACGCGATCACTAAGCGATGGAACATCAGCACCAAGTTTGGCTACGTAGATGGCAAAGATGCGGAAGGCGAATACGTTCGAAGCATTACGCCATTCGAAGGTAACGCTCAACTGAAATACGCCAACCAAGACTTCAATGCTTACGTGGCTTGGAACTGGGCCGCGGCCATGGATCGCGTTCCTAAATGCCAGACCACGCTTGGTCTAGCGACAGAGTGCGCGCAGACAAGTGCGTGGAATACGTTTGATATTGGCGCAACTTACCACGTTTCCAAAGACCTTCGTGTTAGCGCAAACATCATCAACCTGTTCGACAAAGAATACATCCGATACCAAGACGTAGCGGGTATCGCTGAGGAAAGTAAGCGTTACTCAACTGAGCCTGGGCGCTACTTCACGCTAAATGCAAAATACGAATTCTAGGACGAAATCATGAAGCTAAAACCATTGGCGTTTTCGCTGCTTATTGCTTGTACCCCTGCGGCACAGGCTGCAGAGTGGGATTATCCCGCAACGGACTCTGTGGTAACGAATGAAGCGCAAGCGAAAACTTATCTAGACAGCCACTACTCGGAAGCGGGCGAGTTTAAGTTCCGTTACAAAACCCAGTCTCAGCTTGGTGAGCATTACAATTTTGATGTTTGGGTAAACGGTGAATATCAAGCACAGCGCACCCTCGTAGTAACAACCGATAAAAATCATCACGTTGTGCGAGTGTTTAAGAGCCTTGAAGATACGATCATTCGTAACGGCAAACCAACAGTTGCAATGGAATTGGAATCACCTCGCCAACTGCAAGCACAAGAGCCACCTGCTTTGAGCTCTGGAAGTCTGGTTGATGTTGAGGTTTCTTTGTTCAACCCAGATCTTCGCACCATGCAACAGCAAGCGGCACCAGAATCGACGTGGTCAGCACTATCCGATTACCCTCAGCCGATCGAGTACGTCACCAAGCCGATTGAGGTTTTACAGTCCGGCGGTAAGTTCTATTTGTCTAACCCAAGATTGAAGCAAGTGGATGCGACGGGCTTATTTGCAGCCCCGACACCTGGTGAAGCGCCTGTACTTGATACGTTGGGTTTTCTCAGCGCAGAAGGGGTTCAAGCATTTGACAGTGTTGATGAGATGCAAAGTACCGAGTTTGGTGACAATGCGTTTCCACAGTTGATGGCTTTTTATCATCTTGATAGCTCGATCCAATATCTGACAAGCCTGACTTACGACTTGTTTGATGAACCGCTTCGTTTTGATGCTCGCGGTTTATCAAAAGATAACTCTACTTACTATTACGGTCCGAAAGCACTCATGCTGGGTGTCGGTGGTGTTTCTCCGGATGCAGTTGATGCTGATGTGGTGATACACGAGCTTGGGCATGGCATTCATTACCAAATCGTACCGGATTGGGCGTACGGTCACACTGGTGCTATCGCAGAGGGTTTTGCTGATTACTGGGCGGGCAGCGCGAGCTACCGCACTCAATATTTGGATGCTTCGCGTCGTGGTCAAGAATTCGAGTTAGATACGGTGTTCAACTGGGACGGTGTGTTCGGAACACGCAAAACAACTCGTAGCTTATGGAACCAAAGAGCACGTTACTTCGAGAGCTCAGAGTACCCAGCGCACGTCAGTGTGGGCGGTGAACTAGGTGACGAGCTATGGTCAACGCCGCTGTTTCAAGCGCTTAAAGCATCGGTTGAACGATACGGTGATGATACCGATAGGGTGTTCCGCGAGTTTGACGCCATTGTTCTTGAAGGCATGTACGGCATTGGTCGTGGCGTGAAAATGCATGATCTGGCGGAGTCGACCGTGTTTGCCGCAAACACCTTGTTCCCAAATAAAGACTACGCCCAATTCCTGACGGATAGCTTCAGCAAACACAACTTACTTAAAGCGCCTCTTCGTGTTCGCTATGACGCTCGATACATCGCACAAGGTCAAGACGTTGGTTTGAGCCTGAGCCAAACTGGCCGTGAAGCGAGCATCAAAGGGCAATGGCAGCTAAACAACGCATCTGTTTTCGACTTTGATGAAACGCTTTCTGACTCGACCTCAATGAAGGTGGCGTTACCAAGCGGTCTAACATGTGGCACGCAATTCGATTCCTCTATTTCATTGGATTATCAATTTTCTGAAGGCCTAAAGACTCACCAGTGGAGTGAAAAGGTGATGCTGGTTAATGGTACGCCAGAGCTCGATATCCAGCCTCAACCAGTGAACTCCGCTTTGCCGGAACAGGGCGACAGACTGTTCTCTCAGACGCTATCGGACAAGTCACGCACGATTGATGATTCGTTTGCGGTTTACCTGAACATCGAACATGACTCACTGCAAGATCTGCAAGTGACGCTAGTGTCTCCACAAGGCAAATCGGTCGTGCTACTTAGCCATCAATCAAGCAATACCAAAGGATTTAAAGGTTACTTCACCGCTCAGTATGACGAGGAGTTACAAGCACTTGTCGGTCAACCGAGTTGGGGTACTTGGCGTCTCGAAGTGTCTGACCGCGTGTCAGGGAACTCTGGGGTGTTGAAAGAGTGGGGTGTGAGTCACTTTGCTCAGTATCAGTGTAGTGCTGATACCACTAAAGAAAGCAGTGGCGGTGGTTCAGGTGGCAGTGGTTCGCCTTGGACCTTGTTAGGACTTTTCCTGCTTTCAATGGTGAGAGTGATTCGCTCTCGTTAATTAAAATCAAAAGAAGATAAAATCTATGAAGTTTCAATATTCTTTCGTTGCTATGTCACTAGCCCTAGCTGGCTGTGGCGGAGGTTCTGGTGGTGACACGTCGGCACCGACCTATGATGTAGCTGGCACCATCGTTTCTGCAGGTACACTTCTTGATACGCCAGTATGTATCGATTTAAACCAAAACTACGTTTGTGATTCCACTGAACCGAGTGCTAAAACGGATAATGCCGGTAAATTTAGCCTGACTTCAAGCGACAAAAACGTACTAACCAGCACCATTCTTGCTCAAGTTGATCAAGGTTCAAACCAAACGTTGCGTCTTGCGGCTCCGGGTCAAAATTTAGCAACGGGTAACACGGTCAATGGTGTAACAACGTTGCTCGCGGGTCTTGTAATTGACGGTAAAACCGTTGCTCAAGCTGAAGAGATTGTGAAAGCGCAACTCGCCGATGCCGGCGTTTCTCTTTCTGGTACGGTGATGTCTAACGCAGAAGCTAGCGAGCTAGACAAGCTAGAGCAAAACACGGTTGTGCTATTAGCTGCGATGCAACCAAAGCAAATGATCAAAGGCGTAGCGCTGCTTGCTCAAAATCTTAGCTTTCAAGGTAAATCGTTGGCCTCTGATCTTCTGTCTGAAGCGGAAGTAAGTGCATTTGCTGAAGAAATTGTAGCGGTTGCTGAACAAACGGTTGGTAGTAACGATACGGGCGCCGTTCTTTATTTTGCTGAAGGAGCAGCAGACGTTGCTGAGGTTCAAGCGTCTTACCCTGGTCAAGATGCAGAATACGGCTTCGACAAAGAAGACAAGCAAACGTCGACAGGCGCTGGCTTTAAGTTCGTTAAGCTAGATTCACAAGGTGCAGCTTTAGCTGCAGATGCGACTGAGTGGGCTTGTACTATGGACGAGCGTACTGGTCTTGTTTGGGAAAACAAAAGTGCGGATGCGAGCTCAGTTCAATTTAAAGATCGCCTATTTGCGTTTGAGTCTGAAACATTTAAGCCATTTAGCAAAGATGTAGAGCTTGCAGGTTGTAAAGACGCTGGTGATGAAGTTTGTACCACTAGCCAATATGTTCAGTACATAAACAAACAATCGTTATGTGGAATCACTGGTTGGCGCTTGCCTACTTACCGTGAGACTTATGACTTACTAGACTTTGGTGAACAAACACTGTTTGCTCCGAACGATGAATATGCAAAATACAACGTCTATGGTTTTAATGTTAAATACTTTCCACAGCAAACCATAGGTAGCCCTTATTTAGGATATGGTGCGTTTTGGCATAGCGACTTTAAGTTTACGAATGCATCATCACAACTTATTGATGGCGAGATTTATTTCCCTGCGATTGTCTCCCGGGGCAAAGATAGAGGCACTATTTCATACGTCGAGATTCGATCAAGCAACACAAGTGCGGGTGCCGATGATTCTTACCAATTCCCAATCCGTCTAGTCGCAGTTAAGGGGCAATAAGATGAAGAAATTAATAACTGTACTATCTCTTACTTTGGCTTCTCAAACTGCAATAGCTGCACAAGAGTGTTCTACTGACTTTGCTAAAACGGCACCTAACACGCGTTATACATATTCTGAGAGCGGTACCGTAACTGACCTGAAAACAGGTCTAACATGGATGCGCTGTCCAGTTGGTATGACATGGAATGTAGGAAACCAAGAATGCCAGGGGACGCGATCTACAATGTCATGGCAACTCGCTCTCTCCACAGCCAAACAAATTCGTAATAAGGACGGCAACCATCCTCTTCACAATTTTGCTGACAAAAAAAATTGGCGACTAGCAAATATCAAAGAGCTAGTATCTCTAACTGAGCGAGCTTGCCACAGCCCAGCCATAAATAGTACAGGGTTTGCTAGCGGCTATAGTCTGAAAGATGGAGATGATGTTCTAGGGCGTTATGTCTGGAGCAACACACCTAATGGCGACGGTAAGCATGTTGCAACTTTTGATACGACTAATGGTGAGGTTTTCAATAGAGATCCGTTAAACTCAAGTTTCAAAAGCTCTCTCTTGTTAGTGACAGATGAATAATAATTATTACGTTAATAAGGGTTGATAGCTTTGCCTTTATGATAGGCTCCGCCAGTGCGGAGCTTTTTCTTTTCTAACCTTTGGAACTTATCGTGTTGAGCAGAGTATTTAAACTTGGAACTGCTTAAGTTGATGTTTTTGATTTTCTGCTAAACCAGACAACTCTTGCGCTGCCGCGGCGGATTGAGTGATACCAGTGACGTTCTGGCTCACTAGTTCATAGATGTTCGTTAAGTTGTTGTTGATATCAGCCGTAACCTGTTTCTGCTCTTCTGATGCGGTCGCAACTTGAGTGTTGATTGAGTTCAGATCGGCGATAGCATTACTGATATTAGCAAGTGATTGGCTAACTTCTTGTGTAAGAGCTTGGTTGTCTGACAACATGGCTAAGCTGGAATGCATACTTTCATTTGCGTGACCAGATTGTTGCTGTAGCTCTTCTATAATGGTTTGGATCTCTTTGGTGGACTCCTGAGTTCGCGCTGCCAGCATACGTACTTCATCGGCCACTACCGCAAAGCCTCTGCCACTTTCGCCCGCCCGTGCAGCTTCAATCGCTGCATTCAGTGCAAGTAGATTCGTTTGCTCAGAAATACCTTCAATCACTTCGATCACGCGACCAATGTGTTCTGATTGATCTTTTAGTGAAGTCACGACGGCAGCGGCTTCGTTAAGTTGTTCCGCCATCTTTTCACTTGCGCGAGTGCTTTCCCCAAACATGCTTATACTTTGTGAGGTTAACGTACGTGCTTGATTTGATGCACTATCGGCTTCTTGTGCATTGGTCGATACTTCAGCTGCGGTCGACTCTAGCTGATTGATCGCCGAGGCTACTTGCTCAACTTCTTGCTTTTCTTGATCCGAGTTGACGCTGCTTTGAGTCATAACAGTTGCTAACTCGGTTGATGCTGATGCCACATCTTCACTAATGCGAACCAATGCGCTTACAGTTTCACGCAGTTTTTCTATGGTCTGGTTTACATCTCGAGCCAGCTGAGACACTTCGTTTTTCCCGATGGCTTCGGCCTTAACTAGTAGGTTTCCCTTCGCGACTTCCTGCATCGTTACTTGAAGGTTACGAATCGGCGCAACGATGTAGCTGGCGAGTACCCAACTAATAAGTGAAGCGGCACTCAAGATCACCGCAAGCGAGACGGCGCTGTAAGTTAGCGTGGTTGAATGTTGTTCGCCATTCGTTTCGACTTCATCGGTGACGATTTGATTCAATTGTTTAGATAGTTTGTCGATGGCGTTGATCATCGCTTCGCCAGCTAATCGATACTCAGCCATTGTAGATTCGTACTTTTGATTGAAATCAGAGGTGGTGTAATCAGAAGAGTGTTTAGTGGTGAGCAGAGGTGTCATGGTAACGCGAGTGAAATCAACATAGTGATTCATGGCCTTACGCATAGCATTGACTTCATTTTGAACGCCAGGGAGATTGTCGATGGAGTTAAGAAAATCGCGGTTTTTGTTTTGTCGCTCAGAAAGCTCTTGGTTGAGAGACTGAACATCTTCGGCTCTAAATAGACTATAAATGGCTTTGATGCGCATGGCGTAAGTGTTGTCTACGATGCCGCTAAGTTCCTCTTTGTGAATGATTAGCTTATGGGTGGAAGCCGAAACCTTATTGAATGCTTGATCGAGTTTACCGATTCCGACACTCAGTCCAATGATGAGTAATATAACTGTGAATAGAACAGGCAGAAAAACCTGAAGTTTAATAGAAAGCGTACTAAGAAATTGACGCATGAGATTGACCCTCTATCGGTTTGATTATTATCTTTTTTATAAATAAGCATTTCGATTTTAATTGTTACATTTGCTAAATCAATGAGTTACTCATATCTAATTGTTATGAAATGTACCAAAATCGATGGGGTTATCATCTTGAACATGAGGCAACGTTATAAAAACGTTACGTTCAAATTGAGAGAGGGATAAGTCGCGGAATTAATAGTTAGAAATGACAACGTGTCATAGAGGGTTCAACTAAGTGAAACACAACTGTCATATTCAAATTCTAAAGTGAGCACCGTTCAAGTGAAACACAACGGCAATAAAGCCACTTAAGGAAATTGTGATGAAAAAGACAGTAATCGGTGCAATCGCACTTCTAGGCGCAATGGCAGTGACTCCTGTTTCTGCTAAAGAAACTATCTCTGCAGTGGGTTCTAGCAGCGTAACTCCACTGATGGAAGTTTTCTCTGAAACGTACATGAAGAAGAACCCTAACGTATTTATCGAAGTTCAAGGTCCTGGTTCTTCAGCTGGTGTAAAAGCAGCGAAAAATGGTTCAGCAGACCTTGGTATGTCTTCTCGTAATCTAAAAGACTCTGAAAAAGAATCAACACTAATCGAAGAAGTGGTTGCTCGTGATGGTATCGCAGTGGTTGTTAACCCACAAAACAAACTGCCAGGTCTAACAGCCGAGCAAGTGACTGCAATCTACAAAGGCGAAGTATCAAACTGGAAAGAAGTCGGTGGTGCAGACAAGCCAATCGTAGCCATTACTCGTGACACAGCTTCTGGTACTCGTGGCGCATTTGAAGACATCATGTCTCTAAAAATGAAGATTTCTGGTAAGAAGGTATCAGCTATCTCTCAACGTGCTCAAGTTGCAAACGGTAACGGCGCACTGAAAACAATGGTTGCATCTAACCCATACGCAATCGGCTACATTTCTCTTGGTACTGTAGACAACACTGTTAATGCGCTAGCAATCGACGGCGTTGATGCAACGGTAGCTAACGTTAAAAACGGTTCTTACAAAGTAGCGCGTCCATTCCTTGTTCTTTACAAAGAAGGCAAGCCATCAACAGAAACGCAAAAATTCCTAGACTGGATGCTAACTGACGAAGCGCAAGCGCTAGTTGACCAAAAAGGTTACATCTCAGTTAACTAATCCCATCGGGACTCTAAAGTTTGCTCAGCCCAACGTTTCGGGCTGAGCCTTTTCTATCCATTGTGTTCAACGGCATTGCCCAGAACCGTGAGATTTTTAAATGACCATCGCAACAAATAGTGAAAAGCTTATGAATACTGACGCTAGAGCTATCAGCAAGTCAGGCCTACGCGAGAAGCGTCGTGTAGACTGGAAAGAGCGCATCTTCCACGGCTTGTTCCTAACGAGTGCCGTAATCGGCATTGTTTCATTGGCCGTTATTGCATACTTCATCGTTCGAGAGAGTATTCCGGCATTCCAAGAAGCAGGCGTATCGGGCATTGTCTTAGGACAAAACTGGTTACCACCTGCGCTTTACGGTGTCGCCACCATGATTGTGGCATCTATCGTATCGACGGCTGGTGCTGTCATTGTTGGGGTTCCAATTGGTGTTCTGACCGCCATTTTTATCGCTGAAATCGCACCAAAGCGATTAGCAGACATTATCCGTCCAGCGGTTGAGCTGCTAGCCGGTATTCCTTCAGTGGTCTACGGTTTCTTCGGTCTGGTTATTATCGTTCCATTGATTCAGAAAGTATTTGATGTACCTGCAGGTAACACTATCTTGGCCGGTATTATTGTTCTTGGTGTGATGATTCTACCAACAGTAATTACGGTTTCTGAAACGTCTATTCGCGCTGTCCCTCGTACTTATAAAGAAGGTTCTTTGGCACTGGGCGCATCGAAAATCTACACCATCTTTAAGTTGCTCGTTCCAGCGGCTCGCTCAGGCATCATGACAGGTGTGATACTGGGTATCGGTCGTGCGTTGGGTGAGACCATGGCGATTATCATGGTTATGGGTAACGCGCCGGCAATGCCAGAAGGCATCTTGGATTCGGCTCGTACACTAACTGCAAACATCGCTATTGAAATGTCTTACGCAAGTGGTGTTCACGCGAACGCACTTTACGCTACAGGTGTAGTACTTCTGGTCTTCATCATGTCGTTGAACGCTGTACTACTGTACCTAAACCGAGAAAAAGCGAAGTAATCGCTCGTTAAAGGTGACTATTATGGATCGCGCAAAACTAAAAAAAGCACGCCAGTTCAAAGATAATGTCTTTAACGCATTTGTCTGGATTTCGGCAGCACTAACGGTAGGTTTCTTGTTCTGGATTATCTGGTACATCCTATCAAACGGTCTACAACACGTAGATTGGAACTTCATTACTGATAACTATACGCGCACAGGTGAAGAGCACGGTATCTTCCCAATGATTGTGGCGACCATTTACATGGTTATCGCTTCTATCGCAGTGGCAGCGCCACTCGGTATCATGACGGCAATCTACTTGACCGAATACGCGAAAGTGGGCAGTCGTTTGGTGAAAATCATCCGATTCTGTACCGAGTCATTGGCGGGTATCCCGTCGATCATTTTCGGCCTGTTTGGTATGACTTTCTTCGTGGCGATTCTTGGCCTTGGCTTCTCGATTCTGTCGGGTGCATTGACGCTAAGTATCCTAATCCTGCCAGTTATCATCCGTACAACGGAAGAAGCGTTGATGGCAGTACCACAAACGTACCGTGAAGGCTCTTATGGCCTCGGTGCTTCTAAGATTTACACTATCTGGCGTTTGATTCTTCCGAGCGCAATGCCAGGTATCTTAACCTCGGTCATTCTAAGTATTGGTCGTGTCATTGGTGAGTCTGCTCCAGTATTCCTGACAGCAGGTATGGTTGCACGTATTCCTGATTCTTTATTGGATTCAGGTCGTACGCTAACCGTTCACCTATACAAACTGACTACCGAACTGTTTACCGTTGAAGAATGGAATCAGGCTTACGGTACGGCAACAGTGCTTATCGTAGTTGTTCTCTTGATCAACATGGTAACGAAACTGATTGCTAGACGTTTTAACACCGCAACTTACTAACAACACTAATTAAGAACGCACGTTAAAAGACACGAATTCAAGAATTAAGAGATTAAGACAATGAACAAATTTGATATTGAAAACCTAGACCTATTCTACGGTGACAACCAAGCACTGAAATCGATCAACTTACCAATTCCAGTTCGCCAAGTAACTGCACTTATCGGCCCGTCAGGTTGCGGAAAATCAACGCTTCTACGCTGTTTGAACCGAATGAATGATCTAATCGAAGGCGTGAAAATTACAGGTAAATTGGCGATGGACGGCGAAGATATTTACGGCAACATTGATGTTGCTGACCTTCGCATCAAAGTCGGCATGGTATTCCAAAAGCCAAACCCATTCCCGATGAGCATTTACGAGAACGTGGCTTACGGCTTACGTGCTCAAGGTATCAAAGACAAAAAGACAATTGATGAAGTGGTAGAGCGTTCGCTGCGCGGTGCTGCACTTTGGGATGAGGTGAAAGATCGCCTTAAATCACACGCATTCGGTCTTTCTGGTGGTCAGCAGCAACGTTTATGTATTGCACGTACAATCGCGATGGAGCCGGATGTGATTCTGATGGATGAGCCAACGTCGGCACTTGACCCAATTGCGACACACAAAATCGAAGAACTGATGGAAGAGCTAAAGAAGAACTACACCATCGTTATCGTGACTCACTCAATGCAACAGGCGCGTCGTATCTCTGACCGCACTGCGTTTTTCCTAATGGGTGAACTGGTTGAGCACAACGATACGCAAGTGATCTTTAGCAACCCTCAAGACGACCGTACTCAAGGCTACGTAAATGGTGATTTCGGTTAATCCACCGTATTTACAAGCATAACTAAATAACTATAAGCGATGGTAACTTTGCCCCTCTTGATGAGGGGCCTTTTTCTTTTTAAGTCGTAGGCTTAAAACATCTACCAACACAAAAATCTTGTAAATAAGTACAACTTTCCTCCCCAGTTTATAAAGCATGTAACTTATGTGAAACATGGCTTTAAAAGTGCTGAAGAGCTCTCGAATGTAACACTAAGTCTGATAATTTTGCGAATGACTTAACAGCTCAAATTTGAACGTATTGATTGCATATCATGGCCTAAGTAGTTTTTTATCGAGGATAAAAAAGTAGATTAGGTTGGTAGGGTGAGTTTAAGAAGTTTTACAAGAAAAGTGTCTTCAACGAGGGACCATCGGTTGCTAGCGGAGGCAATCTTTGATCATTTAGAGAGTCTGTTCTCCCCTCAAGCCCTCGCTATTTTTGAAGATCCTTCAATTAACCCTCGTCATTCTATGAGCTTCTCTCGCGGAGAGCTTTACCCAACCCAAAACTATCCTGAGACATTCTGGGAGTGGGCAAGTCAGTTTGATACCTCTGAAAGCATCATACCTCTGGCGATCAACACTTGTAACTGGAATCACACCCGAGATTTAGGCGGTGATAGTTACATCATGATGCTCGACAACACGCCTATCAAACGTACCTACCTACTGATTCAATCTGTACATGCTCGCACAGCACATAATATCTATGAAGAAAGTTACGACGCAATGCAGCTCGCAGCGGCGCGTTGGCAATGTATTCGTGCTGAAAAAAATGCCTCGAAAGAGATCAGGCACAGAGATATTCGTGAAGCGCAATATGTTGATGAGATTAGCCAACGCGAGCGCTTTATCGAAAATATGAAGTTAGTTCAGCAAGTTGCACTCGAAATCTCTAATCCTGATTCTTTAAAGGACTTGTACTACAAAGCCGTCGAAGCGTTACGTGAACGACTTGGGTTTGATCGCTCTACACTGATGCTTCTCGATATGAAAAAGCGCAGCTTCAGTGGTACATACGGCACGGATGAGTCAGGAATTACGATTGATGAATTTCACACACAATACGATTTACATCAACTTAGCGAGGAGTATATCACCGCGTTATCTAGCCTTGAGAGCAACTTAGTGATTGTAGAAGACGCGCCAATATACACAGCAGGCAAGGTCATCGGGCAGGGCTGGAATGCGATGTTGATTTTACGCGATGGCAATGAACCGTTTGGGTGGTTCGCGCTAGATAACTTTATTCATCGTAAGCCGATAACGGCATATCAAAAACAGATGTTGGACTCGTTTGGTTCACTCTTCTCTCAAATTTACATTCGTAAGCGCCAAGAACAAAACGTACGCATGCTGCATTCAAGCATGGTTGAGTTATCACGTTGCACTACTGTCAGTGGAGTATGCAAATCGGCCGTCACTTTCGCCATTAAAAATCTTGGTATTGATCGAATGGCGGTGTTTTTAACTGATGAAAATTGCTCTTACATGCAAGGAACGTGGGGTACCGATATTCAAGGTAATGTGGTGGATGAATCTTACTTCTTTGGCGAAACCCAAGATTTCTCTCTTATAAATCTGGCTCGCTCAATGCCAAACGAAGTCGCATTTGAAGAATCAGTGCCTATTTATCATGACTGTAATATTGTTGGCTTTGGTTGGGCTGCGATGACGGTATTGACTTCAAATAGCAGTGGTCCTATCGCCTTTATCGCTGTTGATAATTTGCTGACACGTGCGCCGTTAACTTCTCAGTTACGTGAAGTGATTCGTATGTTCGCGTCCAGCTTAGCTGAAGTATTGCAACGTACTCAAGCTCAAGAGGCTATTCGCGAATTAAACGAAAACTTAGAGCTGGAGGTTCAGAACCGAACAAAAGAGTTGGAGGAAGCCAATCGACAGCTTGAGGTACTTTCTAAGCTCGATCCTTTGACGCGTCTTGGTAATCGCCGCATGTTAGAACATGTGATGCAAAAATATTGTGCCCTAGAGTGTGAAGACGACATGTCGTTTGGCCTGATCCTGATTGATATTGACCATTTTGGCTTATTCAATAATCACTATGGTCATCTCGAAGGCGATATCGCATTGATGCGAATTGGCTATATCTTGGATCATCATACCAAAGGTGAAGATGAAGTTTTTTGCCGTATCGGAGGTGAGGAGTTTGCATTGCTCATGATTGGTTCTGAGCAAGAGGAGGTCCGACTGAGAGCAGAGTGCATTCGTCAGTGCATCGAGGGCGAGGGGATAAAGCATCGACATAACCCAGAAGGGGAGTTACTTACCGTTTCAGTCGGTTACTCCTGTTATAAAGCGAAAGGCAAAGACTTTAATTTCGACCATTTATATCAGTTGTCGGATAAGGCACTCTATCAAGCGAAGAATCATGGGCGAAATTGTGTAAGGCGATACGAATACGAGCCCCAAGTTTTGTTGAGTAAGTGATGTTCATAAGAGCAACTTGATAGGGAAGAAGCGGCGGTTGGTGCTCTAGATAAAACCGCTAAAGCAAAATTTGGCCGGATAAGAGAATTGGCAGCTCATGAGAGCTGCCATTGTTATCTAGTTATTTATAACTTTTCGAGTTGGTGGTCGGTTTTCGTTACGTTTGCTTTGCCAAGGTTTTGAATTTTCGCTAGCAGCGAATCAGGGCTCCAAGGTTGTTGGTTAGCACTAAAATACGCTTGATTCATGGCATTAAGCTCTTGCTTAATTGCTTGTACGTCGCCAGGGTTTAGCCTGCCTTGATGAGTGGTTAAATACTCATTTACAGAGCGTTCAATTTTCGCAGCATCGCCCTCTTCGATGACTTTTTTTAGCGCGTCGATGCAAAGTGGCTGTTCAGTATATGAAACCGTTCCACTCGCTGTTATTGACCGCTTTTTCCATGCCCAAATAGCGATTCCCAATGTCATTATCCAAAGCCCTAAGAAAACAAAGGTTAATGTTCGCCAGAGACTGTTTACATCGCCGCTTGATTCAGGACTAGGGGCTGACACTAAAGGCGCTGAAAGAGGCGATTCCGGCAACGTGATTAGCCCAGTGTCATTTTTCTCTACGTCTAATGTTAGCTCTGGTAACGTTGTTTTCTTCGCTTCATCATTTTGACTGTCCCACCAGTTCAAGTCGTATCCTGGTAAGGTATATTTCCCGGCCTCTGTAGGAATAATGACTTGCTTCACCGTCATGGTAACGGTGCCATCTCTCGCGCTATCGAACTTAGGTTGTTCGGGATACACGCGCAGTGAACTCGGGTAACTAATATTGACTCGTGGCAGATATTCGGCTTGTGTACCGCGAGCCTTAACTTGAATGGTTCGAGTGAGTGAAGAACCTTGCTTTACTGTGTTGATCGCGTTAATCGACAGTAGATTACCTTGATCATCTTGCCAGCTCTGTGTCATTTCTAACGCTGAAGCAGGAAGCCATTCACCTTTAAATTCGCTCGGAATCGGTTTGACCGTTATTGGCATGCGTTCCGCTTTGGTATTGATAGGCATTATTTTGGTTGAGCCCGTCAAGCTGTCGCCATAAATATAAGAACCGGTCAGTTTAGGACCTATCAAGGTATAAGTGCCTGGTTGATTGGCCGTTAAGCGAAACGACTGCTCTATGACCGCTACTTCTAACCCATTTAAGATCTTCTGTCTTTGCTGTAAGCCACCCAGTGCCTCAAGCTTCATGCCTTCAATTTGCGGAGGTACTATTTGTGGGTTATCTAGGCGTCGAGTGTCCGCTTTGATTAGAAGCTGTATACGTAATGTTGCAGATTGCTGAGGGTAGAGCGTACTGTTGTCGACCGTAATATTGAAGCTAAATAGATCATCAAGATTGGGGTCTGTTTGGCTCGCGTTGACACGTAGTTTTATCGGCTCCGTTTTCATACCATCAGCGGAAAAACTTGGAATAATCAGAACACCTTCTTTCATTGGTGCAATTGAGATACTCCACTCGGTACGCACTGATTTTCTTCCGTTAATGTTATTGCTAGAGCGGCCATAACGAGGTTGACCCAAGAAGAAGTCTTTCTCTAGAACATTGAAGTCGATTGAGTCTGAGCTGAGCTCAGTATCTGAAATGATTCTGAGGTTAATCACTTCATTCTTGGCTACTTGTGTTTTATTCACACTAGCTTGAAGTGTCTGTGCCATCACCGAGAAACTGGATATTAGGCTGGCCACAAAAATAAAGACCAGTTTTACGCCTTTGTTCATCACAGGCTTACCACTCCTTTTGAGATTGTTGTGGAGGTTGTTTTTGTTGCGCTTGAAGTTGCATTTGCGCACGGATCAAAAAGCTTGGGTCGCGAGCACTTTCTACTGCTTCTAGTCGACGGAACTCAGGATCATCCTGATGCATTTTTTCGGGATGCGCTTTAGCCTGTATTGGTTCACCTTGATCCTTCACTTGCTTGTCATCTCGTTGCGGTTGATGTTGTTCCGTTTCTTGTTTTTCTTCTTTATTTTCAGAATCTTGCTGATTTTGTGACTGTTGTCCTTGCGCTTCTTTCCCTTCGTTTTGAGACTTTTGTTGCTGTTGCTGTTGCTGTTGCTGTTGCTGTTGCTGTTGCTGTTGCTGTTGCTGTTGCTGTTGCTGTTGCTGTTGCTGTTG